>NZ_AP023410.1:3266885-3596270 GCF_000193495.2 Acetobacter aceti NBRC 14818 | reverse complement strand
GGAAACAAGCCTCTCTGTCGCCAGAGAAGGACATGTATTCACGGTCCCAACGAAGTTGTCAGACTAGGCAAATGCACCTGTGAAAGCAACGCATTTATGCCTGCAAACCTTCCCGAAAAATCATCATTTATTCTGAAACCATCTCTTGCCTGACGGCAGGAGAGGCCTTGCCCATAGAGCAAAAATAAGCCGGATTCCTCATACGGAAATCCGGCTTATTTCTTGGGCATCACAGATGCCGGAAGAAGAGCAGACTGTTTTAGGAAAACAGTTCGTGCTGCTTCTTCAGGCTGCTGCGATCGCCTTGATGCGAGCAGACAGACGGGAAATCTTGCGAGCCACAAGGTTGTGGTGCACCACGCCCTTGGTTGCTGCGCGCTGGATTTCCGGCTGGGCGACCTTCAGGGCTGCCGTTGCCTCTTCCTTGTTGCCGCTTGCAATGGCCATCTCGACCTTCTTGATGAAGGTGCGCATGCGGGACATGCGAGCGGTGTTACGGGCAGTGCGGCGTTCCGTCTGACGGATGCGCTTACGGGCAGATGCGATATTCGCCATTGTGTCTATCTGATCCAGAAGTCGATATGGTTACACGCGCTCCACCCGAAAGCGGTCGCGCTGAATTAGGTGCGGTTCTCTAAGCCAACGAAAGGCCGCGCGTCAAGCAGAGTTCTTGCTTTTCCGCGAGATTCTGCCCTGCCTGTGGCCTGTATCCACACTCACCGCAGGCCCGTTATCCACAGCAGGCTGGTGTTGTGGACAAAAAAACGTGGAGCGTCCGGCCTGCGTGATCTGCGCCACGCCCGGACATCCCGGGTCGCCCTTGCAAGCAGGGCATGGCTGTCCGGCCCGTCCGTAAACACGCCAGGCATGCTGAAAATAGCCGAGTTCACCATCCGGCTGGACATAATCCCGCAGACTGGAGCCACCCGCGTCGATCGCTTCCTGCAACACGGCCCGAATGGCGACCACGAGCCGTTTCAGCGCGGGACGCCCCAACAGACCCGCAGGCGTTTCCGGGTGAATGCGCGCACGGAACAGGGCTTCGCACACATAGATATTACCCAGACCGGCCACGATCCGCTGATCCAGTAGCATCACTTTCACCGGGCTGCGTCGTCCAGCGAACGCCTTCAGAAGCGTATCAGCAGTGAAAGCGGGATCGAATGGTTCCGGCCCCATGGCCGCAACCAGAGGATGCTGGTCCTCAGCCTCCGTCTCGACAAGATCGAGCGCCCCGAACCGACGCGGATCAACCAGCCCGAACCGCTGACCACCCTCTGTAGTGAAGGCGACATGCTCGTGACGCAGCTTGCCTTCCCCCACTTCCAGCGTTGAATCGGCGTCATCCAGCATCACCCGACCGGACATGCCGAGATGCAGCAGAACCGACTGGCCGCCGGAAACACGGATGAAAATATATTTCCCTCGCCGACGAAAACTCTCGATCGTCCGGCCTTTAAGGGCCTGACCAAGCCCCGGCGGCAGAGGCCAACGGAGGTCTGGACGACGCACGACGATGGCGTGGATACGTTCGCCAAGAAGGCGTCCCATCATTCCACGCATCACGGTTTCTACTTCGGGGAGTTCTGGCATGACGCTAAACACGCTATAGAGTGCAGCCATGACCGACAATGCCCCCCATAACCTCCATGCCGCGCCGCATTCCACCGGGACTGCCCCTGGGACTGCTGCCGACGACACCGCCGATTTCGGCTTCCGCGCTGTGCCCAGGGAAGAGAAGAAACCTCTCGTCCGTGCGGTCTTCGACAGTGTCGCGAGTCGCTATGATGTGATGAACGACCTCATGTCTCTGGGGATTCATCGAGTCTGGAAACGGATTTTCAACGCCGAGCTTGCACCGCAGCCCGGCCTGAAGCTGCTCGATCTCGCAGGCGGCACTGGTGACGTGACGTTCGGCTGGCTTGCAGGTGGCGGCGGACCGGTGATCATGACGGACATCAACGCCAATATGCTGTCGGTTGGCCGCGACCGCGCCATCTCGCGTGGCTATGTGTCGGACCTGTCCTTCTGCGTGGTCGACGCCGAACAGATCCCGCTTCCCGACCGCTGCATGGATCGTGTGACCATCTCATTCGGACTGCGCAACTGCACGGACAAGCTGGCCGTTCTGAAGGAGGCCCGCCGAGTGCTGAAGCCGGGCGGTCGTTTCCTCTGCCTCGAATTCTCCCGCGTGCAGGTGGCCGCTCTGGCGCCAATTTACGATGCATGGTCGTTCAAGGTTCTTCCGACGATGGGCTCTCTCATCGCCAAGGATCGTGACAGCTACCAGTATCTGGCCGAGAGCATCCGCATGTTCCCCGATCAGGAAACGCTCGCGGATATGTTCCGTGAGGCTGGATTCTCCCATGTCCGCTACCAGTCGCTGTCCGGGGGTATCGCTGCAATCCATTCCGGCTGGAGGCTCTGATCCATGGCTGCCGCGACGACACAGACGCAGCCGTCCAGACGGGTTCTGCTCATCGTCAGCGGCGGCATTGCAGCTTACAAGGCGCTCGAACTGGTTCGCCTTCTGAAAAAGGCCGGAATTGGGGTCCGATGCGTCCTCACGTGCGCTGCGAGTGAATTTGTTACACCGCTGTCGCTACAGGCGCTCAGTGGCGAACCCGTCCATCAGGATCTGTTCTCCCTGACCGATGAGCAGGAAATGGGGCACATCGCCCTCTCCCGCTCGGCGGATCTTGTGGTTGTCGCACCGGCCACGGCCAACATCCTGGCCAAGATGGTGTCCGGTCTGGCTGACGATCTGGCCAGCACGCTGCTGCTGGCCACCGATACGCCTGTGATGGTAGCTCCGGCCATGAACGTACGCATGTGGGAGCATCCTGCGACGCGTGCAAACATGAACACACTGCGCCAGCGTGGTGTGATCGTCGTCGGTCCTGATGAGGGCGAAATGGCATGCGGCGAATACGGTCCCGGTCGATTGGTCGAGCCGGAGGTGCTGCTTGACGCCATCCTTACTCACCTCGACAAGGATTCTTGCGTCAACTCCGACGAGCACTCGTCTGCCTCTGTCCCGAGTCATTATCAGACCGTGTCTTCTCAGGTACACAGCACCTCTGCTGTCAGCCTGCGCAATGGGTCTGTGTCTCACTGCGAACAGAACGCCTCCCCGGAAACTTCCTCTCACTGGCGCCCTCTCATCGGTAAACATGCACTGGTGACGGCCGGGCCGACCCATGAGCCGATTGATCCGGTGCGCTATCTCGGCAACCGCTCATCCGGCCTGCAAGGCTACGCCATTGCGAGCGCGCTCGCTGATCTGGGCGCACAGGTGACACTGATCAGCGGCCCCACCTCCCTGCTTGCACCGTCCAGCGTTTCCCTGATCCGGGTCGAGACGGCACAGGAGATGGAAGCAGCCGTCATGAGCTCACTTCCGGCTGACATCGCTGTCTGCACGGCGGCTGTGGCGGACTGGCGCGTGGCTGATCCGGTCTCATCCAAGATCAAGAAGCAGGCGGGGTCTCCTCCTCCCTCTCTCGTCCTCGAGGCGAATCCGGATATCCTCGCCCGTATCTCCAGACCGGGTCCAATGCGCCCCACGCTGGTGGTGGGCTTTGCCGCCGAGACCGATGATGTCGAGGCTAACGCCATCGCCAAGCGTCAGCGCAAAGGCTGTGACTGGATCGTCGCCAATGACGTCTCGACCGGCACGAATGTCATGGGTGGCACGGAAAACAAGGTGATCCTGATCACTGAAGATGGTGTGGAGCATTGGCCTCTGATGGCCAAAACGACTCTCGCTCTCAATCTGGCCCGCCGCATCGCCTTGCGTTTTGGAGCGCCTGCTCTTGCAACCGCAAAAGAAGGCCGCCAATGACGCTTTCTTCTCCATCACTCTCGGAAACGGATCTCTTTTTGTGAATGCACCAGTTGTTCAGGTCGCCGTCCGGCGCCTGCCCCGCTCGGAAGGGCTTCCCCTTCCATCCTATGCCACCGCCGGTGCCGCGGGCATGGATCTTCTCGCCGCTGTCGACAGCACGGTCACGGTGCCTCCCGGGGAACGGACCCTGGTTCCAACAGGACTCTGTATCGCCCTGCCCGCTGGATACGAACTGCAGATCCGGCCAAGATCCGGCCTTGCCCTGAAGCATGGCATCACCCTGCCGAATTCACCCGGCACGATAGACGAAGATTATCGTGGTGAATTATGCGTTATTCTGATGAACACCGGACAGGAAGCCTTTACGGTGGAGCGGGGCATGCGGATCGCGCAGGCAGTCGTTGCTCCTGTTTTTCGGGTTGCATGGAATGAGGTTGATGACCTTGATTCGACGGAACGTGGCACTGGTGGTTTTGGCAGCACAGGCACGCACTCTTCCTGACAAAAACATGAAACGACCCTGCCGCACCGGACGACATACGTTCCGATGAGCAGCACATCCTTTTTCGCCGATGCGGCTGGACTCAGCAGAAGGATCAGCCACGACTCTCCCCGTCTGACGATGATTGTGGCGATGCTCTGCGTCGTAGGCGTCATGCTGGGCTTCGGCTCAAACGCCACGTCATGGTTCGGCATTGTCTTTTCCGGGACACAGCCGCAGCCCACGCAGGCTTTACCGCTTACTGCTTTGCCTTTCGCGCTGATGGTCTCTGCTGCGCGAGTCATATGCTGGTTTGCCGTATCCTTTCTATGCGCTCTTGCCGGTGCAGCGCTGGTCTTTGGACGGGAAAAACCCGGACGAGTCGCCCTTGCTCTTCTTGAGATCGTGCAAGCCGTTCCGATTCCGGCGTTCATGGTACTCGCCCTGCCTGTCTGTTTCGGCGCTCATGGCTGGTTGGCTGGACATGCGCTCACGGGCGAGATTCTGATTGGGGCTCCCGCCTTTGCCGCCCTCACCTTTCCCATGATGGACGCCGCCATCCGTGCCCATCAGAAAGTTCCAGCGCACCTTGTGCTGGCGGCCCACAGCTTTGGTCTTCGACCGTGGCCGCGTTTCTGGAGACTTTACGCGCCGTTTGGTCTGCCCGCAGTTGTCCGCAGTATCGGACATGCCATGCCGAATGTCTGGCTTGGTCTGACTTTCGCCGAAGTCTATGCAGGCATGAAACAGTTGCCTCTCTCTCCGGGACTGGGCGGTTATGCGGTCTCTTCCATAAGAAACCACGCTTCCTTAGCCTTCGCGCTGACACTTCTGGCCACGGGATGCCTTGTCATGGCAACGGATTTTCTGATTGTCCGTCCCATGAGAAAATGGGGGCAGCGTTTTGACAAAGGGTCTTCCACACGGTCCACATCTGCTGCCTTTGGGGATATTCCCCTGCTCGGACGCATGTTCACCGACGGGTCGCGATTACTGAGGATTGTCGGCAATCTGCCACTTGGCCCTGCACCAAAGGCCACCGTTCTGGATGATCCCGAAAAAACCCCACGGATTATCGCGCTGATTATCCCTGCCCTTCTGGGGGTTGCCGGTCTTCTGGCCTGTGAGGCTGCACCCAATGGTCTTCCTGATCCAGACGAATGGTTACGAGCCGGACTTCTCGGAATCGGCGAGATGTTGACCCTGCTTGTGCCACTCGGCATCTGTTCCGTTGTTCTGCTTCCCATCGCTGTTGGGCTGAAGCGCTGGGCTGACACACTCATGCCGGCCTTCCGTTTTTTGGCGCTTTTCCCAGCAGTTCTGCTGTTTCCACTTGTTGTCGCTCTGGTCGGACCTGAATCTCCCTTCTCACCTCTGCTGTTTGTCGGGCTGCCGTTTTTCCTCGCCTTCCATCTGCTTATCGGCGTTCAGGATTTCCCTCGGAATTTGCAAGAAGTTACGCGAGCCTATCGCATACGGGGCTGGCTCAGATGGAAGACCATCCTGTTGCCCGGTCTTGCCCAGTCATGGCTCAAGGGCGTCCACAGGGCATTCTTCTGGGGCTGGAACGCCGTCATTGCTGCCGACATGACATTGTGGGGCACGCATATTTCCGAACACGGCCTGATCGGTCGCGCCATCATCGACGCTACCAGCAGAGGTGACATGGCGCAGGCCTCGCTTGGCATCATGGTCATGACGCTGCTGGCCATGGGGAGTGAAGCGCTGATCTGGAGACCTCTGGGTCTTTACGTCAGACGCCGAACGACCGGACAGACGATGGAGA
Organism: Acetobacter aceti NBRC 14818; assembly: GCF_000193495.2. Lineage (NCBI taxonomy): Bacteria > Pseudomonadati > Pseudomonadota > Alphaproteobacteria > Acetobacterales > Acetobacteraceae > Acetobacter > Acetobacter aceti. Next base: position 3,590,156 of record NZ_AP023410.1, on the reverse strand, counting down.
CGTCGTGAGCATGCGCTCTTCCTGTATTCGGGGTTTTTCAGCTCCCAATGACTTGTTAGGCTACGGTCAGATGAGTTCCAGACATCAACGTGCAGGATAGGCACCATGTTTTCCGCTGACGCGCTGCCCTCTCTGGAAGAAAAACCTTCCTCTGCACCCCAATCTGGTGCGTCGCTGTTATCGTTGCGCGACGTGGGCCAATCCTATCATCGGGATTCCTCAACAGACGTTCAGATCCTCGACGGAGTTTCTCTGGATGTGAAACCCGGTGAAATTGTCGGGCTTCTCGGTCGCTCCGGCTCGGGGAAGTCGATGCTGCTGCGCATCATGGCCGGCCTTCTCATTCCCAGCAGCGGCACAGTGCTCTGGCGTGGCGCTCCGCTGAAACGTCCCGTGGCCGGACTGGCGATGGTGTTTCAGTCCCCTTCCCTGTTTCCCTGGCTGAATTTGCAGGACAATGTCGAGCTGGCTCTTGAAGCCGACGGCATGAAAGGAAAAGAGAGAAAACAACGGGCAGAAGAAGCCATCGATCTGATCGGTCTCGGCGGTTACGAAAACGCATGGCCGCACGAGTTGTCAGGCGGCCTTTCCCAAAGAGCCGGGCTGGCACGTGCGCTTGCTGTTCATCCCGATCTTCTTCTGATGGATGAGCCTTTTTCCTCGCTTGACGTTCTGACGGCAGAAAATCTTCGCACGGATCTTGTCGAACTGTGGTGCGAGAAAAAACTGCCGGTGCAATCGATCCTGATGGTGACACACAGTATCGAGGAAGCCGTACTGATGTGTGACCGCATCCTTGTCTTTGCGGCCAACCCGGGCCGCATTGAGCATGAAGTCATTGTTCCTCTTGCCCATCCCCGCCTGCGTGATGATCCTTCATTTCTGGAAATTGTTGATCATATCTACACATTGATGACACGGCGCATGCCTGTCATCTCGGAAGCCGATCTGCCCGATATGACGGTCGTACAGACTGTTCAACCGCAGCATCTTCCAATCGCCGCAGTTTCGGTGGGGAGTATGGTGGGATTGATCGAAGCCTTGGCTGCACCACCGGTAAATGGTCGGGCCGACCTTCCTCTTCTCGCCGCCAAAGCGCACCTCGAACTCGACGAATTGTTTCCTCTTGTCGAGGCGCTGCAAATTCTCGAACTGGCGGAAGTTGAAGACGGCGACCTGCTGCTGACACAAGAAGCCCAGCGCTTTGCGGAAAGCGACTTTGACGAACGCAAGACAATCCTGCGTCACGCCCTGCTGAATGCCATACCTTTGGTCAAAACCATCTGTACCGCGCTGGATGAACGTCCGAGCCATACAGTCGGTGCGGATCGTTTTCGGGAAGAACTGGGCGAAAGCATGTCAGCCGCTTACGCCCAGCAGACCCTGCAAACCATTATCTCCTGGGCGCGCTACGCGGAGCTGTTTGATTACAGTGAAGAATCAGACCAGCTTTTTCTGAACAAGGACAGTGCGACCTGAAACGTCAGGAAAGTGCCGCTCAAATCAGACAACAACACGCCAGATCATAATCGATCAAAGCATGATATTGTCATGCAGTCGGCATATATTACGCTCTGATCAGGTTTTTTATAAAATGCCTCTTTATCTGGCAGGTTTACGAAACTTGTAAACAACCTGATCCGTAAGGCCTTTTATGGTCTCATCGAAGACAGAGGCGGAATGCGTATCCTGTGCATTTCGCAGTGCACCACTTTCACTTTCAAAAACAAAGCCTGCCTTTTCCACCTGTGCGCGGATCAGCACAGGATCAATACGATGCAATGTTTTTGCTGTCTCCGGAGTGCTGCCGGAAGTCGCCACATGATCAATCACCATATACACGCCACCGGGCCGGAGAAGATTGAACACGGACCGGTCAAAAGCCAGAGCAGCATCAGCGCCACGACCGTAAACGTCATGATAGTTCTGAGAAGTCCAAGCCATATCGACAGGTTCAGGAAGCGACAGAGCCAGCATTGATTCCGTCAGAACCGAGACATTGGAAAATGCGGGATCGGCGGCAATCGCCTTCACGGCATCGGCAGCATCAGGTTTCTCAGCAACGCGTTCTGCGGCAACGAGCGCATAGACATGCCCCGACTTTCCGACAACATTACTGAAAATACGCGTAAAATAGCCTTGTCCCGGCATGAGGTCGGCGACTTTCATGCCCGGTCCCATTCCGGCAAACGCCAGCAATTCACCCGGCTTGCGGATCTTGTCCCGTGCACGATCAGAATCAGGACGATCCCTGTCAGAAAGCGCTGCTGCAATCGGCAATGTTCTGACCTGACTGCCCTTGAAAGCAGGTTGCGCCTGTAGAGTGTGCGTGACGCTCAGGCCCGTTCCAGCCAGCAGTCCCATGACTGACCACGTAATAATCTGTCTGCGCATTTTTATCTCCTCCCGAATCAAAAAGCCCTGCTTCAATGCGAAGCAGGGCCATTTTCCTGAAATTACCAGCGTGGCTGTGGGCCTTTGACAATCTCGGACAGATCATCCGGCCGGACCCACTTGCTGAAAGCAGCCTGCACATCGGCAGCCGTCGCCTTGTAATAGGCATGCGCCGCGATATCGGGTGTATCGAGAGGCAGTCCGAGTTCGATCAGGCGCAGATATTCACCTGCAATCGCTCCGAGGCTGGCGCGTCCCAGCGGAATGCCGCGTAGAAGCGAGGATTTGGCGACAATCAGTTCGTCATCGGTCACTGGCGAGACCTGCATGGCATGAATGTTCCGCAGCGCCGCTTTCCGTGCATCGCCGACCTTGTCCGGATCAGCGCCGTAAGAGACCGAATAGGCTCCCCGGTTACGGCTCCAGTCGAAGCTGCTGCTGACGGAATAGACATATCCCGTTTTCACACGCAGATCGCGATACAGACGGGATGAGAAACCACCGCCCAAGACTTCATTGCCAAGTGTCAGCAGGAAATGGTCCGGATTGGTTGGTGTCAGTCCAAGGCTCTCCGGCAGGACAACCGTATCCTGCACGTTGCTCTTGTCCGGCACATGGGACCGCGAGGTCTTGCTGTCCGGTCGCGTCGGCAGATCAACAACAGGTTTCGGCCCCGTCGCCTTCCATGATCCGAATGCCTTCTCCACGACCGTCCGCGCCTGTCCCGGCGTGATATCGCCGGTCACGACAATGGTCGTCATGTCCGGCCGCCAGACAGCGCTGTAATAGGCTTTCACGTCATTAAGCGAGAGACCCATCAATGTTTTCGGTGTGGCTTCACGCAGGCTCGGATCACCCTTCGGCGAAACGGCACCCATGATCGCGCGACCGAAGAGATAGCCGGGTGACTGCAACTGCCCTGCCTGCTCCTGCGCCGCCTGCTGGCGGACAATCTGGAACGCCTGATCCGGGAAGGCTGGCTGAAGCTCGTTCTCCGCCAGCAGGCTCATACCCTGTTCGAATTTATTCGATGGTACACGCAGCGAAAATTCCGCTCCGGCGCTCTCCCACGCAGGCACATCGTCAAGCGCCTTGCGGAATGCCAGACGGTCATGCTTCTGGGTGCCATAACCGAAGAGTTCCTCCGTAACGTCAGAGACCCCTTCCTTGCCTTTCGGCTCCTGAAGGTCCGAATTATGACGGATCAGACCCGCAACCTCGATTGTCTGGCTGACGTGCGACGGATGCACGATCAGGGTCAGACCATTAGGAAGCGTCTGCACCACGGGTGCTTTGGCCGGTTCCGGAATATCCAGACGCGCCAAGGATTTTTCGGCCCAGTCCGGCAGTTTGACCGGTTTGTCGGGAGCCGAGGCAAACGATTCAGCGCCACCAAATCCCTTGCCTTCGATCGGCTTGCCGGAGTTTTCCGGTGTCAGGATAGCCGTGACGGCACGATCCGGGTCCAGAAGTTGCGCGGCCATCCGGTTGACATCTTCCGGCGTGACAGCGCGATAGGCCGCGATCATATCTTCAGGTGACTGAAGATTTTTGAAAGCCAACGCTTCCGACCAGCTTTCGGCAAGACCGCTCACAGAGTTGGCCGAGAAGCCGAGCTGAGCGATTTCCTTGGTCTTCGCCGCTTCAACAAGTTCGGCTGGAACACCATTTTTGCGAATATCCGACAGGATGGTGCGAACGTCCGTCAGGACCTTGCTGGAATCGCCTCCCTTCGGGAACGCCGCAAGCGCCAGTCCGAAACCTGCTGATTTCTTTGGCGCAAATTCAAATCCGGCAAAAAGCGCCTTGCCCGCAGGCACCAACTGGTAGAGCGCGCCACGCTGGCTTGCCAGCACATCGGAGAGAATATCAGCCGCTGCGAAATCCTTCGCATTCTGTCCCGGCATCGGGAAAGCGATCGTCGCAAAACCAACCGGATAATCCGTCGGGAAAGTCAGGGTCTGCGCGGGAGCCGGTGCGGGCTTTATTGCAGTGCGTTCAGGCAATGTCTTGCTGGGAATTGGCCCGAAAATATCCCGGACTTTGGCAATCGTCGCGTCCGGATCGACATCCCCCGCAATCACGAGAATGGCGTTATTCGGCGCATACCACTGCTCATAAAACTTCCTGAGCAGCGCAGCATCCGTCTTGTCAAAGGACGGACGGGTTCCCAGCGCGTCATGCTCGTATGGCGTTCCCTTGAACAGGATCGACTGCAACTGCGAAATGTAGCGATAGGCCGGACTGGAAAGGTCGCGGGATACTTCCTGTTCGATCGCGCCACGCTCCTTGTCCCAGTCTGCCTCGGACAGGGTCAGCCCCTTCATGCGCAGGGCCTCAATCCGCAATAGCACATCCAGATCCTCGGCGGGCGCGGTGTAATAATACTGCGTGACGTCTTCCGTCGTGTCAGCGTTATAACTGCCGCCGATGCGCGCACCGAGAGCGGCAAGCTGGTCCTTGTCCAGGCCCTTGCTACCGCGGAACATCATGTGTTCCAGCGCATGAGCTGTTCCGGGAAAGCCAGCGGGCGCTTCGGATGAACCAACCAGATAATTCAGTTCAGTCGTAACAACCGGAGCCAATTTGTCCTGCACGACGACGACGCGCAGACCGTTCGGCAGAGTGGCTCTGGTGACAGACGGCGCCTGTCGGGTGGCGGCCTCCGGTTCACGAGCGAGCGCCTGAGAAAACAGCGCACCCCCGCTCACCATACCGGCTTCCGTCAAACAGCCGCCGAGCATGGTGCCAGCGAGCAGCGCAGTGCAGAAGAGTGGACGAAATGAGCCGAAGGTCCTGAAAAACATTGTGCAGTTGCAATCCCATAGCCTCTAACTGCGCGGGATCATGCAGTCTGCGGACTGATCTGTCACCTCTTGGCGTCTTCTAAAGTCCGGTCATGAAATATTCTTCATGAAGAGAAAAAGCACGGCCCAGTGAGCGCTCAGAGCTTCTTTTTCAGCCGGGCATGTTTTTTCACGCCTCTTTTTCCAATCCATGTGAAAAGAGGAAGCACAAAGCGCAGCAATTCCGGCCAGCACATGCAGATCCGACCGAACACACCGTCAATCGCAGGCCGGAAATACTCTCCGCCATGAGAGCGACCAATCGCCTTGATGACAGTTGCCGCCACGCTTTCCGGCGTTGCTGGCGGATTGACGAAGTTCAGAACAGAACCGCCGCTTTGCATCTCCTGCTCCAGCATTGGCGTGTCCACGGCACCAGGGAAAACCGATGATACAGAAATTTTCCGTGGCTTGACCTCGATTGTCAGCGCCAGAGCGAAACTGCGCAGAGCCGCTTTTGCCGCAGCATAAACAGAACTCTCGGGAAGAGGGTAAACGGCCGCCAACGAATTCACGAACGCGATATGCCCACCGCGCTTCATAATCGGCAGCAGAAGAGAGGTCAGGAAAATTGGAGCGGTGAGATTGACAGCGAGTTGTCTCTGAAGAGCATCCGCTTTCATCCCTTCAATGGCCCCCGGCTCAATGATTCCCGCACAATGGACAAGGGCGGCAATCGGCACGTTAACCCTCACGATTTCCGAACCGGCACGCTCGATCTCGTTTGTGTCGGCCAGATCGCAGACAATATGGAACAGGTGCGGATCAGAAAGCGGCGGCGCACGGCGACTTAGCGCCACGACTTCATAACCACACCTGAGCAGATCACGAACAACAAGATGTCCGATTCCCCCTGATCCTCCGGTTACAACCGCACGGGGCAATCGCGCCCCGGAGCGCGGTGTTTCGCAGAAGTCAGTCGCCTTGGTCATAGTCTGTCCCTGAAAAACCGGACTGTATGTCCAGTTGGAGCACACCTTAGCCGCTGCTTTCCTTACTGGCGACTATTCCATTTTTCTCAAGCGCATCCCAGACGGCCAGTCGGGCCTTGTTGGCAATACCGTCCACACTCCGGGGTGAGGACGTCCTGCCCGAAACCTTCACGATCACCCTGTCAAACTGGATATCGGCAATCGTGACGGAAGGAAGTGGTGTTGTCAGCAGCCCATCTACCTTCTCCAGTGCCTCGGCCATCACGGGAATACTCTTCGACAGATCCGTTCCAAGAGGGAATGCAATGGTGAAGGACATCGCGCCGGATGGGCGACCAAAGGTCGCGTTTCTGACAGACGAGGTAATGAACTGCGAGTTCGGCACGATCAGGGTCGAGCCGTCAGACAGTCCTATATCTGTCGAACGGACACTGATGCGCCGAATGTCGCCGGTCTTGCCTCCGATCTCCACCAGATCACCTATGGTGACTGGCCGTTCGGCCAGAAGAATGATGCCGGACACGAAATTCTGCACGATTGACTGAAGACCAAAACCGATACCGACCGACAGGGCGCTGACGACCCACGTCATACTGCTGACCGTCACGCCGATGGACGACATGACAATCAGAATGATCCCGATCCATGAAGCGTAGGTGAAGATCGTAAGGATCGACGTCTGGCCACCCTTGTCCAGCGTCGTGGTGGGAAACAGTCGTTTTGTCAGCCAGCGTCTGACGATCTTGATGAAATAATGCCCGGCGATCGGGATCACGAGGCATTTCAGCAGAACATCGAACGAGAGCGTGACACCGCCGATGCTCTGCCCCAGCACGACCTTGCCGATATTCCCGGAAATCACATCGAAATCGAAATCGCCGCCGGACTGCGCCACTGCGACCGCGACGAAGAGCAGGAAGACGCTGAACAGACCGGACATCACGGTCATCATCTGATCAATAATCCGGTCTGGCACGCCCATGGATACAAAATAGCGACCGATACGCCCGGTGCTCAGCAACTCCGTTTTGGAGAAATCATTGACCAGCAGATAGATCAGCGCGAGGCCAAAAAGCGTGATGATCATGGAGCAGACCCAGGACAGGATCGTATAGCCTAACGGAATATAACCGATCAGCATGGCGATGATGCTGAACACAGACACGAGGGACAGCAGCACCCGCGTCACCCGACCCAGCATGCTCTGTCGTACGACGCCTCCTTCCGCGATCGGAGCCGGATGACGTTCGATCTGGAGCGGGATGGACAGCAGCAGCGGAGCGGCGAGAAGAATAAACCCGGCATCCAGCAACTGCACTGTGGTCTGGCCCAGTCCGGCTTCCATATCGAAATACCGCAATGCACCACGGAAGAAGATCAGCAGCGCGAACCAGACGACATGCGAACGCAAGGCCTTCGCCGCGTTGTCGCTGATCGGGAGCACACGCCAGTCCGGGTTGGTGGGAGAAAGCGTGGCGAACCCTGCTCCCAGAATAAAACCGACCAGTGGTATCTGCGTGCTGATCCTGCTCGCCATACTGGCAAGAGCGCTTCCGTCTGGCATGTCTCCGCCAGTAAGACCGAGCCACAACGCAGCGGCGGACAGCGTGGCGCACAGGAGGCAGAGTGGCGCGAAAACAGCAGCTGCCGTGACACGCCGCAGTCTTGCGTCAGGCAATACTCTGGCGGCTGCCCGTCTAATCTGCCGCAAAAGAAAAAAAGGGGCCGTGATCAGACAGCCACTGGCGACAAGCGCCCCAAGCAGACGGGCGATCCGCCAGCCCAGCAAATCCTGTGTCACTGTTCTGAGTGTTTCAGAATAGAGCGTCAGAAGACTCTGCTCCGTCGCGGAAAACTCATTCGACACATTCAGCCAGAATGTCGGAGTGACAGGCGAAGCAAAACTCTGGAGGAGCAAAGCCTGCTGCACAGCATCCGTCCTCTGACTGAGGATTTCCGCAAGAGCATGCGCCTCCAGCGCATAAAGACGCGCGCGCATGAGGCGGCTATGCAGGTCACCCTGGGCCTGCAGGATCATCTGGCGTTGGCGGGTGATTGACGCTGGTTCCGACGGCATATCCTTTGCGGGGGCCGTCCCGAGAACATCCAGAAGATTCTTGTAGGTTTTCTCGTAAGGTTCGAGCTTGGACACCATGCCCTGCGCGGAGACTTCATCCGCCGCTGCCTGCTGCGCCAGTTCATTCACAGTGATCTTGTGAATGCCGGTTGCTTTCTTCACATCAATTCGAGCCTGATAAACATTCCGGATGGATGCTTCCAGACTGTTCAGGGCGTTGTCCGAAACAACTGTCGCGGGAACGGCGATGAGGGAATCCTGATCAGGAGCGTCATCCGCAAATGCCGGAGACATCATGAACAGCGCCATCAGACACAGGAGAAGGGCTGGTATCAGACCATTTCTCAATCGAACATTTTGCTCATCCTGCTGCGTGCGTATTCCAGACATCAACACCCCTACCCGCCCGTTCCCATTCTCACAGATGTTTCTGACCTGAGGGTCACACACATCAGATGATCTCATTGATAACTCACAGAAAGCATTTTCGTTCGCTGAGAACCATCGGTCATTCCCATAGATGGGTCTTTTCGCCATGATGAGGCTGTCTCACGAATGCGTGGTTGCTGCGTGCGGACGGGTGCCCGCTGGCGCTGACTTTCCTTCTGTCTGGCTGGGAGGCCCGATGCCGCATTCCGATACGTCGCGCGAACTGACCGTACGTGGCCTTGTTCTCGGCGCCCTGATCACCGTCGTCTTCACTGCCTCCAACACCTATCTGGGTCTGAAAATCGGACTGACTTTCGCCTCCTCGATCCCGGCCGCAGTGATTTCCATGGCCGTCCTGAGACTGCTTGGCGGTGGCAGCCTCCTTGAGAACAACATGGTCCAGAGTCAGGCTTCCGCAGCCGGGACCATCTCGACCGTCTTCGCCGTGTTCCCTGCCCTGATCCTGATCGGTCACTGGAACCATTTTCCTTTTCTGGAAACGGCGGGTCTGACGGCTGTGGGCGGGATGGCCGGTGTTCTGTTCACTATTCCGTTGCGTCGCGCGCTGGTGAACGACAGTCCTCTCCCCTACCCCGAGGGGGTCGCCGCCGCTGAAATCCTGCGCGCGGGCCATGAAAGCGCGTCCGGTGAAGCATCGCATCGTGGTCTGACGGCCCTGATCAGTGGCGCTGCCGTATCCGGCGCGGTTTCCTTTGCATCGGGAGGGCTGCGGCTTCTTGCCGACAGCGCGACTACCACCTTCATTGTAGGAGCGGGTGTTTTCCGCCTGTCCACCGGCTTCTCACTCGCGCTTCTTGGCGCAGGTTATCTTGTCGGCGCTGCTGGCGGACTGGCGATGCTGTTCGGTTACGTGCTGTCGTGGATCGTGGCTGTTCCCTGGCTGACCTCCCTCACGCCCAATACCGACCATCTCGACGCGGCATCGTTTGCGACATCGATCTGGGTTCATAAGGTCCGGTTCATCGGCGCTGGCGCTATTGCAACCGCTTCCCTGTGGACGCTTGGAGAACTGGCGCTTCCGGTTTTCCGGGGCATCAGAAGCGCGCTCGGCAGCACTGCGATCGGCACAGATACTGGAAAAGATCTGTCACCGCGCACAATCATGATCACAGGCGCACTACTGTCGGTCGCCCTGTTTCTGCTGTTCAGTCTCTTTCTTTATCCCTTTACCTCACATTTTGTCGTGCCTGCGCTGTTCGGCACGGCCTTTCTTGGTGTGTTCGGTTTTCTGACGGCAGCGACCTGCGGCTACATGGCAGGGTTGGTCGGGTCCTCCTCCTCACCCATCTCCGGCATTGTGCTGCTGGCGACTGTTCTGGTCTGCTCGCTTCTCATGCTGATGGAGCATCTCGCGCTCCTTCCATCAGTTTTTGCAGCTGACGATCATCATCTGGCCATCGCCTTTGCGATGGTCATTCTGTCTGCCATCGTGGCGGCTGCTTCCATCTCCAATGACAATCTCCAGGACCTGAAAACCGGACAACTGGTTGGCGCGTCTCCCTGGCGACAGGAAGGCGTCCTCCTGCTGGGATGCGCCATAGGCGCATTGGTCGTACCGCCCGTTCTAAACCTGCTTTACCAGGCCTATGGCTTTACCGGCGCGATGCCTCGTGCGGACATGGACCCGACACATGTTCTCGCAGCACCTCAGCCTGCCATCGTCACCATGATCGCTTCTGGCATTTTCAGGCAGAATCTCGACTGGAGCATGCTTTCGATCGGTGCTGTGACCGGTATGGCGCTGGTGCTTCTTGACCGGCTTCTGCGCTTTCGTGGGCTAGCCCTACCGCCGCTTGCCGTCGGGATAGGCATCTATCTGCCGCCCTCCGTCTCGACGACACTCGCTGTGGGAGCCTGTCTCGGATGGGTTGTGAAAAAGATCGCTGCCCGTCGGACTGAACAGTCAGACGAAGGCACCATGGTCGCTTCCGGACTGATTGTGGGAGAAAGCCTGACCGGTGTTGCTCTTGCTGCCGTTTCCGGGCTGACAGGAAACGATGGAGCGCTGGCGATTGGTGGAGGACTTTCCGCTCCCTGGAACGGTGTTGCCGGACTGATGGTCTTTATTGCTGTCTGCCTGTGGTTTGTCCGTCGCATTCTGAAATCTGCGGCTTCATGAATAGACCTCTCTCCGAAAACAATCAGCCGGACGACGATCCAAGCGGAATGGAGGTAGAGCGCCGGGGGACCATGAAAAGACTCTGGTAGAATGTGATTCCCGGCACGATGCTGTTAGCGACACGGGGCGTATAATTATAGGAAACCTCTCCCAAAATCAGATATGTATTATCGGAGGTTGAACTGGTGGAACTGGCTGGAATTGAAACGGTCGACCCCACACCACGAGGATCGGTATTGAGAGCCTGACTCCACACTACGGTGCCTGTTCCTCCATTTGGCGCCACCATGATTTCAGAGACAGTCATTTTGGCAGTTGTGACAGGATAAGGCTCCAGCACCAGCGTGGATGCCTGTAGAACCAGGGAAAGATCCGTCGTCGCCACTGACGTATACTGCGTCGTCACGTCGGCAAGGGCATGGGCTGCGGCCGTCACCTTGCGCGAGACCACAATAGCCTCCTCCAGCGCTGTGCCGCCAATCAGCATGATCAGCAGAATGGGCGCTATGAGTGCGAATTCAAGGGCTGCGACCCCCTCCCGCGCCCGAAGGAATGTGGGGCGGAGCATCACGAGGACGGCTCCACCTTGATCACGGACGTTGAAATGATCAGTCGCGATCCGTTGGTGAGCGTTGCTGCGGCAAACCCGTCAAAAGATTTCAGGACAGGCAGCATGTACATCAGCTCAAACACGACGACGCTGCCGGCGGTGCCCGGGTCATAACTCATGGAGTTTGTCACAGCTCCGGAGGAATCGAACGACAGTTGTGGCGCTGCCGTGCTGGCGTCCGCGAAACTGCTGACGGACCTCACATTCACCAGAAGATTGGAACAGCTCATATATGACGGCAGAATCGCACAGGCCTGACTTTTGAATTCACCCGCATTTCCCGAGGCCGGAGCCTGTCCTGTCAGAATTTCCCGTGACATCTGGTCAGAAACGGCGTCGAGTGCGCTTTGCGTAAAATAGACGACGCTCATGACCAGCGTGGACAGCATCAGAGCGAAAAGAGGCAGGCAGATGAGGGCAAACTCAAGGGCGACAACCCCTTTCTGATCGGAAATCCCTCTCCGCACCTGACCGAACAACCGGCGGGAACGCATTGTCCCGGTTGTGCAACCGGATTTATCGACGAGAGATTCTGTCTGACTGTTCATGCAGCATTCCAGACAATGACCCTGTGAAAGCGCACGGGATAAGACTACCGTTTTATTGAAACAGAGCGTTTATAATCCCCATATCCCTTAACACCGGGTTTACGACCGCCGGACAGTCTGCATTCCGAAAGGAATGAGTCTGAGGACACACATATGATCAATGCCGCAGACACCCCGAAAAACAGACTGGAACCGATGCCCACAGTATTAGCCCTGCCGGTGGAGGGCATGACCTGTGCGGCCTGCGCGGCACGGCTGGAAAAGGTCCTGAACCGCCTGCCGGGTGTGTCTGCTCACGTCAGCTTCGCAACACACAAGGCAGCGATCACACTCGCCCCGGATCACGCGGCTCTGAAAGATGTCACGGACGCCGTGGCTCGGGCCGGATTCAGTGTCGTTCCGGAACACGTCACCCTCGCCATTGAGGGCATGACCTGCGCCTCCTGCAGCGCCCGACTCACCAAGGTTCTGGAACGTCAGGAAGGCGTGTCCGCCAATGTCAATCTGGCGACCAGAAAAGCCGAGATCGACTTCATCCCGGGCGCTGTGTCGATCAATGATCTGATAAACACCGTCACAAAGGCCGGATTCAGCGCCACAGTCGCCGGAACTGACGACACGGCGCGCAAGGCGCGACGCGAGCAGGAAAAACGTCGTCTGCAACTGGAACTGGCCGCTGGCATTCTGCTGACCGCGCCACTGCTTCTGGACATGGTGGGCGGCATGCATCTCATGTTGCCGCGATGGATACAGCTTGTGCTCGCAACACTGGTCCAGTTCGGTCTCGGCGCGAAATTCTACCGGGGCGCCTGGGCGGCGCTGCGTGGCGGTGGCGCTAACATGGATGTCCTCGTCGCCCTCGGCACAACGGTCGCGTGGTTCGCGAGCGCCGTGATCACGGTGTTCGGACTGCCCGAGCAGGTCTGGTTCGAGTCCGGCGCGACAGTTCTTACATTGGTCACGGCAGGACGACTGATGGAGACCGGAGCCCGCAACCGGGCGGCGGCTGGCGTGGAACGACTGGCCCACCTCCAGCCGGTCACGGCGCATATCGAAACGCCGCAGGGTGTGCAGGATCGTCCGGCTGCGTCTCTCGCTGTCGGCGATGTATTCGTCATTCGCCCCGGTGAGGCCGTGCCGACAGACGGCGTGATCCTGACCGGAGAATCCAGTCTCGATGAAGCGATGTTGACAGGAGAAAGCATCCCGGTTGGTCGCGGTCCCAATGATCCGGTTCGGGGTGGCACGATCAACGGTGCCGGGGTGCTTCGGGTTCGGGCCACGGCGGTCGGAGCGGACACGGCGTTGGCGCGGATCACCCGCATGGTGGATGAGGCCGAGGGCTCGAAAGCGCCGATAGAACGGCTGGTTGACCGGGTTTCCGCCATTTTCGTGCCGGTCATTCTTGTCATCGCCCTGCTGACGCTGGCAGGCGGATGGCTTCTCACCGGATCATTTGATCGCAGTCTGATCAACACCGTGGCCGTGCTGGTGGTGGCCTGTCCCTGTGCGCTGGGCCTTGCCACACCGACGGCGATCATGGTGGGAGCTGGTCGTGGGGCGGCGGCGGGGCTGCTGTTCCGCTCCGCCGAAGCGCTGGAACAGACGGGGCGTATCGGCGTCCTGCTGATGGACAAGACCGGCACCCTGACGGAAGGCCGACCGCAGGTGTCAGGCGTATTTCCGCAAGGTAACGCGACAGAGATTTCACTTCTCGCTCTGGCGGCAGGGTTGGAGGGAGATTCCTCCCATCCTCTGGCCAGAGCCGTGCGGGAAGCGGCCACTGCTCAACAGATTACGCCGGATGTAATTGAGGGAAACAGGGCCGTCGCCGGACATGGTCTGGAAGGTGTCCATCAAGGTGAGACGGTCAGACTGGGTTCGGCCCGGTTCCTCGGAATAGCCCCCTCCGGTGAAGCCGAAGCCGCGATGATGTCAGGACAGACGCTGATTGGCGTGGAAAAAGGCGGTCAGCTTCTGGGCTGGATCGCTGTTGCCGACACCATCCGTCCGGATGCGGCTCAGGCCATCTCCCTGCTAAAACGCTATGGTATTCGCCCGATCATGGTGACCGGCGACACACAGGCCGCAGCATGCCGGGTCGCGGAAGCCGTGGGGATCGCCGATATACGGGCCGAAGTTCTCCCCGGCGACAAGGCGGACGCCGTGAAACAGGCACGGACTGACGCTGCTCCCGGCACGCTGATCGGTATGGTCGGCGACGGCATCAACGACGCCCCAGCCCTTGCCAGCGCCGATGTGGGCATCGCGATGGGCGGCGGCACCGATGTTGCGCTGGAAACAGCGGATGTCGTGCTGATGCGGTCCCGGCTTCTGGCGCTGGTGGACGCCGTCAGTCTCTCGCGGGCAACATCACGCAAGATACGGCAGAATCTCTTTTTCGCCTGCATCTACAACGCACTGGGCGTTCCTCTCGCCGCCTTCGGTGTGCTGCCGCCCATGCTTTCGGGTGCCGCCATGGCGATGAGTTCCGTTTCCGTCGTGACCAGCGCATTGTTGCTGAACCGCTGGAAGCCGCTCCCCACCCCGAAGAGTGACCATCCAGAATAACGGGTCGCGCTCAGGAGTAGACAAGGCCGCCCTGTCTGTGGATGCTTGCCGGAAGCTCATCGCAAGATCGAGCACCAGTTTTCAGGGAGAATAATCATGGAATCCACGACACTCATGGTGGAAGGCATGACCTGTGAGGGATGCGTGTCATCCGTCAAACGTGCGCTGGAGGGTATTCCCGGTGTGAAATCCGCCGTGCCGTCTCTGGAAAAAGGCACCGTTAAGATCGAGTATGACCCCAAGGAAACGGGGCCACGCAATTTCGCGCCTTCCATCGAAGCCGCAGGCTTTGAAGTGGTCGGCTGACTTCCGGTCGCAAGAAACTATAGCGTCATGCGGACAGCACGCGGGGGGAATGCCGTCTGCCGTCTTCCCTGAGGGTGGCAGTCATGGCAAAAGCCGTGAGACGATGGGCGTGAACGCAAGCCCGGCTTGCCCGACCAGAATTCGAGACGAACGAGGAATGACTGTGGCGTCTTCAACCAGTTCCAGCCTGCGCAGAAACGTCAGAAAGTGGCTTGTTCCGGGCTTAATTCTCTGCCTTTCGGGCTGTGCCGCCGAGACCGGACGGATGTGGAACGATACGGATGTGTCCTGCCTGCGCAAGCAACTGGGCAGTGCAGTCCATTCGTCATTCCCACTGGCAGCCAACACCTGCCAGCGTATGACCAATCACGGGTTCATGTTTGGTGAAGCAACCGCGAAGCCCATTCCGCTGGAACTGCACAATGCGCCAGACCTGCAGGCGCTCGCGGAAGAATACGGCTACAGCTACAAGAAATAAGCCGTTTCAGCTTTCCAGTTCGACATCCCAGTAGAGATAATCCCGCCAGCTATCGTGCAGATAGTTCGGCGGAAAGGCGCGCCCGTTATCCTGCAATTCCCATGAAGATGGCTGGACAGGCTGCCTGCGGGGGAACATACGGATCTCGTGCGGCATCCGCGATCCCTTGAGCAGATTACAGGTGCTGCACGCCGTCACGATATTTTCCCACGTTGTCCGACCTCCCCGGCTGCGCGGGATGACATGATCGAACGTCAGATCGTGAGTGGGAAGCTGGTCATTACAATACTGGCAGGAAAAATTGTCCCGCAGGAAAAGATTGAAGCGGGTAAAGGCCGGTCTGCGTGCTGTCGGGACATATTCCTTCAGCGCGATGACGCTTGGAAGCCGCATGCTGCAGCTTGGAGAATGTACTTCCTCGTCGTATTCGCTCAGCACCGATACACGGTCGAGGCAGACAGCCTTGATCGTGTCCTGCCATGACCAGAGCGAAAGCGGAAAGTAGGAAAGTGGTCTGAAATCTGCGTTCAAAACGAGCGATGGATAGTGCATACTGCCAGCCGACAAGGCGCGCTTCCTTTTCCCGGAGACGGCTCATGATCCGCATTTGGCAAACTCGAAACTGCACACCAAAGGGTCACGCGTCGTCGAGAAGTGTTATTAAAGTATAAGCGCAGCTTTTTTCAGACTGCAAGGAAAGTTCGCGCCGCAAGACATGAGGTTTCTGTGACAGCCGGTCGTGACGACAGCTTTCCGTTGAGCGCCTAAGCATGACACTTTCCCTTTTTTGCATGCAGGACCATTGGGTTACACGCTTTGCGCCCAGTCCTACCGGCCCCCTGCATCTCGGTCACATCGCCGCTGCTTTTTTTGCCCGACGGCACGCGGATCATGGCGGCCGGTTCCTGCTGCGTATCGAGGATATCGACACCGTGCGCTGCCGTGAGGTCTTCATTCGGGAAGCTCTCGACGATCTGACGTGGACGGGGCTGCGCTGGGAAGCAGGCGTGCTACGGCAATCGGAACGGTTTCCACTCTATCAACAAACCCTTGATGCTCTCAGGCATGAGGGATTGATCTATCCCTGCTTCTGCTCACGGGCAGATGTGGCGCGGGAAGCGGCAGCGGCTTTTTCCGCTCCCCATCATGCCCCGGACGGCAGCCTGCTTTACCCCGGAACCTGCCGCCATCTGGATGAAGCCGAACGCGCGCAGAGGATTGTCGCCGGAGAGCCCTACGCGCTTCGGCTGGACGCGCAGAAAGCACTGGACAGGTTGAGCACCCCGGCCCTCACCTATCAGGAGCTCAATCGCGGACCTGTTGTCTGTCATCCCGGTCTGTTCGGAGACGTCGTGCTGGCGCGCAAGGATACGCCCGCCTCTTATCATCTCTGCGTCACCCATGATGATGCGGCTCAGGGCGTAACTCTGGTGACTCGTGGAGAAGAACTCCGGGATGTCACGGCCGTTCATCGTCTGTTGCAGGAGCTGATGAAATGGCCTGAGCCTGTTTATGCCTTTCATCCGTTACTGATAGATTCGGCAGGCAAAAAACTCTCCAAACGCGACGGGGCCCTGTCGATCAAAGCCATGCGGGAAAGCGGCATGAGTCCGGAAGAAGTGCGCAAGGCGGCGGGCGTTACGCTCTGAGGATCTGCGTCCTGTTACACAGAAAAACTGGAGCTGTGCGTAAGGACAGTCATTCTCCGCCGTGTCGTAACCCGACATGATTTAATCCGGAGATTTAAGAGTTAAATGACTTCCTACACGTCACGTTGGACTATTGCAGACGCCCTCAAGGTACACGCTGACGATCCGACTACAACCATGCCCGTAATTGCCCAGAACTTCCCGACAATGGATGAGTCGGTGATGATCTGGGACACGGGCGCACTTCGCAACATTCACGGCCAGACCGTCACATTTAAGGGGTGGCACGTTATCTGGTCGCTCGCGGTCGACAAGATCGACCTGAACAATGATGACATTTATGACGAATGGCATTCCCGCAACGACCGCGCCTATATCGGTTACTGGTATTCCCGCACAGGTAATGGCGCTGACTGGCAGTGGGGCGGCCGTCTTCTGAACACCTCCGCCGATCTCCGTCCGCATGAATGGTCCGGTGGACTGGTCATGCGCGAAGGCACGGGCAATGTCGTCGACATGTTCTATACATCCGAAGCGGATTCCCCGATCAACCAGTCCGTTCCGTCCGTTTCCACCGGTCAGATCTTCGCTGACGCAAACGGTGTCTGGTTCGGAGGCTTCAAGACCACAACAGAAATGTTCTCGGCTGACGGCATTCACAACGCCAATTCCCAGCAGGACGAATATTTTGACTTCCGCGACCCGCATCCGTTCGTAAATCCGGCCGATGGCCGCGTCTATTGCCTCTATGAAAGCAATGTCGCCGGTATGCGTGGCGAGTTTACAATTGGCAGCGAGGAACAGGGCGTTCTGCCTCCCGGTTTTGCTGTCGATGCCGGCGCACAGTATGGCGCTGCCTCCATCGGCATCGCGGTGCTGGATGACGGCGCATACAAGAGCGGCGACTTTTCAACCGCACGCTGGACACAGCTTGACCCACTGGTCACGGCTCTGGGCGTGAACGATCAGATGGAGCGGCCGCATATCGTGTTCCGTGACAACCTGACGTATCTGTTCACGATCAGCCATCACAGCACCTACAGCGGTGGTCTGTCCGGTCCAGACGGTGTTTACGGCTTTGTTTCCGAAAACGGTCTTTTCGGTCCCTACAAGCCGCTGAACTCTTCCGGTCTGGTTCTGGGCAATCCGTCCAGCGCGCCTTACGAAACCTATTCCCACTTTGTGGACCCGGATGGTTACGTGCAGGCCTTCATCGATACACTCCCGGCTCCGGGTGAAGATCCCAACAACCCGGAAAACTTCCGGATTGGTGCGACCCTTTCACCAACCGTGAAGATCGAACTCGACGGTGACCGCACCTTCCTGTCGGAAGTTCACGGTTATGGTCAGGTCTATGCACAGGCCGCGTGGCCGGTAGGCAATGCGTGGGATCATCGTCCGGCCACGGTCTGATCTTTCAGCATCATTACAGTGGGTCATGATTCCGTGATCTGACTGTGTTTTTCATAAGAACCGGAGACCGGCGTTGCCCAGCAGCACCGGTTTTCTGGCGTTTATTGAATCCTGACGACGTGTTTCCCGCTGGCCGCTACATCACGGCCCTCACAGGAACCGGTTCCTCATTGCGGAAAAAACCTCTATCGTGCCGCGCCGTCGGCGTGGGGCCGACCACCGGAGCCGCAAGAACCCCGGACTTCATTTCCCAGGATCAAAACCTATGTCCTTCATTGCCGACCGCCTGAACAAGATCAGCCCGAGCCAGACCATTGCCATCTCGGCAAAAGCGCGCGCTCTCAAGGCGGAAGGTCGGGACATTATCAGCCTCTCCGCTGGCGAGCCTGATTTCGACACCCCCGCCAGCATCAAGGCGGCGGCGATCAAGGCAATCGAAACCGGCCAGACGAAATACACGGACGTCGCGGGTACCCCTGCCCTCCGCGCCGCCGTCGCCGAGCGCTTTCGGCTGGACTCCGGACTGGACTACAAGCCTGAGGAAATCATCGTTTCCACCGGTGGCAAGCAGGTGATCTATAACGCCATGGTCGCCACCATCAATAAAGGTGACGAGGCGATCATTCCCGCCCCGTGCTGGGTGTCCTATCCCGACATCGTGGCGCTGGCTGACGGTATCCCGGTGATCGTTCCGTGTCGTGCGGAGAACGGCTTCAAACTGACCGCTGAGGATCTCGAAGCGGCCATCACGCCGAAGACCAAATGGTTCTTCCTGAACTCGCCCTGCAACCCGACGGGTGCGACCTATTCGGCTGAAGATCTGCGTCCCCTATGCGACGTGCTGCTGAAGCACCCGCATGTCTGGGTTTTCACTGACGATATCTATGACAAGCTGGTCTATGACGGCTTCAAGCCCGCTACCATTGTGCAGGTGGAACCGCGTCTGCGCGACCGCACCGTCACCATGAACGGCGTGTCCAAAGCCTACGCCATGACCGGCTGGCGCATTGGTTTCTCCGGCGCACCGCTGGAGTTGACCAAGGCGATGAACAAGCTGCAGGGACAGTCCACGTCCAACCCCTGCTCCATCGCACAGGCCGCAGCACTTGAAGCTGTCAGTGGTCCGCAGGACTTCATTGCTACGATGTGCGAGACCTATCGCGAGCGCCGTGATCTGGTCGTGTCGATGCTCAATCAGGCTTCCGGAATTACCTGCGGTCGTCCGGAAGGCGCGTTTTATGTCTTCCCGTCGATGAGCGGCTGCCTCGGCAAGCGCACCCAGAAGGGCGTGATCATCGACAGGGACGAGGCGTTTGTGACGGCTCTGCTCGACGAAGAAGGCGTCGCCGCCGTGCATGGTTCCGCGTTTATGTTCGCCGGACATTTCCGTGTGTCCTATGCGACGGATACGGAAAGCCTGCGTGAAGCCTGTACCCGCATCCAGCGCTTCTGCGCCAGCCTGAGCTAAAGGGAGACAGGCTCGCCATGACCGCTACCGCCACGGGGCCAACGCTCGCCCATCGTCTTGAAGGACTTCCCGCTCCCGCGACCATCGAAATGGCGCGGAGGGCCAGAGAACTGAGAGCCGAGGGACACGAGGTCATTTCGCTGGCCCTTGGCGAGCCTGATTTTCCGACACCTGCCGTTGCGATTGAAGCAGCGCATCAGGCAGCGCTCGCAGGCAAGACGAAATATCCGCCAGTGGATGGCACGCCGGAACTGAAAGCAGCAGTCGCCCGCAAGTTCAGCCGTGAAAACGGTCTGGACTTTGCTGCCGACGAGTTGATGGTCTCGAACGGCGGCAAGCAGGTGATCTTCAACGCCTTCATGGCGACGATCAATCCCGGTGACGAGGTCGTGGTCCCTGCCCCTTACTGGGTGAGCTATCCCCTGATCGCCAGAATGTTCGGCGGCGTACCGGTCCATCCGGTCTGCGACGAAGCCGATGGCTTCAGCCTGAAACCCGAACGTCTCGCCGCCGTCATGACGCCACGCACCAAATGGCTGGTGCTGAGCTTCCCGAACAATCCGACAGGCGGGCTATGCTCGGAGGACGACCTGCGCGGCATTGCCGAAGTTCTCCGTGCTTATCCGAATGTCTGGATTCTCTCTGACGAGATCTATGAACATCTCGTCTTCGACAATAATCGTTTCACCTCTTTCGCCGCGATTGCGCCGGATCTGAAAGACCGCATCGTCACCATGAATGGCGTCGCCAAGGCTTACGCCATGACCGGCTGGCGCGTGGGTTATGCTGGCGGTCCCAAGCGTCTGATTGCCGCGATGCGCAGCGTCCAGAGCAACGCGACATCAGGCGTCTGCACGGTCGCTCAGGCCGCAGCAGCCGCGGCGCTGGACAGCCCGCCAGACCTGATCCGGGACATGGTCGTCACTTACGAACGCCGCCGTAATCTGATGGTCGCTGCTTTGCGCAACATTCCCGGCCTGACCTGCGCCAATCCTGCGGGCGCTTTCTATGTTTATCCGGGTATTGCCGGGTGCCTTGGTCGCGTCACTGCCGGAGGACGCAGACTGGACACGGATACTGATTTCGCCATGGCGTTATTGGAAGAGGCTCATGTCGCTACTGTACCGGGCAGCGCGTTCGGGCTTGCGCCTTATTTGCGGCTGTCCTGCGCAACGACGGATGCAGCACTGAAAGAGGCATGCGCCCGTATAGAAGGATTTATCCGCACGTTGAAATAATGGCAGATGCCGTGCGGGATAGGCAGACGGTCCGTTTTCAGGATGGCGATGTGCCAGACGGGCGTTTGCCTACCCCGATAGCTATCCGAAGAATAGAATCCGGACCATAAATCAGGCGGCGGGCAGAAGCTCCAACTCGTCAGGCTTCTGCTGAAGTGGCGGAGTCTGCCAACGTCCTTGATCAATATTGATGATTTCCCGGTCAATATCGCCAATGACCTGCCGTGAGAACGGGCCGAGATGCAGATAGAGAGCGCTTGTCATGACCACATAGGGCAACGCTTTTGGGTTATGCAGGGCACAGTCCAGTAACATACGCCAGAACTGCCGTCCTGTTCCCGGTCCGGCGCGATTAATGCGGAAGAGCAGGCGAACGAAGCTGCGAAGATCACCCCGTATCATCCGGTGAGTACGCTTGCGACCGAGCATCCGGCCCAGCCTGCGGACACGATCGAAATAAGCAGCCGGTTCGTAAATTGCCTTTAGCACCGTCCTGTAATCATCAAGCACATCCCGACGAGGCCGTTTTGTCTCGAAGTTCAACCCTGCGGTACACTGATCCCCGGATTGCGGCTGTCCGTCGTCTGAGAAGAGCCGTCCTTCATCCAGCAGACGACGCGTGAGCTGGGTCGTTGGCAGCGCATAAAGCAGGCCGACCATGCAGACCGGGATCGCCGTGTCTTCGATACAGTCGATCATGCCAGCCGCAACGCTGCCCTTCTCACTGTCGAAACCGACAATGAAACCCGCGTTCACGAAAATCCCGGCTCTGTGAATCGTGGCGATGCTCTGTTGCAGACTGCGGCGGGTATTCTGCTTTTTCTGCGTCATGACCAGCGTGTCTGTGTCGGGACTTTCGATTCCGACAAAGACAGCGAAGAAATTGCTTTCGGCCAGGTCTTCCAGCAGATCGGGATCGTCGGCGAGATTGATCGACGCTTCGGTCGAGAACTCGAACGGAAAGCGTTTTTCGTCCTGCCAGCGCTTCAGATCAGGCAGAAATTTCCTCAGCGCCTTTTTGTTGCCGATCAGATTGTCATCGACAAAATCGACATGCCCGCGATAACCGAGCGCATACAGAGCATCCAGCTCGGCCAGAACCTGTTCATTCGTCTTGGTGCGCGGCACCCGGCCATACAGTTCGATAATGTCGCAGAATTCGCAGCTGAACGGGCAGCCGCGCGAGAACTGAACCCCGACATGCAGATACTGATCCAGCTTCAGCAGATCAAAACGCGGCAGCGGACTCAGGGTCACATCCGTCTTGCCCATAGGGGCCTTGAAAACGCCCTGTCTGAGACCACTCCGCCATGCCGCGATGAAGTCGACCATAATCTCCTCGGCTTCTCCGAGAACCTGAAAGTTCGCGGCGGCATAGATATCCGGGCTGGATGTAACATCCGGGCCGCCCACCACCACCGGTTTTCCACCGGCGCGACATTTCTCGATGATCTGCACGGCGTCGTTTCGCTGGGGGAGCATCCCTCCGGTCATCACCATGTCGGCCCAGGCGAAATCCGCATCCGTCAGGAGCTCGGTATTACGATTGATCAGTCTGATCTCCCAATTTTTCGGGAGCAATGCCGCGACGGTGATCAGCCCAAGCGGCGCTGCCGGATAGCGGGCGCCAGCCAGATCACAGGCTTCCTTGTAATTCCAGAATGAACCGGCGTTAAAAAGCGGAAAGATCATCAGGACCTTGCAGCTGTCGGTCATCACGGAGAGATCCTTTGATAAAACAGCTGATCACGCTCAAAGCGGGAGATTGCCCATTTTGAGCGAAAGCATGCCGGACCGCGAAACGGCCTCGTTCAGTTTTAGGAAATTGGTATGCCGCGAACGCCTTTTATCGGCGTCGGCTCAGGAAGTCCGACCGGCAACATCCTGACAAAAGGTCGTCACATGACCCTCTGCTCAAGGGAATAATCTTTTATAAGCCCAATATTCTGAAATGGCGATAGAGCAACGACAGCGGGCTACTCTCTGTGCCCCGCCAATGACGACGTAATCAGCCCTGCTCAGGCTGCCCATAACGACCCGACCAAGCCTTGTTTGACAAGCCCCCTTCTCCTGACGAGTTGCTGACAGCATACGCCCTGAGACAATATTCCTGTTATTTCAACTTGCGGTAGACAAGGTGTGAGCGAAGACGACGGAGCGCCGACACGGCAGGCTTCGGCAGATAATCACGGAGCGCCATCTGTAACCGTCGATCCGCAGGCAGGCCCGGTCGCCGCAGATAATATGTGCTTTCGAACTGTCGTTCAAACACCTGCAGATCGTGTTTGTAAAAATACGTGATCAAAGCGCGTCGTGATCCGGTGATCAGCGGACGGGGATAACCGTGAAGCGCGATTTCTGACTGTTCCATGATCAGCGTGCGACCAAACAGGGGAGCAACCTGCACCTCCGGCCGACAGGCAAAAGCGTCCCAGAGTTCCAGTTCTCCCCCATCTCCTTCCCGCCATCCTTCGTTGAGATAGGTAATCACCACCAACACATTCCGCAGTTTGGTGTCCGGATGCTTCTGAAAATCAACGTGAATTTCGAAATGCCCGTCGTGTCGAGCTTCATGAAGGCCGCCACCAAACAGCGTCAGGTCAGGCTGAAGGCCGGAAAGGCCGGTCAGCGTTTCAAGAAAAGAGACAAAGGCGGCGGAATGAAGGGTCTCGAAATAAGCCAGCATCGCAGGCGGCATATCTTCAAGGTTATTCAGAATTCTCTTGCTCTGCAGGCGCGTATAATGCGGCTCCCACGCTTCATGCCGGATATCCGGACTTTCCTTCAGAACGGCTGACAGATGAGCCGGATCAAACAGGCGATCCATCACAAGATGCGGGTAAGGCCGGGCTGACCGAAACTGTTGCGCATATGCAGTGGTCAAAGCCGGGTCAGGCGGTGTCCATAGACTGTTCCTGATCTTGCTGTACTCTGCTGCGGATAAAATCGTATTCATGTACGCCCGCCTCTCGGCCTTATCATTTCTGCACGGGCTTTCCTTCAGAGACGAACATCCCGTCCTGATTGGCATCACCGCAAATATTTTTTAGACAAAAGATATTAAAAGAGAACGTAAACGATCACATCAATAGCCAATAAAAATCAGGATGGACGTCAGGTCTTCATCCATGCACGATTACACCATGACCCAAAGCTTCGCATCCCTGTCTTTCCCCCGCCCAACAGAAGCCAGCCTCGCAGAAGGTTTTGGTTCTGTAACTGTCCTTCTTGATAGAAATGACCTCAAGGGCGCTCTATCACGCTTCGACCGTGAGCGCCGCAGCTTTGAAAGCTGGGCGGCGCTTGTCTATCTGCGTTTTGCTCAGGATACGACAAGCGAAGAAGCAAAGCAGGATCGCGATTACGCGGATCGCCTGACACCCAAGGCGACGGCGCACGAAGTCACACTGAAAAAGCGTTTCCTCTCCGAACAGTTCCATGACGCGACAGCCGCCATTGTCGGTCCACACGTCATCGCCCTCTGGAAAAGCGACATCACGACATTCGACCCACGGATCGAAAACGCGCTCGAAGAAGAAGCGCGTCTGACAAGCGAATACACTGCCCTGCTCGCCTCGGCCCGAATCGAAATCGAAGGTCAAACCGTCAACCTGTCCGGTCTTGCGCCCTGGATGGAGCATCCTGATCGCGCCATACGCCACGCCGCCGAGCAGGCGAGATGGGCGTTCTTCGCCGAACATGGAGAGACGCTCGACACGCTCTTCGGGCGACTGGTCGAGCTGCGCACGGACATGGCCCGCACGCTTGGCTTCGAGACCTATACGCCGCTTGGCTACCGTCGCCTGCGCCGCGTCGATTACAGCCCGGAAGAAGTCGCCCGTTTCCGCGAAGAAGTCGTCACCCACGTCACACCGCTGGTCGCGTCGCTGCTGGAACAACGCCGCGAAGAAATGGGCTGGCCCACCCTGAACTACTGGGACGAGAGCTTCGTCGACCCCAGAGGCAACCCGAAGCCCGCCGGAGATTATGACCTGCTCATCGAGCGCGCCCAGACCATGTTCGACCGCATGTCAGGTGATCTCGGACCGTTCTTCAAGAGCATGGTGTCGGGTGGTTACGTCGATCTCAAGAACCGGGACGGCAAGGCTGGCGGCGGTTTCTGCACCGCTTTCCCTGATGTCGGGATGCCGTTCATCTTCGCCAATTTCAACGGCACGCATGGCGATATCAATGTCTTCACCCATGAGATGGGACACGCCTACCAGAACTGGCGCAGCCGCGATCTGCCGACCATCGACGAATTGTGGCCGACCATGGAAGCGGCGGAAATCGACTCCATGGGGCTGGAGTTTCTGACATGGCCGCACATGGAGCTAATGGTTGAAGATGGCGCTGCCGACCGTTTCCGTCGGATGCATCTGATCGGCTCGCTGAGCTTCCTGCCCTATGGCGTGTGCGTCGATCACTTCCAGCATGAAGTATATGCCAACCCGACCATGACAGCGCAGGAGCGTCACGAAACATGGCGGCGTCTGGAGCGCCATTACATGCCGTGGCGTGACTACGGCGACCTGTCCTATCCGGCGCACGGCGGACGCTGGCAGGCGCAGGGGCATATCTACCGCAACCCGTTCTATTACATCGACTATACGCTTGCGCTCTGCTGCGCGATGCAGCTCTGGCTTCAGTCCCGGCGCGACGAGCCGGCAGCGATGAAAGCCTATGAAGGGCTGTGCGCGCAGGGAGGATCAGCCCCGTTCACCGGACTGATCGCCAGGGCCGGGCTTGTCTCACCGTTCGCCTCCGGCGTACTGGCCGACGTTGTTCAGGAAGCGGCTGATTTTCTGGAAAACGGTCCGCGTTAAGGCTCAAAACCTTCGGCACCTGCGTCAGATCAAACATCTGGCGCAGGACGTCACAGTTTTCAGCCTGCGCCTTTTTCAAGCTTATCCAGCTTGACGGTCAGATGCCCCACCTTGGGATGATCGATTTCCGTTCGCACCGGCACCGGCCCATACCCGTCCACATTGATGAACCACACTGTTCCACCATGAGGTTCGCGCAAGGCTTTCGCCTGATGCCCCTTGATGAAGCCTGCGGTCTGATATCCGGAAAATTCGCAGCGCATCGCCGGAACCTTTCGGTCCTCAAAGACGTCGGGTTTCATGTCCTGTCCCGTCGTCTTCAGCGTGAAGTGTGACACCCTGATCCCGTCGAACACATCATAGGTGCCATCACAAAGGCCCGTCTTCCGAACCGTCAGAATGACCTTCGCCATGGTGGTCAGAATATCCGTTCCGCGCTGTCGCAGTTCATCTGGTACCGGCTCGCGATCCGTCTCTGTCGGCTCCAGCAAAGTGACAACAGGCTGGCCCTGCGGATAATCAAGAACAACGTGACGCTGGGCCGATCGACTCAGTCCCTGACTGTCATAGCGGGACGGCAGCACGACATCGTTCTGAATGGCACCGGTCGCGACAGACTGGATACGCAGTCTGGTGAAGATACTGAGCAGTCCTTCGGCCCGCGCCTGCATGGCAACGTTATAATGTGTCTGTTCGAGCAGAAAGCTGGTCTCCAGCTTCATCACCGGAAACCAATGCGTATAAATCGTATATTTGATGTGGATTGCGCTATTAGCAGCGGGAGAACTGGCTTGCGATGCCTCCTGCGCACGGGCAGAGCCACCGACCAGAAAACACAGACAGCACGCGGACAGCAGCAATCGTCTCGCCGTCATCCTGTTGCGCAGGAAAAGGCTGCCGGTTCGGGGATGATTGTCGCTCAAACTGTTCACCGAGTGCTGTGATGGAAAACTTTCCTTTACATAAAACCAGAATCTTTCATTCGCCAAGTCCGCCCCAGCGTCCACGGTATCCCAGCCGCCCTGACAGGGTCTGGGCAATCGAGACCACAAGCCGTCCCATCGCCTCTGCCTGTTTCAGGGTATCTTTCGGTTTGGGCTGACTGATCCCCAAGCCCGCCACGACGTTCCCGGCAAGATCATGGACCGGTGCGGCAAAGCACCAGACGCCCACCTGCACCTGCTCGTCATCCACCGCATATCCCCGACGCCGCACCCCGGCGATTTCGTCCATCACGGCGACAGGAGCGGAGGCACCCGTCGTGGTTGGAGGGGCAGGCCAGGACGACATCGGGTAAAGCGTGAGCCATTTTCTCAGTGCGGCTCCCTCCATCGCCCCAAGCTGGGCCATGCCCGTTGCGGTGTACATGGCAGGCAGACGAAGCCCGACATTGTAATGGATGCCAAATCCCTTCTCGTTTGCACGGCTGGCGACATACACGACGTCCTCACCTTCCAGCGCGCTCAGACTGACAGTGTAGGCACCCAGTTCCGGCCTTTCACCAATCAGTTGATGAAACGCATTCAGCAGATCCTGTCTGGGACTGACCTGCACCGCCCAGTCGAGCAATCTGGAGCCAAGCCGGAAACCCCCTCCACCCGATCCTCCGGTGGTTTCCAGAAGCCCCAGTTCGGCCATCACTGTCACCAGCCCATGCGCCGAACTGCGGGGAAGATCGAGGAGACGGGCGATCGCCGCGGCATTGGGGGGCGTATCCTGCGTGCTGACAAGGTCCAGAATTTTCACTGCACGCCTGAGAGCCGGAACCGACTCACTCTCTTTCATCATTATCACCCATGAGTGTCCTTGACGTCGCTCTCAAGAATCGGATATATCCGAGATACGGGATCGTGTTCAATATAATGAACAATAAAAACCAGAACACGGTCTCGTCTAATACGCTGATAGAAGACTGCAGAAGCAGCTGTCTTCCCTGATACAGATCAGCCGATTTCAGACCAAAGAGCGATCATCTCCTCCCCGTCCCGCTTGCAGTCCTGCCTGCTGACCGGAGACGTCAGGCGGCCCGTCCAGCCTATCAGATTCTGAAGGTCCTCCTCTGCGGACAAGGCTCCAAGAGTTTCGCTATGCCCACAACAGGAAGATATATCCTGCACGCGCCAGCACCCTTCCTTCAGCAATCATGACTGAAACTGACGAAAGAGCGCTGCCCGTCGGACTTATCCGATTTCGATACCGATCTGCTTGACGTCATGGAACGACAGATCCGGGTTCATTTCCTCAGTGCGCCGCATCATGAAGCCTGAGCTGGCCAGAAACACCGGATCGCCATCCAGATCATCCGCCATCGAAGAGCGGTTCGCCATCATGAACGTCTCAAGTTTCGTCCGGTCACCTGTCACCCAGCGAGCCAGTGAGAACGGCGTGGAATCGAACCCGATGGCCACACCGTATTCGCCTTTCAGGCGCTCCTGAAGCACGTCCAGCTGAAGCGTTCCGACCACACCAACGATAGGCTGAGCGCCATCCTGCGGCCTGAAAAGCTGCACGACACCTTCTTCGGCAAGCTCGCTCAGGGCCTGCCGCAGCTTCTTGGCCTTCATCGCGTCATCCAGCCGCACACGACGCAGAATTTCCGGTGCGAAATACGGAACGCCCGTAAAGCGGATGGACTCCCCTTCCGTCAGCGTGTCGCCTATCCGCAGGGTGCCATGGTTGGGAATACCTACCACATCGCCAGCAAACGCCTCTTCAGCCAACTGACGATCACGGGCGAAGAAGAACTGCGGCGTATGCAGCACGAAGCTCTTGCCCGTGCGCGTATTCAGCAGCCGCATCCCGCGGGTCAGTTTGCCTGAACAGACACGGGCGAAAGCGATGCGATCCCGGTGATTCGGGTCCATGTTCGCCTGAATCTTGAACACCAGCGCCGTCATCTGCGCCTCGTCCGCCGTGACCGTGCGGTTTTCCGTGTTCTGGGCACGCGGCGCTGGGCCAAAGGCGACCAGCGCATCCAGCAGATCGGTGACGCCAATCTCTTTCATGGCGCTACCGAAGAACACTGGTGTCAGATGACCTTCATCAAACGACTCACGGTCAAATTCAGGAAGAGCGGCCTCGACAAGCTCAAGCTCTTCCCGCACCTGCACCATACGCGGATCGCTCTCCTCGACCGGCACCGTCGTGTGGACCTCGCCATTTCGGATGTCATACGTGCCGATAAAGGTCGCGGCCCGACCAATCGGCCATGTCAGTGGGGTCGTATCGAGCGCCAGCGAGGAAGAAATTTCGTCCAGTATCTCGAACGGGTCACGCGACTCACGGTCCATCTTGTTGATGAACGTGACGATGGGAATGTCGCGGAGACGGCAGATCTCGAACAGCTTGCGTGTCCGGTCCTCAATACCCTTGGCGGCATCGATCACCATCACGGCGGAATCAACGGCGGTCAGCGTCCGGTAGGTGTCTTCCGAGAAGTCTTCATGGCCCGGCGTGTCCAGCAGGTTGAAAACGCAGCCACCATATTCAAAGGTCATCACGGACGTGACGACAGAAATGCCACGATCACGCTCAATGCCCATCCAGTCAGAACGCGTCCGACGCCTCTCCCCTTTCGCCCTGACGTTACCCGCCATCTGGATGGCTCCGCCCGCTCGGAGAATCCGTTCTGTCAGCGTCGTCTTACCGGCGTCAGGATGGGAAATGATGGCAAAGGTACGTCGCCGACTGATGGCTCCGGCAAGAGAAGACTGGGGCGCGGGGCCGTCATTGATGTCTGTCATGGCGAGAGAGGCTCTGGACTGGGGGAGAAAAAACAGGAACGCCGGACAGAGAGTGTCTCCGCCCGGCGTCTGAAAAAGCACCTGGCCCGCAAGAGCCAGAGCGTCCTGAAATCAGCGAGAGTAGAACTCGACCACCAGGTTCGGTTCCATCTGCACCGGATATGGCACATCGGACAGCTTCGGAGCGCGCAGGAACGAGCCCTTCATCTGACGGTGGTCCACTTCCATGTATTCCGGAACATCGCGCTCGCCGCTCTGCGAGGCATCCAGAACAGCGGCAAGCTGCTTGGACTTTTCGCGAACTTCGATCACGTCACCTTCGCGAACGAGGTAGGACGGGATGTTCACTTTCTTGCCGTTAACCAGCACATGACCGTGGTTCACGAACTGACGTGCAGCAAACGGCGTTACTGCGAACTTCAGACGGTAAACAACGGCGTCCAGACGACGCTCCAGCAGACCGATCAGGTTCTCGGAGGTATCGCCCTTACGACGAACAGCCTCTTCGTAGTATTTACGGAACTGCTTCTCGCTGATGTTACCGTAGTAACCCTTCAGCTTCTGCTTCGCCATCAGCTGGACGGAGAAGTCGGAAGGCTTGCCCTTACGACGCTGGCCATGCTGACCCGGACCGTATTCCCGCTTGTTGACCGGCGACTTGGCGCGGCCCCACAGGTTTACGCCAAGGCGGCGATTAATCTTGTACTTGCTCTCAAGGCGCTTGCTCATGGGCGCGCTCTACTTTCATAAAACAGCCACACCCGACCTTGCGGCCTGATATGGCTTGTGACGCCGATAGTCCCCAGTCCGGAACAGACTGAAGCGGGCGCGTCCCGTATTACTGGCCCGGGGGAGCATACACCCCATCGGCCAGCCGGTCCGTCCACTTTCCCGGCAATGGAGTGCGGCCTAAGTGAAATTAGCCTCATTGTCAATCAGATTGCCGTTTTCCTCAGGATCATCGCGGATTTTACCCGAAATACCTTCCTAAAGAACGATCTGTGCTACTGATCCCGCCTGACTGGCAGGGAGACGCATCATGGAGTTGAGGCAGCTACGATACTTCGTGGCCGTTGCCGAACACGGCAGCTTCACCAAGGCGGCACTGGCCATCGGCATGGAACAGCCCCCTTTAAGTCAGCAGATCAAACAGTTTGAACGCGCCCTTGGTGTGACCTTATTTCATCGCCTCACACGCGGCGTTGAACTGACCGATATCGGAGCCGCCCTGATCGGACAGGCAAAAGCCATCCTTGCGATGGAAGAGGATTTTCTCGGCTTTGCACAAGGTCTCGCCCGCGGTGAGCGGGGCCATCTCCGGGTTGGGCTGGCTGGCGCGGTCTCACTTCTCCCGATTATCCCCCAGACCATCCGGCGCTTTCGTGAAGCGTGGCCAGAAGTTGTCGTCTCGTTCGAGGAAAGCAACACCCCTGCCCTGTCCGAGGCATTGCATGACCGTCGCGTCGATGTGGCGATCGTGCGCCCTCCTGTCACGGATGACCGCGAACTGGCTGTCTATCCGCTGCTTGATGAGCCGACCGTGGCCGCCCTCCCGAGTGGCCATGCCTATGAAGGCAGCGGCGCCATCCGACTGGAAATGCTCGCACATGAACCGCTGATCATTTTCCCCAGAGAACTGGGGCCGGGTTTTCATGACGCCATTCTGTCTGCCTGCCAGCACGCCGGTTTTACGCCCCGCATGGGTCAGCAGGCTCCACAGATTGCGGCTACAGTTCCTCTGGTCGCTGCTGGACTGGGTGTTTCAGTCGTGCCCCAGTCCTTGTCTCAGATTCACGCAGGCGGCGTCACATTCCATCGCATTGAGGAACCCGCTCCAAGCGCCACTTTGGCCATTGCCGTGCTGAAAGGACGTCCGGCTCCTCTTGTCGGACGATTCATCGCCGCGCTGAAAGATGCCTGTGGCGAGTGGGTGGAGCGCAGCCAGAAAATCGAGTAATTGCCAGAAGCGGTCTTGGGTAAAACTTTACCAAACCCTTATTGGGTAACGACATTTATTCCTGGATAACTATTTATACATAATTCGATGCCACCCTGCCTTCATCGCGAAACACGCAATGAAAAGGGCTTAAAATGGCAGGGTTAGGTATCAGACTTGAAGCCGGCGACCGGATGATCCTCAACGGTGCAGGCATCCACTTTCTCACGGCCGCACAGATCCGGCTGACAAACCGGGCGAATTTTCTGTTCGGACGTCAGATCATGCCTCCGGAAGAAGCCACGAGCCCGGCACGCCTCATCTATTACGCGTTGCAGACAGCCTATGTCGGCACTCCGGAAGAAAAAATGACGGCTCTTGCCGAAGCGACATATCACATCACCACCTTCATGCAGGAAACCACGTCTGTATCGGCGCGACTGATCCTCAGCGAAGCCATGAAGGCCGCTTCTGGAGGTAATTTTTATCAGGCGCTGAAAATCGCCCGCAGAATCATCCGCCATGAAGACGCCGTGATCGGCCAGGCGACCGTCGCACCGGATGGTCCGAACGAATCAGAAGCAGGTTAACTCAAAATTAGGATTTTTATAATTTTATAGAACCACTGCAAAAAAATGCAGTAAACCAAACGGAGAAAATCCACATGTCACTTTCGATCAATACCAACAATTCAGCAATGGTCGCTCTTGAGAGCCTCAATGCAACGACCTCTTCGCTGGATGCCACCGAGAACACGGTTTCAACCGGCCAGAAAGTCGCCACAGCCAAAGACGGCCCGGCCACTTACGCCATTGCACAGCAGATGAACGGCAACATTGCGGGTCTTTCCGCGGTGTCTGATGGCCTGTCTTTTGCTGCGAGCACGCTGAGCACCACGGCTTCGGCTGTCAGCAACATTCTCAGCACACTGCAGCTTCTGCAGACTGCCGTCACCGGTCTTGGTGACAATCAGGGTGACCCGACAGCCCTGACGCAGACATCTGACGAAATCAATGGCTACCTCGATCAGATCAATACGTTTGCACGAAACGCAACCGTCAATGGCGTTAACCTGCTGACAACCCAGTCTGATTCGAACAATGCCAACGGCGGCACCGGCACATCAGGCCCGGTCACTGCCAGCAGCATGATTTATGTCACCAGTCTCCAGGGTTCAACCAACACCATCACTAACGTCACAAACGGGACTGCAGGTGTAGGTTCTGTCATCAAGACGTTGGTCGGCACTGCCAGCTCAGACACAACCACGCTGACGGATGTGCTCGGTCTTTCCAGCAAAATGACTGCAGGCGAATCTTTCGTCGGCGGCTCCGGTACCGGTATCAATGCTTTCGTATCCGGCACAGGTACGGCCACATCTCTTTCGGGCACAAGTCTGCCGGCACTGATCCTGATCGTTCAGAATGCAATCA
Organism: Acetobacter aceti NBRC 14818; assembly: GCF_000193495.2. Taxonomy (NCBI): domain Bacteria; kingdom Pseudomonadati; phylum Pseudomonadota; class Alphaproteobacteria; order Acetobacterales; family Acetobacteraceae; genus Acetobacter; species Acetobacter aceti. The sequence continues at coordinate 3,557,119 of NZ_AP023410.1, read as the reverse complement.
CTGCAATGACAGATGCAGCCTCAACGCTGGCAACAAATGCCAAAGTTGTTGATGGCATGTCTTCTTACTCTTCCAACCTGTCGGACTCCCTAACCTCGGGCGTGGGTGCACTGACAGATGCTGATATGGCTGCAGAAAGCGCGAAGCTTACGTCTCTGCAGACGAAGCAGCAGTTGGCAATTTCTTCTCTGAGCGTTGCGAAATCTTCGTCTCAGAACATTCTTAGCCTTTTCCGCTAAGATCGGGAATGGGGAGGCTTTTGCCTCCCTATTTTTATATGGGTACATATTATGACAAATATTTTAACTGCTAAAGAAATAAAAAAAATTGGAAACAAGCTAAAGAAAGCAGCTGAAAACAATAATTACACAAAAACCATAGAAGAAATAAAAATAAACCTTCGCAAACATCCTGACTGGGCTGATGGTTATGCGCTCCTCGGAGATATATATAAAAATATAACCGAGTATGAAGACGGCTACTTAGCTTACTCTCAGGCTGTTGAACTAGAACCAACAAATATCACTTGGAAGATACAGAAACTCTTCTGCAAGCTTGAAATAGGAAGAGAGATCAATACCGCTCTCAATGAATTACTCATCCTATTTATACAGAATGCTGCAAATGAGGATATTTGCTTAAAAATAGCAACCGTCATGGTCGCTGCAAAATCTCCAAAAATAATTATCGCTGCCATTAAATGGCGTGCACAAAACTATCATAACAGTGAGATACTTACGGGGATACTCGCCCAACAACTCCTTGAAGCAGGTCTTATATCGGAAGGCTGTGAAGTTTACTTCCAGCTATTCAAGTCATCGCGTCAGGGAATTGTATATGCTCCATCTCTCTCGCAGGCTTTAATCCGCATCGGCGCTTTTCAGGCTTGCGCAGATATTATCGAAGCAACACAATTACAATTTCCAGATATTGCACTATCCATGCTTAATGAATACGGCATTGCATTAATCGCCCTGAATCGTTCCCGAGAAGCGCAGTCTGCTTTTCGGGAATATCTGCGTCTCAGACCAGATGTTCGTACCGTACAATATAATTTGAGTCATGCGCTCCTAAAAGACGGTCAATACGAAGAAGGCTGGAAATTAGCTGAATTCGCACCAGCAGAGTTTAAGCAAGAAGACGCCAAAAACCCTTGGAAAGGTGATTTTCCTATAAAAGGAAAAACGCTTTTGATCTACGGGGAACAAGGGCTGGGCGATATGCTCCAGTTTTTACGTTATATCCCCTACCTAAAAGGTCTCGGAGCCAATATCATTCTATCTATTCCTGAAAATCTAAGAAGGATTTCACAATCATCATTTCATACTATCAAGATTATCGGTGAGGATTTTTCGAATACAGATTATGATTTCAGTTGCTCACTTCTATCTCTGCCATTGGCTCTGGCTCCTCAGATTGGTTATGAGATACCTTCTTTTACTCCCTACCTCACTCCATCACAGAACGATATTGATAAATTCTCTTTAATACTCAAAGAAAAAACGAAAATTCGTGTAGGTCTGGTATGGTCGGGAGAGAACCGCCCCAGACATGGCCTGAATTATAGAAACCGATCCGCCTCTCTCAATATGTTTTCAAAAATTATCAATATAGAAAATATCGATTTCATAAATCTACAATTGGGAAACCCTCAAAAAGAACTCCTTGAATGGCATGGAAAAGAGATTTTTGATCCCATGAACAATGTTGCCGATATGGAAGATACGGCAGCCTTGATTTTTAATCTTGATTTAATAATCAGCGTTGATACTTCCGTTGCTCATTTGGCAGGGGCCCTTGGCAAACCTGTCTGGATGATCACAAGAAGCGATTGCTGCTGGCGATGGTTAGAAGATCGGGAAGACACCGCGTGGTATCCTACCATGAGAATCTTTCGTTCTCAGCCTGGCAGTCTTCAACATGCAATAGAACTCGTAGCAGTCTCTCTTCCTGATTTTGTTAACACTTGGCAGCAGAACTCCTTATCTAAAGGTATGTCTCATGAGCTACGGCATTAAGCGCTACAATCAAAATTCAGCAATACAAATGACTTCGAGACAAATTGAAGTCATGGCTTTTGGCCAAACTATTCTTCTTTTGAAAAACGCACAAAATCAAAAAGAACGCATCCATGCTCTTAGTATGAATCAAAAATTATGGTCTTCAATTATTTTGGAAACCAGTGTTGAAGACAACGGTATTCCAGACACAATGAGAAAAGACCTTCTTAATTTAGCAATTTGGTCAACACGGTACAGTATTCGTGCCATGCTGCATGATATTCCACTAAATCCTCTAATTGATATAAATCAAGATATGTTGGATGGGTTAAGACAAAACAACAATACTCATAATCCACCTTCTGAAATAAATAATTTCAAGCTTTCGACAGCTTAAAATAAGTATTATATGCATTCACCATCCTATTTAAAATAGCGTTTAATCGATCAATTGTGGTGACTACATAGAGCAGTTGGTGACTGTTAAGAGGGTTATTTTCAACACTATCGAGGCTATCACAAAAGAGGGCAGCCATAATTTCACAGCTACAAGGTCAAGAGTTGAACAGAGACTTGATATATTTGTTCTCTTTATAAAAACAATAAAACATAGGGGATCTCCCCTGCGCGATTTGAGCACAATGGAATTATGGGAATAATAACCTCGAAAAATCAGGTGTCTCTTATCCTATTATTACTATACTCCTTATCAGTCAAAAATCAGCGTAATCATGTCGCAACAGGTAGATCCAAGGGAGCATCCATCAGTACCGGAATAAAGAGGCATCGCCAACATCCGGTTCTGACACCTACGGAACCTCACATAGACAGAATTCCATAGGCAATCTGTCAGCAGCACGTAAACCATGCTATTGAGAATAACTATCTATCCTGACCAATTGGTCAGGTCCAGGCGTTAGAACTCCGAAAATGATCGGTCATTTTCGTCTGTCAGCTACGTCGTGTCCACAGCTTAAGGAAAAGAATCTCTTTTGAATTACACCTGAAGAATATAGAAGTTTTCTTAAATTGATAAAAAATAGCGGCAAACCCGATCTGTCTTCAGCGTATTCATTTAATTCGGTACATTTAACATTCTGTTCCAACAACTCTCTTCAGGGCCTGTTGGGAATTATCGTGAATTGATGACTGCAGCAACGAGATAGATCATGGCTGAGAATGGCCTGTCTTGTCGCTGCGCATGGCGACCCGCTTGAACTCCTTGAGTTTGCAGAAGAAGTTTTCGATAAGATGGCGCGCTTTGAACAGGGCTTTATCGAACGGGCGTCTGTCGAGGCGGTTTTTGCACTGGGGACTGTCCACAACCCAGTGCACATCGAAAGCCTTATCGGCAAGAAAGCCCCCAAAATCCGCCAGCTCAATAAGGGAGCAACCCCAACCGTGTTGTAATGCTGGCCGGGGATAAGGGTGAAGTGGACCAGTTTACCCAGAGTGTCGGTCATGGTGATGATTTTGGTAGACCATCCTGTCACAGTACGTCCGATCGTCGGGTTCCGAGTCCCCCTTTTGCGCCTTGGCCGTGGCGATGAACCCGCACCACCGTGCCGTCGTCATCGCGTATTCCATATCCGCATCGTCAGAGACAGCCTCAAAAAGCCACTGAAAAACCCCAGCTTCCATCCAGTCGCTGTAGCGCGAGTAGACCGAATTCCAGTGTCCGAAATACGTTGGAAAATCCCACCATGGACTGCTGGTCCGCGCAATCCATAAGACTACCTCAATGAAAAGGCGATTATCCTTCCCGCTGCGGCCCCGATCCGTCTTCTTGCCAAGGCACAGCGGTTCCATCTTCGCCTATTGGGCATCCGTCAGTATGAAGCGATCCATACAGACCTTTAATCACATCCAGAAGCCTCAGAAAAACATAACTCCAACAGGCCCCAATAAGAATTCATTGAAAAACCGGCAAACCAAGCTGCCGGGCTTTATAATTTTAAAATATCAGACACAAGAAAACAGTTCAGCCTTCTTCGTCTTCATCCAGGTCTCTCTGAACTTCTGGTCGACGCAGCAGGGCATCGACTTCCATTGCATAGTCGAGAGCCGTATCAGGCTGGAAGTGGATTTCCGGAGCAATACGCAAGCGGAGTGTGTGCGATAATTGGGTCCGTAAATAAGGAGCCACACGCTTCAAGGCCGGAAGAAGCTTTTCAACATCTCCCTTCCCCAGATCAGAGACAAATGCCGTAGCGTGCTTCAGATCAGGAGAAATACGCACCTCCGTGACGGTAATGGTCACACCGGAAAGTTCAGGATCACGAAATTCAGTGCGAGCGAACACTTCCGCCAGCACACGCCGAACCTCTTCCGCGACGCGAAGCTGCCGCTGAGAGGGACCGGATGCGGAGAGGCCGGCGAGTCTCCCCGCCGGCCCCTTTCCATCCGAACGTCGGTTGGAACCCCGGCTCACGCTGGCACCAGTTCCATCTCGAAGCACTCAACCACATCTCCCTCACGCAGATCGTTGTAACCTGCGAAGGAGAGACCGCACTCATAGCCACGAGCGACTTCCTTGACGTCGTCCTTGAAGCGCTTGAGCTGGCTGAGATCACCTTCATGGATGACCACACCGTCACGCAGCAGACGCACACCGCAACCACGTTTGACAACGCCTTCGGTGACGTAGCAACCCGCGACCTTGCCAACCTTGGTGATGTTGAACACCTGACGGATCTCGGCGTAGCCAAGGAACTTCTCGCGATGCTTCGGAGCAACCTTGCCCTTCACCAACTGCTCGATGTCATCAGCAACCTGATAGATGATCGAGTAGTAGCGAATGTCCACACCATCACGCTGCGCCATTTCACGGGCCTGCGAGGTTGCGCGGACATTGAAGGCGATGATCACGCCATCAGATGCCTTGGCAAGCTGCACATCACTCTCGGTGATCTGACCGACAGTCGCATTCAGGACGCGAACATCGACTTCCTCATGAGCAAGCTTTTCGACAGTTGCCTTGATCGCTTCCGCTGATCCCTGCACGTCGGCCTTGATGAGAACCGCAACTTCCTTCTGCACACCCGCCTGAATACGGGCAAGCATCTGATCGAGCGTTCCTCGCGCTGCGGTCTTGCCTGCAGCTGTATGCTCCTTGATCTTACGCTGACGGAATTCGGAAATCTCGCGAGCGCGATTTTCGTTATCCACGACAACAAAGGAGGAGCCTGCTTCCGGCACACCGGCAATACCAAGAACTTCAACCGGCATCGACGGACCCGCCTCAGCGACCTGACGATTACGGTCATCGACCAGCGCACGCACACGTCCCCACTCCGCTCCGGCGACAACGATGTCACCCTTGCGCAATGTACCTTTCTGGACCAGCACCGTCGCCACCGGCCCCCGACCACGATCAAGACGGCCTTCAATAACCGCACCTTCAGCCGCACGGTCCGGGTTGGCTTTCAGGTCGAGGATTTCTGCCTGCAGCAGAATGGCCTCTTCAAGCTTATCAAGATTTGTCCGCTTTAGGGCGGAAACCTCGATATCCTGAACGTCACCGCCCATGGATTCGACAACAAGCTCGTGGCTCAACAGATCCTGACGCACGCGATCGGGATTGGCTCCCGGCTTGTCGATCTTGTTGATCGCCACGATGATCGGTGCGTTGGCCGCTTTCGCATGCTTAATCGCTTCTGCTGTCTGCGGCATGACACCATCGTCTGCAGCCACAACCAGCACGACCACGTCCGTCACCGAGGCACCGCGGGCACGCATGGCCGTAAAGGCTTCGTGACCCGGTGTATCGATAAATGTGATCTTCGCACCGGAAGCCAGTTTCACCTGATACGCACCGATATGCTGCGTAATGCCACCAGCCTCACCAGCGGCCACATCAGTGGTCCGCAGGGCATCCAGAAGAGACGTCTTGCCGTGATCAACGTGACCCATGACGGTAACGACAGGCGGACGAGGCTGGAGGTCACCCTCTTCATCCTCGACACCTTCAATGCCGATCTCGACGTCACTTTCAGCGACGCGACGAACACGATGGCCGAATTCCTCGACAATCAGTTCGGCCGTATCAGCATCAATTGACTGCGTAACGGTCGCCATCACACCCATTTTCATGAGCGCCTTGATGACTTCGCCCTGACGGGCCGCCATACGGTTGGCGAGTTCCTGAACCGTAATGGTCTCAGGCAGGATCACATCACGGACGACACGCACCTGATCGGTACGCAGTCGTTCGAGTTCAGCCTGACGACGCTCACGTTCACGCTGACGACGCACAGACGCCAATGAACGGGTCTTGTCGTCATCACCCTCGATAGCGGCCTGAACGTCAATCCGTCCGGAACGACGACCGCCACCATCCTTTTTCGCAGCAGCCCCTCTCTTCGGAGGAGGCACAGCCCCTTTGCGAGCGGGACCACGACGATCATCCTCACCCTCACGACCACCGCGCAGACGCAGGGTTTCACCCTCACCACCGGAAGGCTGCGAAGACGGAGCCGGACGCGTCTGCACCAGCGGCTTGCTCGGCATGATCGCACGTTCGGCCAGCGGGCGCAGACGGCCCGGAGGCGGCGCAAGAGTAACTGTGCCGGGGATTGGCTTATCCGAAACTATCGGGCCACGCTCTTCTACCGGCGGCGCAACAGGCTTCTTCGCAGGCTCGGCAGCCTTGCTTTTTGCGTCCTGAGCATCAAGCTCGGCGCGCTGCCTGGCTTCCTGCTCCTCGGCAGCACGACGTTCATCTTCTTCACGTCGACGCGCTTCCTCGGCAGCGGAAAGAATCTGGATCTTTTCCTGTTCGATACGCTGCGCTTCCTTGAGAGCAGCTTCCCTGCGCTGCTCTTCGAGAACACGCTGACGGACAGCGAGTTCCGCTTCCGTCAAACCTCTTTTGCCCGGCTGACGTCCACCGCCAGCGCCACGCCCACCGGATACACCGGCTTTGGGAGCACTTGGGCCTGGCCGCGCTTTTTTTCGGACCTCGACCTGCACTACCTTCGAGCGACCATGGCTGAAGCTCTGACGCACAGATCCGGCATCGACCGTGTGTCCTACTTCAGAACGGCCTGCTGGCCGCAGGGACAAACGTCCCTTACCCTGATCCTGATCGTTGCCTTCGCTCATCTATCCGCCTGTTCAACCCGCTCGCCGGAAACTTCCGGCGTCCGCAGCACTGCCACATCGGCAAGCCCTGCAAAACGTTTACTATCCTGCCTCAACCGGTCAGCTAATGCGCCAGTCCGCAGAGCCGCGTGCACCGTGTGCTCACGACCAAATACTTTTCCCAATTGCGCAGCATCCAGTGGCTTCACCACCGGGAGACTGCGCGCGCCAGACAGAAGCCTGACACATTCATCCGGACTTCCATCCGATGCCTGCACGACAAGCCCTGCCGCACCCGCCACGATCCACTCACGAACCTTGGCATATCCACTTACCGCCTGACCGGCCCGACGCGCGAGACCGAGCGTATCCGTCACACGACGGAGAAGCCCTGCCTCAATCAAACCAACCAGATCAGAAGGAATGACAACCTGACATCGTGCAGCCCGGGCAAAACCCCCGCGAGTCCGTGCGGTTTCTAGCACATCCCGGCGCGCACTCAACCAGATTCCCCGTCCGGGCAGACGCGCGTCCAGGTCGGGCACCACAGTTTTATCTGGCGCCACAACAAATCGTATCATGCTGGAAGGCGCCAGACGCTCACGCGTTACGAGACAACGACGCAGAGAACCACGCTCATCTTCTTCGTAAACATCGTCACTGTCGGGGATATGATTATCCCCGTTCAGTTCCGCTGTGAACCCGCTATCTGCAGTAATTAGTTCAGAAGAGCGCTCATTGGTGGGTGTCGTGTTCAGAAGACACCTCCTCGGCCGGCGCTTCCGCAACGGCCTCTGCTGGCGCAGCTTCATCCTCGAACCAGTGCGCACGTGCCAGCATGATGATTTCGTTGGCGGCATCCTCATCAATCGCTTCCGCGCCGAGGATTTCCACCAGTTCGTCACCAGCCAGATCAGCCAGATCATCAAGCGTTTTCACGCCCTTTTCACCAAGCGTCACAAGCATCTGATTCGTGAAAGCGTTCAGCGCGACGATGTCATCCGTCACACCAAGAGCAATACGCTTCTCGTCGAGCTCTTCTTCCTTGCGGGTCAGATAGGTCTCTGCGCGACGCACCAGCTCTTCAACCACCGACTCGTCAAAGCCTTCAATCCCGACAAGTTCGTCCTGATCAGCGTAAGCCAGCTCTTCGATCGTGTCGAAGCCTTCTGTCACCAGCAGGCCAGCGATCACGTCATCCACATCCAGCGCTTCAACAAAGAGCGCGGTGCGACGACGGAATTCTTCCTGACGACGCTCGGATTCTTCTGCTTCCGTGAGGATATCGATATCCCAGCGGGTCAGCTGGCTGGCCAGACGCACGTTCTGACCGCGACGACCGATGGCAAGGCTGAGCTGATCGTCAGGCACGACGACCTCAACCCGACCAGCTTCCTCATCCATCACAACCTTGCTGACTTCAGCCGGAGCCAACGCATTGACCACGAAGGTCGCCGCCTGCGGACTCCACGGAATGATGTCGATCTTCTCGCCCTGCAATTCGGCCACAACAGCCTGTACGCGGGAACCACGCATACCAACGCAGGCACCGACAGGATCGATGGACGCATCACGGGAAATCACCGCCATCTTGGCGCGCGAGCCCGGATCACGGGCCACAGCCTTGATCTCAATGATACCGTCATAGATTTCCGGCACTTCCTGAGCGAACAGCTTTGCAAGGAAGGCGGGATGCGTGCGGGAAAGGAAAATCTGCGGACCACGCGGCTCGTCGCGCACATCGTAGATGTAGGCGCGAACACGATCCGAGTTACGGAACGTCTCACGGGGGATCAGTTCATCACGACGCAGCAGCGCCTCTGCCGAACCGATCTCAACCATGAGGTTGCCGTATTCCGTGCGCTTGACCGTGCCGTTGACGATCTCGCCCACGCGATCCTTGAACTCGTCATACTGACGCTTGCGCTCATATTCACGCACGCGCTGGACGATCACCTGCTTGGCGGTCTGAGCGGAGATGCGACCGAAATCAATCGGCGGCAGCGGATCGATCAGATGCTCGCCAAGCTGAATTTCAGGCTTGAACTTGCGGGCGATGTGAAGAGGAATCTGGGTCTCTTCGTTTTCCACAGCCTCGACGGCTTCCGTCCAGCGGGAAAGACGCACCTCACCAGTCCGACGATCGATCGTCGCACGGATATCTTTCTCGTGGCCATACTTGGCGCGACCGGCCTTCTGAATGGCCTGCTCCATCGCCTCGAGAACTTCCTCGCGATCGATCAGCTTCTCACGCGCAACCGCGTCAGCCACCAAAAGCAGCTCGGGACGTGCAACAGAGGTATCCATACTCATCACAACTCCACGACAGACCAGACGCCGACATCCCAGGACATCAGCCCAATCCCGCAAGCCGAAACCCACCTGAAGACAGTGCTTCAGACAATCTCAGGCCTGCATATGATATCAAAGGCCGGGTTTTACCACCCCTGACCGCCTCAATGGCGGGTTTTAGACTTCTTTTTTTCGGCCGGAGCCTCTTCTGCCCCTTCATCAGCCTGCGCCGAAGGCTTCATCATCGCCTGTGTCGCAGCGATCAGGGCGTCCGTCAGCACCAGTCTGGCTTTCTTTATCTCACGGAACGGAAGAACGACTTCCTCTCCATCATCGAGACGCATCCGACCGCCCTCTTCCGAAGCGCCGAGCACAATTCCCGAGAAGCGACGACGCCCATTGAGCGGGATCAGCACCTCGGCTTTCGCCAGATGCCCTGCGAAGCGGTCCCAGTCCTTTGGACGCGTCAGTGGACGATCGATTCCGGCCGAGGACACTTCCAGCGTCCAGTTGCCCGGAATGGGGTCTTCCACGTCCATGACAGCGCCCACCGCGTGACTGATCTGCTCACAGTCTTCAACCGTGATCAGTGTGCCATCGGCACGATCAGCCATGATCTGCACGGTCGGCACTTCACGTCCAAGCACGGACACCCTGACGACCTCGAACCCGAGATCTTCTACAGAGGGCGTGATCAGCGCAGCAATCCGCCCTTCAAGGCCGACATGAGTCGAATGGTCTTCGTCCACAGCAAAAAAGGCGACCGAACCGGCCACCCCCCAAAAAAGAGCGAAAATGAAAGGAATGACACCCGTTTAAGTCACTGACCATAAAATCGCAAGGTGAAATTGATTGTCCTTGCGCAAGCGGATTTATTACGGTGCATAAAGCTTTGTATCTTTTTCGTTTGCCTCTTGCATCGCTGCAACACCCCATGCCTTAGTTAGAACCGGCAATGACAGCAGACTCTCCCTACACCCCTCAGCGGCAGCCAGAGAAAGATCCCGAGAATCGGGGATCTGGCCCAATGATCGCAGCAATCGCGGCGCTTATGGTTGTGGCTGGCGGAGCGTCCTGGATGGCGAACGGAAATGGAGCCAGGAACGACCAGAATACGCCGCCACCTGTTGCAGCACCCCGGAACACACAAAACGAAACGCCAAACGGACGGCTTACGGTTGCCGGTCAATTTGCCTACATTTCGCCCGAAAATGCGCCCGCAGCCCTCCGACGGGCGGGATATTCGGAATCAGAGCAGGCCTCGATCCTCGCAGGGATCAAACGCCGCGACTACCGGCTGGCCGTGATGCCGGTTTTCGATGCTGGCGGAACGGGAGGCACCATCGCCATTGCCTCCGGCCCAGTGCGACGGATTGTGCATCTTACTCCAAAGCCCAAACCGATCGTGCTTCCCATCACGATTGCCGGGGAAGTCACCGTCGCCGCCATGTCGCCAACCGGTCCAACTGGCCTCACCACCGGGGCAGTCACGGTTCTGGGGCCGGAAGCCCTTCCTACCCTTCAGCAGGGCGACAATCTCCTTCTTACGGTCATCGTCCAATGACAGAGCTTCCTGTTAACGATCGTCCTGCCCCGTATTTTCGGAGAATTGCCCCATGAAGGGCCTGATTCCCATGCTCAACCGGTTCATGCCGGTCATGATGGTGATCTTCCTGATCCTTGCGAGCATTCAGGCTGCGGTTAGCCTGCATCTTTCGCTCGCAACTCTGGATCATTTCATGAAATGGTGTTCTCCGCTCTGGCCCGTTCTGGCCGGTGCGGGAGCCTTTTTCACACTGATGGGTCTTCTTTTTGAAGTACGCTCGGAAAAGCTGGCCCGAAAGGGCCTGCTCCGCAGACGGGGGTGGATGATGGACGTTCTGGCGCGACTGACCAACAGACAGGCACTTGAAGAGCTGATGGCGCGGGAACAGCGCGACTCAGCCATCGACGCGGAGGAGCTTGCCGCCAACCTGCGAGCCCGGGTCATCGGGCAGGATCAGGTATGCGAGGACATGGCCAACCAGCTCCGCCGACGTCTCGCCCTTCAGGTCCGCGGCAAACCGGTCGGCATCTTCCTGCTGGCGGGGCCGCCCGGCACCGGCAAGACTTACCTCGCCAAACAGCTGGCGCGTCAGCTCGACAGGCCGCTCATGCATTTCGACATGACACAGATGGCCAGCGCCCATGCCGCCACGCAGCTTTTCGGATCGCCCAAAGGCTATGTCGGTTCGGACACCTACGGAAAACTGACCGGCGGCCTCAAGGAGAAGCCGGACTCGGTGGTTCTTCTCGATGAGATCGAAAAGGCTCACCCGGATGTATTCAAACAGTTCCTGGTCGCCTGGAACGATGGCTACGTCACGGAAGCCTCCACCGGGGCGCATGTTTCCGCTACTCAGGCCATCTTCATCCTGACCTCAAACATCGCGACCGAAGCCCTGACCGATATTGCCAACCGTCTTGGCGATGATCCTGACCGGATGCGCGCCGAGTCTGTGGAAGCTCTTCGTCAGGCCGGGTTCGCTCCTGAAGTCCTGAACCGGATCGATCGCATCTTTGTGTTCCGCCCTCTGCGCGGGCTGGATATCGCCCGCGTGGCTGCGCTGGAAATCGAGACCATGATCGAAAGCTACGGACTGGCCATCGAGCCGGGCGGTATCGAACCTGCGATCCTGTTCGACGTCATGCGACGCCAGAACCGGCTGGGTGACGGAGCGTCGGCCCGTGACCTTGCCCGCTCCATCGAGGATATGGTCAGCGAGTCCCTGATCGTTGCGCGTCAGCAGGGGGCAAAAATGGTGCGTATTACGCAGACGGAAGACGGGGTTACAGCTCAGGTGGTCAATGACTCGCTTTCACCAACCCGCCCTCACCTGACAGCCTGACGGTATTTTATGTCTGCTTTTTCGCGTCTGTGGCGTCGCGCTCCTCTATGGCGACTGTCTCTCGTCAGCATGGTCGCGTTCAGCGGCATCACCGTCCTGTATCCGCCGAACTGGCTTGTCAGCCTTTATCCTCCGCTGGGGAAATTCGCCCACCACACAGCCCCTGCCGCGCAGGACGATGACTCTGTGTCCGATAATGAGCAGAAGAGCCCTTCCCCTCCTGCGCAATCCGGCTCAGCTGGAGGTAAGGCACAGGGCGGTGATTACACGACAGCGCAGGGTGCTGTTCCGCCGATTGACGCCCAGTTGGTCGATCTCATGCCCATGGCTGGTCGCCAGTTCCCGCTCCCGGCCGGAATATGGCATCCGGTTCTGACGGAGACGAGCGGACCGCACGGGGAAATTTCCAGCAATATTCTGGTGCGCACAGATCGCGGCGTAGTGACCGGCGTGATCCTCGTGCAGGCGACAACTGCAAGTGTACCGACCTCCGCCATGACCGACCAGCCCTGTCATCTGGATGGAGCCTTCTTTCAACGGAAGCTCGCCGCTCCAGGTGGCGCAGTTCAGTGCATCGCCACAAACGTGGGCTTCACTCCCAAGGGCGATATTCACTCGAAAGATGATATTGGCTGGGCTTTTGGTCGGCTCACGCTTCTGGGATTTCCCATGCCGCCCGTCTGGGCGCTGGCTTCCTGGACTTACGCCGTGAACGCGGAAGACGGCGGCAAGAATTTTGAAGTGGTCTCAATGGCGCTCAGCCCAGCCGATCCGGGAACAGCCCACGTCAAGACACCTCTTTCAGACTGGAGCCCACAGGGACTGGGAACCTCGCCCTTTTCAGGGCGCTTCATGCAGAACGTGAATGACTGGCTTGTACGCTGGGCGCCCATCCTGCAACAGGGCTATGAGGGAACATTACAGCCCTCCCCCAATAAAATCCGCTCGGAAGCCGCCGATCCGGCCTGGCACGGATCGGCAGGAGCGCCACCGACCTGATCCCGTTCAGGTCGGTGTGAGGACGGTCGAGGAAATCTCGATCAGGAAATCCAGCACCGTACGTGTCCGTAAAGGGAGTGTTCTGGGGCCGGTATGCACCGCATAAAGCGGCATCGGCGGTACTTTCCAGTCAGGAATGACTTCCGCCAGTTCTCCGGATTCCACCAGATGTCTGACCTGAAATTCCGGCAGCAAACCCACGCCCACTCCAGCCTGCACGGCATGAAGAGCGGCTTCACTGGAATTGGCCCGGAACACCGCCGCCGGAGCAACCACGCTCTCCTCACCTTCCTGATTGAAGAAATGCCAGTCCTGACGACCGCCGCCATATGTAAAGACGACACATGGCTCGCCGGTCAGGTCATTGGGATGCTTCAGGGACGATTTGGCCGTGAAATGACGCGGGGAAACCACCAGAGACCGATGAACGGCCCCAAGCTTGCGCGCGATCAGCGATCCTTCGGCAATCTCGCCAACCCGGATAGCGAGGTCGAGCCCCTCTTCCACCAGATCACCGAACCCGTCTCTCATGATAAGTTCGACGGACAGGTCAGGATGTTTGCCCAGCAGATCCTTGATCCGGTTGGTCAGGCAGAGGCCGAAAGCCGTAGTGACGCCCAGCCTGACAAGGCCGGACACCGAAGCCCGACGCCGCCCCAGCACTGTTTCGGCAGTCTCAAGAATCTCCAGCAGTTCGTAGGCATGAGGCAGAAGGCTGCGACCATCTTCCGTCATCATCAGACTGCGGGTCGTGCGGGCGAACAGTGTCGTGCCGTAATGCGCTTCCAGCAGGGCGATATGCCGTGAAATGGTCGGCTGACTGGCTCCTGTTTCGCGGGAGACAGCTGAAAATGAGCCCGTCGCGGCAACGCGAACAAAGCTGTGAAGAGCAGAGAGAAGATCCATCGCGCAATCATATTATAAGTTGCGGAGTAATGATGACCGTATGTTCATTTATGCACAATGCGTTGAAGTGTGAGGCGCACATACCAAAAATGCATTGGCCGGAAAGATGTCGATTAAATAGGCATTTCCGAAACAGGATTCAGCCATCCAAGGCCAACCGGGTGTGAAAAAAATCTCTCACACCCGGCAATCACCCTGTCAGCCGCCGCGTCGTTCACTGACAGCAAGACGACGCTCAGCCATTTTGGCAAGACGCACAAATGGCAGTCCCAGCAGCAGATAGGCTCCGCCCACCATCATCCCTGTTCCAAAATAGTCGAAATAGGTCGAAGACAGCCGCACATAGGTCTGGCTGAGTTCCGTCAGGGTGATGATGCTGACCAGCGACGAATCTTTCAGCAGGGAGATGAAATCGTTGGTCATCACTGGCACCACAACCCGGAAGGCCTGCGGCACGACGACATAACGCAACGCCTGCGAGTGGGTCATGTTGAGCGCCGTGGCCGCTTCCATCTGCCCGCGAGCAACGGACTGCAGACCGGCACGATAATTCTCTGCCTCATACGCTGCGTAATTCAGTCCGAGACTGATCACACCAGCGACAAAGGGAGAAAGGCGAATGCCGATACCGGGCAGGCCATAGAAAATGAACAGCACCTGAATCAGCAGCGGCGTGCCACGAATGACCTCGATATAGAGCGTCGCCAAAGCCGCGGCCCAAGTCGGGCCATATCGCCGCGTCAGCGCCAGAATGAGCCCCAGCGCCACCGCCAGCACCATTGCACAGGCAGAAACCGCCAGCGTCATGACGGCCCCCTTGCCTATCAGCGGCAGGAAGCTGACATAGCGGTCAAAGCGGGCTTTCCAGCCTTTGGCCGGTGCGGTCGCAGCGATGTATCGCTCCCACTCGGTCGGAGCGATACCGGGCTGCGAATAATCGCCCGTCCAAGCTGCCATTTCCGGCGTCCACAGATTCCAGCGCGCCAGAATCCGGTGCAACGTGCCGTCCGCGATCATCGATTTCAGAGCGCCGTCGACCTGCTTGCGCAGTTCAATATTGCCCCCTTTCGGAAAAGCGATGCCGTATGACAGGTGGCCAACCGGCGTACCAACGATACGGAAGGCCGGATCGGCCTCCCCGTAATAGAGTGCAATCGGCCCATCGATGAGGATCGCGTCGAGGCGCTTGTTACGCAGATCCTCGAACATGTTTGATTCTTCGTCGTAACCGCGCACGGTGATGTCGTGCCGTTCACCCATCATCCGCTCGGCCAGCGTGTCCTTGACCGTGCCGATGGTATGACCGCCGAGCCGCTCGTAAGAATCCAGTCCTGCCTGATCGCGACGCACCACGATGCGTTCAGAGGTCATGTAGTAAGGCTGACTGAAATCGACGGCCTCGATATGCTCCGGCGTCATTTCGATGCCGCAGATGACCATCAGATAGAAATTGCGTTCAAGACCGGGGATCAATCCATCCCAGTCGTTCTGCACAAACTGGGCGTCACGTCCTAGACGACGGCCGATTTCCTCCATGATGTCATATTCAAAGCCGCTCATGCGGTTTTCGTCTGACGGATCATGAAAAGTGTACGGCACGTTGGAAGTGCCGTCGGCCCCCCATTTCAACGCTGTGGCAGATGCGTCTGCCGTAGCAGGCGCGGTTACGGGCTCCGGCTGGATGGGTTCAGCGGGCGCATTCTCCGCCCAGGCCGACACGCCATGAAAGGCAAACCCCACAACAGCGAAGCCGACGAGAAAGCGCGCACGAAGCCGCGAAAGAACGGAAGTCATGCCGAGGCTCCCAGAAGAAAGCGCCGCGTCCGGGGATCGCGCGGGTTGTCATACATTTCGTCCGGATCACCGATCTCGATGATCTCGCCGCCATCCATGAACACAATCCGGTCTGAGGCGGCGCGGGCGAAACTCATGTCGTGGGTCACGACAATCTGCGTCATGCCCTCACGATCGAGCGCCCGCATGACTTCAAGCACTTCTTCCGCCACGCGGGGATCAAGTGCAGAGGTCGGCTCATCATACAGCATCACGTCTGGACGCATGGCGAGCGCACGCGCAATGGCCGCACGCTGCTGTTGTCCCCCGGAAAGCGTGACCGGATAACGCAGGCAGGCCGCTTCCAGCCCCACCTTGGCGAGCAGTTCACGCGCCTCGGCCTCGGCGACTGCGGGTGAGACCTTCTTCACCACACGCGGCGCAAGCATCACGTTGTCGAGCACCGTGCGATGAGGGAAAAGGTTGAAGGACTGGAACACCATGCCGACATGCGCGCGCAACCTGTGCGCCAGCGCTTCGTCGGAAGCCTTCCAGGGACCGCCCGAACGACGAATACTGTCGTCGGCGATCGTCACCGTGCCTTCATCGGGAATTTCCAGGAAATTCAGACACCTCAGAAAGGTTGATTTCCCGCATCCCGAAGGACCGATGATCGAGATGAGGTCTCCCCGCTCGACGGTCAGAGACACCCCATTGAGCACCTTGTTTGAATCGAACGATTTGCTGATCGATTCAGCACAAAGCACCGTTTCAACGCAAATGGCTGGCCCGGAATTATCCGGACCAGCCATTTTGCCATCGTCATAAAGAGACGGAGTTGTATCAGGCAGCTTTCAGCATCCCACGCAAGACGTACTGGAGAATGCCACCATGACGGTAATATTCCACCTCGTCCAGCGTATCTATGCGGCAAAGCACAGGCACTTCTTCCTTCGTCCCATCGGCGCGGGTGATGACCAGCGTCACGTCCATGCGCGGCGTGATCTTCTCAAGTCCGATGATGTCGAAGGTTTCGTCACCCTTCAGCTTCAGCGTCTTACGATCCGTGCCTTCCTTGAAGAGCAGCGGCAGAACGCCCATGCCCACAAGGTTGGAACGGTGAATACGCTCGAAGCTTTCAGCGATAACCGCCTTCACGCCCAGAAGCAGTGTGCCCTTGGCAGCCCAGTCACGGGACGACCCCATGCCGTATTCCTTGCCGCCGATGACGACGAGAGGCGTGCCTTCCTTCTTGTACTCCATGGCCACATCATAGATGAAGCCCTGCTTGCCGTCCGGATAGTGCTTGGAAAGACCACCTTCCGTTCCGGGGCACATCTCGTTCTTGATGCGGATGTTGGCGAATGTGCCACGCACCATGATGCGGTCGTTGCCACGACGCGAACCGTAGGAGTTGAAGTCCTTCGGCTCCACACCATGCTCCATCAGGTACTTGCCTGCTGGCGAGTCCTTCTTGATGGCGCCGGCCGGAGAGATGTGGTCGGTCGTGATGTTGTCACCAAGCAGGGCCAGGAGACGCGCACCCTTGATGTTGCTCGTCGTGCTTGAAGGCTCGGCGGGCATATCCTTGAAGTACGGCGGATCCTGAACATAGGTGGACTTCGGATCCCACTTGTAGGTCTCGGAACCGGTCGCGATCTTGAGATCCTGCCATTCCTTCGTGCCTTTGGACACGGTGGCATAGCGCTTGATGAACTCTTCGCGGTTGATGGACGAACCGATCAGCGCGGCGATTTCCTTGTTCGTCGGCCAGATGTCCTTCAGGTAGACCGGCTTGCCGTCCTTGGACGTGCCGAGCGGCTCCTTGGTGATATCCTTGCGCATCGTGCCGAGCAGCGAATAGGCCACGACCAGCGGCGGGCTGGCGAGGTAGTTCGCACGCACGTTCGGCGAGATACGGCCTTCGAAGTTACGGTTACCGGAGAGCACCGAAACAGCGACCAGCTTGTTGTTCTCGATGGTGTCGACAATGTTGTCGGCCAGCGGACCGGAGTTACCGATGCAGGTCGTGCAGCCGTAACCGACCGTGTTGAAGCCCAGAGCATCGAGATCTTCGCTCAGCTTGGCGCGGTTCAGGTAGTCGGTGACAACCTGCGAACCCGGTGCCAGCGATGTCTTGACCCACGGCTTCGGCTTCAGGCCAAGGGCGCGCGCCTTGCGGGCGACGAGACCGGCGGCAATCAGCACGGCAGGGTTGGACGTGTTGGTGCAGGACGTGATCGCCGCAATGACGATATCGCCGCTGCCCAGCTCGTAGTTGGTGTTGGCAACCGGGAACTTCTTGTTCTTGTCGGCTTCGGCCACACCAAGGCTCGACGTCAGCTCTTTTTCGAACGCAGAGGTTGCGTCGGTCAGAACAACGCGGTCCTGCGGACGCTTCGGACCCGAGATGGACGGCACGACCGTGGAGAGGTCGAGTTCCAGCGTGTCGGTGAAGACCGGCTCCGGTGTTTCCGGCGTGCGGAACATGCCCTGCGCCTTGTAGTATTCCTCAACCAGCTTGATGCGGTGGGAATCACGGCCTGTCTCGTGCAGGTAGTCAAGCGTCAGCTTGTCGACCGGGAAGAAGCCGCATGTTGCGCCGTATTCCGGAGCCATGTTGGCGATCGTCGCACGGTCAGCAACCGGCAGGTGATCGAGAGCCGGGCCGTAGAATTCGACAAACTTGCCGACAACGCCCTTTTTGCGGAGCATCTGGGTGACTGTCAGCACCAGATCGGTGGCTGTAGCGCCTTCCGGCAGCTTGCCTGTCAGCTTGAAGCCGATGACATCAGGGATAAGCATGGCGATCGGCTGGCCGAGCATGGCGGCTTCAGCTTCGATACCACCAACACCCCAGCCCAGAACGCCCAGACCATTGACCATGGTCGTGTGGGAGTCAGTGCCATACAGCGTGTCAGGATAGACATAGTTCTTGCCGCCGACTTCGGCTGTCCAGGCAACCTGCGCGATATATTCGAGGTTCACCTGATGGCAGATGCCTGTATCGGGCGGAACGACCGAGAAGTTCTCGAATGCTTCCTGACCCCATCGCAGGAACGCATAGCGCTCGCCGTTACGGTCGAATTCGATGGTGATGTTCTTCTGGAGCGCATCCGGCGTGCCGTAAACGTCCACCATCACCGAGTGATCGATGACAAGGTTGACCGGCACCAGCGGGTTCACTTTATCGGGGTTACCCTTCAACTGCACGATGCCATCACGCATCGCGGCGAGGTCAACCACACCCGGAACACCGGTGAAGTCCTGCATGAGAATACGCGACGGCTTGAAGGGGACTTCCTTCGTGCTCCGCGCCTTTTCCAGCCACGCCGCGATCGCCTTCGCGTCATCCGGCGTATAGGAACGACCGTCCTCGAAACGCAGTATGTTTTCGAGCAGCACTTTCAGGCTGACCGGAAGATGCTCCACCTTGCCGATGGTTTTCTCGGCCTCTGGGATCGAGAAATAATGGTAGGTCTTGCCGTCAACCTTGAGCTCACGCCCGGTTTTCAGCGAATCGTGCCCAACCGCTTTCATAAAAATTCCCTCCGCGACAACAGCATCCCGCTGGTATGTCGAACCGGCAGCACCCCCAGCAATCATGGAGGGAGCACCTGCACCCGGGAAGAGTCCCGGGCCACCGGCTTGATCTCTGATCGGTGCTAGAACATACCGGGAGCGCGCTTCCGCACAAGCGCACCGGCGACCACAAGAACGCGAGCAGAGCGAAAAGCCCTCTTCCTGTGGTCACAAACAGGGGAACAGGCTCATCTCTGAAACATCCTCCCTTACCGCAGTGCTTGAAGCACGGGACATCACGGTCTTTCGTGGAGAACGGCTCGTACTGGATCAGGTCAGTCTTTCCCTCTCAGCAGGCGAGGCGATGCTGCTGACGGGGCCGAACGGCGCGGGCAAAAGCACACTCATGCGTGTACTGGCCGGGCTGAGAAAACCGGACTCGGGCGAGCTTTTATGGCAGGACAGGAATGTCTTCTCTGACCGCATGGCTTACGCCCATAACATTGCCTATCTCGGTCATCAGGATGCCCTGAAGCCGGGACTGACCCTAAAAGAGAATCTCTCCGTCTTCTCGCATGGCGATTCTCTCGATGAAGCGTTTGAGAGTTTCGATCTGCGCCCTCTGGCTGACACACCTGTGCGGCTGTTTTCCGCCGGACAGAAACGACGCGCCGCCCTTGCCCGCGTGATTCTTGCGCAGGCGCCCCTCTGGCTGCTCGACGAGCCGAGTCTTGGACTGGATGTTCATTCTGTCGACCGTCTTGGCGAAGCGCTTCGTAACCACCGGCAGAAAGGCGGCATGATCATTGTCACCACTCACGTCCCGCTTCCGCTGGAAGATGTACGTCACCTGACATTGTCGGGGGTTCCGGCGGATGAATGGACCGGGGAGTTCACGGTCGCATGATGCGCCTTTTTCTTGGAATCATCGGACGTGACCTGCGTCTCGCCCTGCGTCATGGGGCGGATACCCTTGGCGCGGTGCTGTTTTTCATTCTTGCAGGCGCACTGTTCCCTCTGGCGCTCGGCCCCTCTCCCGAGCTGTTGCGACGTATGGCTCCCGGCGTCATCTGGGTGTGCGCCCTGCTCGCAGCACTTCTGCCCCTGGATCGACTCTTCGGCTCGGAACTGGAAGACGGGTCACTGGATCATCTCCTGCTGACCGGTCTGCCCCCTGCCCTTGTCGCACTGGCGAAAATGGCCGCTCATTGGCTGACGACAGGCCTGCCACTGCTGATTGCAGCCGTTCCGATGGCCATCATGCTCGATATGCCGTCTCATGCCTTTCCGGCGCTGATGGCGGGACTGATTCCCGGCACCATGGCGCTGTCGCTTTTTGGCGGAATGGCGGCGTCGATCGTGCTTGGCGCACGACGCGGCGGTGTTCTGCTGCCGCTGCTTGTGCTGCCGCTCGTCACGCCCGTGCTGATTTTTGGAGCCGCAGCTGTCGATTCGGCCCGAATCGGACTGGCCTGGGCACCTGACATGGAACTGCTTCTGGCCATTCTTGCCGGAGCCTTCCCGCTCTGTCCGCTCGCGGCAGGAGCCGGCTTACGGGCAGCGGCTGAGTAGGAAACGCGGCCTAGTTTTCCGCCAGCGCCTGACGACTCGCCTTGACGCGGGTGACACGACGCCCTTCCATTTCCAGCACTTCAAAGAGCCAGCCCGAAAAGACAACCTTGTCCGCAACGGCTGGCACGCGACCCAGCAAGGCAAGAATCAGGCCGCCAAGGGTGTGGTAATCCCCTTCCCCCGGCAGTTTTCCCAACCCAAGACGATCTTTCACCTCATCGGCGGGTTCTGATCCTTCAAGGATCACGACGTCACCGGGTTTGACCGTCAGAAGTGTATGCTGGCCGTGCTCATTGACCTCGCCAACGATCGCATCGAACAGATCGGACGCCGTCACGATTCCTTCGAATGATCCATATTCATCCACGACCAGCGCAATCCCCAGCGGAATGGAACGCATCCGTTCCAGCATATCCAGCGCGGAGATGGAATCGGGCACGACAACCGGCTGTCTAAGACCTGCTTCAATCGAGACCGGCATGCCGTCAAGCAGACGGTCCAGCATGTCGCTCGCCAGAATGACACCGACAGGATTATCCACACCACCTTCGCAAACCACCAGACGGGAAAAAGTGGTCGCCCTCAATGTCGAGACCAGCACGTCGCGCGGCACATGACGCTCAATCCAGACGATCTCGTTCCTCGGTGTCATAATCGCACGCACCGGACGGTCCGCCAGACGCAGAAGCCGCTCGATCATCGTGCGTTCTTCATGCTCCAGAACGCCGGACTGCGCCCCCTCGAGCAGAACAGCCCGCAGTTCCTCTTCCGTCAGCGTCTGTCTGTCAGCGACAGAAACACGAAGAAGCTTCAGGACCAGATTGGAGGATAGCCGCAGAAACCAGACAAAAGGTCGGGTAATTATACCCAGCACATCGAGCGGTGCAGCCAGCGCAGCCGCGATCTGCTCAGGATACTGGAGCGCCAGCTGTTTGGGCACCAGTTCACCCAGAACAAGCATCAGTCCGGTGATCACGACCACCACCAGCACCATGGAGATGTCTTCGGCAAACGGCTGCAAGGCAGCAAACTGGGCCAGCCAGGGGGTCAGGGCAGCTTCGATCTTTACGCCACCGAACGTGCCTTCCAGAATCGACACCAGCGTCATGCCGATCTGCACGGTCGGCAGAAAGCGCTGGGGATCATCCGCCAGCTTGAGCGCCCGCTCAGCCCCCCTCACACCCTGGCTCTGAAGCATCACTAGACGTGGCCGTTTCAGTGAAATCAACGCCAGTTCGCCCATGGCGAAAACGCCGTTCAATATGACGAGCAGCAGAATGATCAGAATGGAAACAGTCATGACATCCGAACGTGGGAAACAAGATGGATAAAGAAAAAAGGGGCAGAACCCGCCGGTTCCGCCCCATATAGTGCAGTCTGTGTCGATTATCTAACCGCAGTTCAGTCTGCAGCATCCACAGGCACGGCCTTCTCTGAAGCCGAAGCGCTCACCACGGTCGTGACGCGCGGCGGCTTGGCCGGCTTCTTGCGGGCAACGATTTCTTCCAGCTTTTCCTCGACCTGCTCGGAGTAGTTGTACTGGGCAGGGCGCTGGTTCGCCAGTGAGATTTCCGGTGCCATCGGCTTCTCGGTCTCGGGTCCGAACAGCGCAACCTTGGCGATGTGCCACGGACGCTTCACGGCATCCATCACAGCCGTGGACTCGTAACCGGAGTGAACCATGCAGTCGGCGCACTTTTCATAGTTGCCGGTGCCGTAATCATCCCATTTCGTGTCGCTCATCAGCTCGTTGAACGACTTGGCGTAACCTTCACCCAGCAGGTAGCACGGACGCTGCCAGCCAAACACATTGCGAAGCGGCTTGCCCCACGGTGTGCAGTGATAGGTTTCGTTACCAGCAAGGAAGTTCAGGAACAGAGGCGACTGCGTAAAGCGCCACTTGTGGCCCTTGCCGAGACGGAAGATCTCACGGAACAGCTGCTTCGTCTTCTGACGGTTCAGGAAGTGTTCCTGATCAGGCGCACGCTCGTAGGCATAGCCCGGAGCGGTCATGATGCCGTCTACGCCCATCGCCATCACTTCATCAAAGAAGGCAGCAACACGCTTCGGATCGGCACCATCGAACAGGGTGCAGTTGATGGAAACGCGGAAACCGCGCGCCTTGGCTTTCTTGATCGCCGCAACGGCACGCTCATACACGCCTTCCTGACAGACGGACGCGTCATGCATGTCCTTGTCGCCGTCAAGATGCACGTCCCATGAGAAGAACGGGTTCGGCTCGAAATCGTCCATCTTCTTCTCGAGAAGAAGGGCGTTCGTGCAGAGATAGACGTATTTCTTGCGGTCGATCAGCGCCCGGACGATCTCCGGCATCTCCTTGTGGAGAAGGGGCTCGCCACCAGCGATGGCGATAACTGGCGCACCAGCCTCGGCGTCTGCATCAAGGCACTCCTGCATCGTAAGACGCTGATTCAGGATTGCCGCCGGGTAGTCGATCTTTCCGCAGCCCGCGCAGGCAAGATTGCAGCGGAACAGCGGTTCCAGCATCAGCACGAGGGGGTAACGCTGCCTGCGGGTAATATGCTGCTTCACAACATACGCGCCGACCCGGACAGCCTGCATCAAAGGTACCGCCATTACGCTCTGCTCCTCAGGTCGGCGCTCAACACCGACATCCAATCAAGTTGCGGACATAATATGGCCATGTCCGGAAAGAAGAATAGAAACCGTCTCGTGGCTCAGGCCTGCGGACAGGTCATGGCGCGTGTGTGCATCTTGGGCACCACGCATTCGGATTGATGCCTATATAATAACCGCCTTAACGCACTCAAGTGCAGATTGAACATCTGTTGCAATAACACCACACTAATCGGCCATTCGGAAAACGACCCTTGCAACTCACCCTGAAACACGACCAAGCAGGCCAGACTTTTTTATCGATCCGACATTTTGTTTGTCTGCAACCACATGGGTCTCATGCGCCCGAATGCCTGCGTGTCATCAGACACCATCTTTCAACGGTTATGCAAACACCTTTGAATTTCAGGCGTTTCAACGGCTCACACAGACGAGCCAGTCGGTGATACACAGACGATGGATGTGACCAGTTATGGCCCAGAACACACCTCCCTCCCAGCCTTCGTCAGGTGACAGCAAGAACATCCCCACGCGTGGGCGCTTTCCGTTGCTGGATCGTGTTTCGCACCCTGTTGACCTTCGGAACCTGTCGATTGACCAGCTGAAGCAGGTCGCGGACGAGCTGCGCTCCGAAACGGTCGAGACGGTCTCCACGACAGGCGGCCACCTCGGTGCCTCGCTGGGCGTGGTGGAACTGACGGTCGCAATCCACGCCGTGTTCGACACCCCCGACGACCGGTTGATCTGGGACGTGGGCCATCAGGCCTATCCACACAAGATCATCACCGGACGCCGTGACCGTATTCGCACCCTGCGCCAGCCGGGCGGCCTGTCGGGCTTCACCCGCCGCTCCGAGAGCGAATACGACCCGTTCGGCGCGGCCCACTCCTCCACCTCCATTTCCGCCGGCCTCGGCATGGCGGTTGCGCACCATCTGCGCGCCGAGGAAGACCCGTCCTACCGCGAGCGCAATGTCATCGCGGTGATCGGCGACGGCTCGATTTCCGCTGGCATGGCCTATGAGGCGATGAACAACGCCGCCGTCGCCGGTGAGGGTGCGGAACGGCTGATCGTCATCCTCAACGACAACGAGATGTCCATCGCGCCGCCGGTCGGTTCGATGTCGAACTACCTCTCCCGCCTGATGTCCTCGCGCCAGTTCATGGGCCTGCGTGACCTCGCCGGGAAGTTCGTGAAGAAACTGCCCAACCGTCTGGAACGCACCGCCAAGAAGGCCGAGGAATATGCCCGCGGCATGATCACCGGCGGCACGCTGTTCGAGGAACTTGGCTTCTATTATGTCGGCCCCGTCGATGGCCACGATATGACCCAGCTGGTGCCGATCCTGCGCAACCTGCGCGACACGGATCAGGGCCCGATCCTGCTGCATGTCATCACCGAGAAGGGTCATGGCTACAAGCCGGCCGAGGCCGCGGGCGACAAGTATCACGCCGTGGCGAAGTTCAACGTCGTCACCGGCGAGCAGAAGAAGGCGCCTCCGGGACCGCCGTCCTGGACCAACATCTTCGCCCGCGAACTGATCGACCGCGCCTCCACGGACAACCGCATCGCCGCGATCACCGCCGCCATGCCGTCCGGCACGGGTCTCGACAAGTTCGCCACCAAATTCCCCGACCGGTTCTTCGATGTCGGCATCGCCGAACAGCACGCCGTCACCTTCGCTGCCGGTATGGCGACGGAAGGGCTGCGGCCGTTCTGCGCGATCTACTCCACCTTCCTGCAGCGCGCCTACGATCAGGTCATGCATGATGTGGTGCTGCAGAAGCTGCCGGTCCGCTTCGCCATCGACCGCGCCGGTCTGGTTGGCGCAGACGGCGCGACGCATGCGGGTTCGTTCGACATCGCCTATCTGGGCTGCCTGCCGGGCATGACCATCATGGCGCCGTCCGACGAGATCGAGCTGCTGAACATGACGGCCACGGCCTGCGAGTTCGATGAAGGCCCGATCGCCCTGCGCTATCCGCGTGGCAACACCTACGGTCTGGAGCTGCCCGCGAAGGGCGAGATCATCCAGATCGGCAAGGGTCGCATCGTCCGCGAGATGGGCCAGCAGTCCGGCCGCGAGAAGGGTGGCATCGCCATCCTGTCGCTCGGTCCGCGCCTGCAGGAAGTGCTCAAGGCCGCCGACCAGCTGGCTGCGCACGGCCTGCCGCCGACAGTCGCCGACGCCCGCTTCGCCAAGCCGCTGGATACGCAGCTTGTCGAGCAACTTGCCCGCGACCACGCCGTTCTGATCACCATCGAGGAAGGCTCGGTCGGAGGGTTCGGATCGTTTGTGGCCCAGCATCTTTCAAAGACCGGCCTGCTCGACAACGTCCGTCTGCGCACCATGACGCTCCCGGATATGTTCATCGACCATGACAGCCAGTTCGAGCAATACAACGTCGCACACCTCAACGCCCCATATATCGTCAAAACAGCGCTCAATGCGCTGGGGGGCGTTGAAGAACAGCCATCATCTGTGAGAATGGCTTCAGGAGTATAAAAGCAAATGACCAGACTACGGTTCCCGGCCCTGTCAGCCCTTGTCCTTGGTGCTTCTCTTTCCTTCCAGTCTTTCGGGGCGCATGCACAGAACGCCGCAGCCGTCACGGCGCCGATTCAGGCTCTCAATCAGGCGCTGGACGCAATCCAGCAGCCGAATTCGGGCAGTTTCGCAGTACGGACCAGCAAGCTCGCGCCGGTTGTCGATCAGTCCTATGATCTGGAAAGCGTTCTGCGCTCTTCCGTTGGCGCATCACGCTATGCGCAGCTTTCCGCCGACGACAAACAGAAGCTGATGGCCGCATTCCGTGAATATACGGTCGCCCGTTATCTTTCGAGCTTCAAGCCGGGTTCCGGAGCGAAATTCATCCTTTCTCCGGAGATCAGCCCGTATTCCATCGCCTCCGAGCAGAAGGTGACGACACATATCGGTTCGGATGAAAACCCGCAGGGAACAGAAATCGATTATGTCATGCGTCAGGAAAATGGCAGCTGGAAGATTGTCGATGTGTTGCTGGAAGGGCATATCAGTCAAGTAGTCGTTCAGCGCTCCGATTTCGGCCCGACGCTGGCAGCCAGTGATGTGAACGGTCTCATTACTGTCCTGAACAAAAAAGTGAAGACCTTCTCGGAGGATTGATTTCCCATGCTTCGGAGCCTGCCTGCGACCGGTCTTTCTGCCGTAGCATTTCATATGATGCAGATGACCGCTATCCGGCAGCCCTGATGACCCTCCTGCATGATCTCGCCATTCTCTGCGATGCCATCGGCATCGCTGGAACTGTTCAGGCTGCACTCGGCACATTGCTGGTGATCCGTTTTCGCTCGAATGAGAAGAAAGCGACAACTGCGTATAATCGTCAGCCGCCGGTCACCATCCTGAAGCCTCTTCATGGTGACGAACCGCTTCTTGCAGAAGCTCTGGAGAGTTTCTGCACGCAGGACTATCCGGTATTCCAGATTGTTTTTGGGGTTCAGCGCGCCAATGATCCTGCCATCGAAATGGTTGAGCATCTTCAGAAGCGGCACCCTCACATTGATATGTGCCTTGTCATCAACGGCACGCAGCATGGCGACAACCGCAAGGTCGGCAATCTGATCAACATGCTACCGAAAGCCCGGTACGATCTGCTGGTTATTTCCGACTCTGATATTCATGTGAGTCCGGATTATCTGCAACAGGTGGTCAAAAAGCTTGTACAGCCGGACACAGGGCTGGTGACCACAATCTATGCCGGGCTGCCTGCCAGCCGGAACATCCCGCGCCTGTTCGCTGCCTGCCAGATCAATCATAATTTCCTGCCCGGCGTCCTGCTGTCCCGCTATCTGGGACGACAGGACTGTCTGGGTGCTACCATGGCTCTCTCCCGCACGACTCTCGAACAGGTCGGCGGGTTTCAGGCCCTGGTGTCCCATGTCGCGGATGACGCCATTCTGGGACGCCTTGTCCGCGCTCATGGGCAGGACATCTCAATTGCTGAAACCATGACATGGACCACAATCGCTGAAACCACGTTCACGGATCTGCTGGTCCACGAACTGCGCTGGGGACGGACGGTCCGCGCCCTTGCTCCGGCAGGTTATCTGGCTTCCGCCATTCAGCTGCCGCTGTTCTGGCTTTCGTTCGCTGTGCTTTTGCAACCACATGCATCTGCTTTTCTGACATTTTTTCTATGGGGATGGGCCTTTCGGGCGCTCTGCGCGTTTGCAATGGACCGGACTGTCGGACAGAGATCCCTTCTCCCACTTCTTCTGCTGCCTTTCCGTGACTGGCTTTCAGCCGCCGTCATGGTCGGCAGCATGACCGGGTCACGCGTGGACTGGCGAGGACATACCATGCATGTCACCTCCCATCCTGCCGTCGCCCCTTCCGTTCCGCCTGTCGGCACACCACTTTCTCCCAATGACGGTCCCTGAAACCCTCATGAACATGGAGCCGAGGGTCGTGCCGGCAGTCGCCTTTTGAGAGTTCGACCACGCATCTTTCCGCAGCGAACACTTGCCATGCGTCCCCGCTGGCGATACGCGTCTGCAACTTTTTGTTTCGGCGAATGCCCAGATTAAGGATTTCGCGCATGTTAAAGACCCTGTTTCTGCAGCCTCCCACTTTCGACGGGTTCGATGGAGGCGCTGGTTCGCGCTATCAGGCCAAGCGCGAGATCAAATCTTTCTGGTATCCGACATGGTTGGCCCAGCCTGCCGCACTTGTCGAAGGCAGCCGCCTGATTGACGCGCCTCCCGCTGGCATCGGCATGGAGCCGATTCTTGAGGATGTGAAAAACCGCGATCTGGTCATCATCCATACCTCGACGCCGTCCTTCACCAAGGACGTCGAAGTCGCGCAGATGATCAAGGACGTGAATCCCAACATCAAGATCGGGTTCGTCGGCGCGAAGGTTGCGGTTCAGCCTGAAGAAAGCCTGCTCAAGGCACCGGTCGTGGACTTTGTCGCCCGTAACGAGTTCGACTTCACGATCAAGGAAATCGCCGAAGGTCGCGAATTCAAGGACGTTGACGGCATCAGCTATCGCAACAGTGAAGGCGAGATCATCAACAACCGTGACCGCGCCATGATCGAGAACATGGACAGCCTGCCGTTCGTGACGGAGGTCTACAAGCGCGACCTCAAGATCGAAGACTACTTCATCGGCTATCTGATGCACCCGTATATCTCAATCTACACGGGTCGTGGCTGTAAATCCCGCTGCACATTCTGCCTGTGGCCGCAGACGGTCGGTGGTCACCACTACCGCACGCGCAGCCCGCAGCATGTCGCCGCCGAGATCCGTCTGGCGAAGCAGTATTTCCCGCAGGTGAAAGAATTCTTCTTCGACGACGATACCTTCACTGACGACCTGCCCCGCGCCGAGGCCATCGCCAAGGAACTGGGCAAGCTGGGCGTCACATGGTCCTGCAACGCCAAGGCCAATGTGCCCCGCAAGACCCTTGAGATTCTGAAGGACAACGGCCTGCGCCTGCTGCTCGTCGGCTACGAAAGCGGCAACCAGCAGATCCTTCACAACATCAAGAAGGGCATGCGCGTCGAAGTGGCGCGTGAGTTCACCAAGAACTGCCACGAGCTCGGCATCAAGATCCACGGCACCTTCATCCTCGGCCTGCCGGGCGAGACGAAGGAGACTATTCAGGAAACCATCCAGTTCGCCAAGGACATCAACCCGCACACGCTGCAGGTCTCTCTCGCCGCCCCGTATCCAGGCACGGCCCTGCACAAGGAAGCGATCGAGAATGGCTGGTTCGATGAATCCCACGCTGAGCTGATCGACGAGAACGGCGTGCAGATGGCTCCGCTGCATTACCCGCACCTGTCGCACACGGAAATCTTCAATGGCGTGGAGGAGTTCTACAAGAAGTTCTACTTCCGCGCTCCGAAGATCGCCTCCATCGTCAGCGAAATGGTGCGTAGCCCGCAGATGATGAAGCGTCGTCTGCGTGAAGGTGTGGAGTTCTTCCACTTCCTGCGTGACCGTCACGCGGCCTGATCCAGCCACCATGCGGCGCGCGATCATTTCCTCCGATGACTTCGGCCTGTCCGTCGAAGTCAACGAAGCCATCGAGATCGCACACCGCGACGGCGTTCTCTCCACAGCCAGCCTGATGATGGCCGGTCCTGCGGTCGAGGATGCCATCGAACGCGCCAGACGAATCCCGACACTGAAAGTCGGGCTTCATCTGGTGGTGATCGAAGGGCCGTGCGTCCTTCCCCCATCCGAAATTCCGCTGCTGGTTTCTTCTGACGGACAGTTTCCGTCCGATCAGCTGAAGCTGGGCATCAACTATTTCTTCCGGCCCGCAGTCCGGAAACAGCTCGCAGCCGAAATCGAGGCACAGTTTGCGGCTTTTGCACGAACGGGCCTTACGCTCGACCATGCCAATGCCCACAAGCACATGCATCTGCACCCGACCGTCGGGAAGCTGATGATCGAAAGCGGCAAACGGCACGGGCTCCGTGCCGTGCGTGTGCCACTGGAACCGTCTGAGCCACTCATGGCGGCGGGCACCTATGTTGACAGCTTTGGCGCGGCAGCCCTCCGTCACTGGACAAGACTGCTGCGCTGGCAGGCGCGCTCCGCTGGCATGGTGACGAACGACTGGTGTTTCGGCATCGAGTGGAGCGGGCACATGACGCCGGACCGGGTCGCGGCACTGGCGGCACATCTCCCCGATGGCGTCTCGGAAATCTATTTCCACCCCGCCACGCACAAGAACGCACTGCTTCAAAAGCTGATGCCAACGTATGAGCATGAAGCCGAACTGGCAGCGCTGTGCAGTCCCGGCTTTCGGGCCGGTCTGGCCGATTCACATACCGATCTGATCGGCTGGAGCGATCTTTCCCGCTGACAGGCGGAGAAACATCTTCTCTCAGTCTGCTTTCCGTCGGATGACCATCATGGTGTAGGCCTCGATAAATTCATCGATATGACTGGCTTCTACGTTCCACGGCAAAGACACACGCAGCGCATTTCCCGCCAGATCACCCAGTCCCATCGCATGCAACACATGCGAACCGCCAACCTTGCCTGACGAACAAGCTGATCCTGCCGAGACGCAGAATCCGGCCAGATCCAGCGCAATCAGTTGCGCCTCACTGCGAACACCAGGCAGCACAAGGCAGGCTGTATTTGTCAGTCTGGGAGCATCCGCGCCACAGACCACCACCCCCTGTTGCAAAACCGCCGCCTCAAGCCTGTCGCGCAGTGCACTCAGTTCGACAGGCTGCGCCAGAGCAGCATCCAGAGCAGCCGACATGGAGGCAATGGCAGGCAGCGCCTGTGTCCCGCCTCGCCGTCCCCGTTCCTGCCCGCCTCCAGCCTGCATGGGCGGCACCACAACCGGCCCGTTCCCAGCCAGCACCAGAGCACCGGTCCCTTTTAGTCCCCCGAATTTATGTCCTGAGAGAGCGACGCTGTCCGCTCCCAACTCAGTGAGACTGACCGGCAGACGACCCACAGCCTGAACAGCATCGACATGCAGCTTCGCCTGTGCGGCGCGGCAGAGACGGCTGACCTCGCTCATGGGATTGATAACGCCGGTTTCGTTATTGGCCAGCATCACGCAGACAAGCGTTTCCTGAGACCGGTCTGACAGCTTTTCTTCCAGAACAGCGAGGTCGATCCGCCCATCGGGCAGAACGGGCAGCACTTCCACCCGGTCCGCATCATCGGACGCCTTGCGCACGGCATCATGTTCCGTAGCGCCGACAAGGCGGCGGCGTCCTTTTCCCAAACCTTTCACGGCCAGCGTGTTAGCCTCGGTGCCACCAGAGGTGAAGATGCAGTTGTCCGGATGCACACCGAGATGAGTCGAGATGCTGCGGCGGGCGTGATCCAGAATGGCGCGAGCCTGCCTTCCAGCGCTGTGAGGCGATGAAGGATTGCCGACAACAGCCATCGCTTCCATGGCCGCCTCCCGTCCTTCCGGACGCAACGGCTCTGTCGCGTTGGCATCAAGATAAATCATGGCAATCGGGCTTTTCACTCAGGATCGGAAGACGGGACGGGAGTGGTTTCTCCACCGTTTTCAATGACTTTGATCACAATTATACGATTTATGTGGCAAACTGCGTTCTCAAACCGCTATATGTGGCTCAAGGGACACGATTCGTGGGAAACATTGATCGGGTCCGCCAAGCCCGGCGCATGTTGCAGCAATGCCGCAGCCCGGAGACCATAATGGATGGTCCTGCCGCCGAGTCAACTCTGGTTGACAGGCTGTCGGCCAGACACACCAGAGTGGCTGTTGAACGCCGCAAAGGAACAAGGATTGCGACCGGTGCAACGCACGGTTTACCCGACTGACGCAGGTTATGCGCACATTCCGACCCGAATAGTGCTAGATTAAGCGTCCCACCATGTCACGCAAGTGAAAACATTATGACGGCTTTCCGGAAGAGGTGAATGTCTCCGAAAAGCCGGTTTGTACCTCTGGTATCAGGGGTGTTTTTGATTTCGAACCCGGCAGGGAATGCGAGGCATCGCTTCTTTCCGGACAGAGTCCTCTAAACAGGTTTCCAGTCATGCCCAGGGACGGAAGCCAGAAAATTGCGGAAACATAATGCCTGAGGTTATGTTCGCCGGCCCTGATGGCCGCCTTGAAGGACGTTACCATCACTCGAGCGAGCCGAATGCGCCGCTCGCCCTCGTGCTCCACCCCCACCCGCTGCACGGCGGAACCATGAACAACCGCATCACCTATGCGATGTATCGTTCATTTGAAAAAATGGGCTTTTCCGTCATGCGCTACAACTCGCGTGGCGTTGGTCGTTCGCAGGGACGTTATGACGGTGGTATCGGAGAAATTTCCGATGCCGCTGCGGCCCTCGACTGGATGCAGGCCGTCAACCCGAACGCTGGTGCGCTCTGGATCGCCGGTTATTCCTTCGGCGCGTTTGTCGGCATGCAGTTGCTGATGCGTCGGCCGGAAGTCACGGGCTGGATCAGTGTGGCCCCTCCGGCCGCGCATTATGACTTCGGCTTTCTGGCTCCCTGCCCTTGCGGTGGTCTGATGATTGCCGGTGGCAAGGACGATCTCGCGCCTGAGCCCGCCATCCACAAGCTGGTGGACAAGCTGAACACGCAGAAGAACGTACAGGTCGATTACCGCATCTTCCCGGATGCCGACCATATCTTCGCCAAGCAGGCCGATCAGGTCGTTGACGCGCTTGAAGACCATGTCAGCACCGTCATGGCCCGTCGCAGTCTGGCCCTCGCCGCAGACTGATCGAACTTTCGCAGGACAGTGCAACTCTGGCGCTGTCCTGCGGTTCCGTCCGCCGGTCCCTCGTGGTAAAGCAACGCCGCGAGACGAACAGGACCGGTGATGACAGAGCAGACCTCTCCCACAGATTTCCGTAGCCCTTTCATGCGCGAAGCTCAGGCTCGCGGCTTCCTCTTCCAGTGCACGGATGCGGAAGCACTTGATGCGGCCATGCTCGCCGGACCTGTCACGGGCTATATCGGTTTTGATCCGACGGCTGACAGTCTGCATGTCGGCTCCGCCACCCAGATCATGCTGCTGCGTCTGCTTCAGAAGCACGGACACCGTCCGGTCGCCCTTCTTGGCGGCGGCACAGCGAAGATCGGCGATCCGTCTTTCCGCGAGGAAGCGCGTTCGCTGATGTCGGACGACACCATCGCCAAAAACATCGCAGGTATCGAAGGCAGTCTCCGTCAGATGATGACGTTTGGAGAAGGCCCATCCGATGCGGTTCTGGCCAACAACGCCGACTGGCTCGACAAGCTTTCCTACATCGAACTGCTACGCGAAGTAGGCGTGCATTTCTCGGTCAACCGGATGCTTTCCTTCGACTCTGTCCGCTCCCGTCTGGAACGTGAGCAGGGTTTGACGTTTCTCGAATTCAATTACTCCATCCTGCAGTCCTTCGATTTCCGCGAACTGAACCGCCGTTACGGCGTGACGCTTCAGATGGGCGGCTCGGACCAGTGGGGCAATATTGTCTCGGGCATAGACCTTGTCCGGCGCACCGACAGCAAGCAGGTGTTCGGCCTCACCGCTCCACTCCTGACCACGGCTTCCGGCGCGAAGATGGGCAAAAGCGCAAAGGGTGCAGTCTGGCTGTCAGCCGCGAAATTGCCGGTGTTCGAATACTGGCAGTTCTGGCGCAACACGGAAGACGCCGATGTTGGCCGTTTCCTGAAGCTGTTCTCAGATCTGCCAATTGAAGAGTGCGACCGTCTCGGCGCACTTGAAGGTGCGAGCATCAACGAGGCGAAGAAGATCCTCGCCACGGAAGCCACGGCCCTGTGTCACGGTCGCGCGGCGGCAGAAGAAGCCGAAGAAACAGCCCGCAAGGTTTTTGAGGCAGGCACGACAGCGACCGCCCTGCCGACCCGCACGCTGCCTCGTGCCGATCTTGAAGCGGGTCTGCCTGCATTCAGGATTTTCACGGAAGCGGGTCTCGCAACCAGTAATGGCGAGGCACGCCGCCTGATCCGTGGCGGTGGCGCACGTGTGAACGATGTACAGATCAAGGACGAAGGACAGATCGTCTCGCTGGCGGATGCCGTAGACGGCTCGATCAAGCTTTCATCAGGCAAGAAGCATCATATTCTGGTGCAGCCCGTGTAGTTTTACACAACTCCTGCTCTCCAGAAGCTCTTACTCCAGAAATATAATAGATAATATTTCTGGAGTTTTTCTTTTATAAGTCATGCAGCATCCTGCAACTCTGAAATAACAGAGCCATCAGATAGATAATTTATTACCCGAAGAGCAATATCTGTATCTCCATCATACGACTGATAAATTGCATTGATGCATGCTACGGCAATTCTATGATCGCCTTTTTTATAGGCCTCATCAGCCAGAACAATCAGGCATCTCGTAAAATACTTCAAGCTAGCAGCCTTCAAAATTCGGTTGAGACAACTAAGCGTTAGCTGCCGGTAACAGCTTTTTAGCCTCAAAACGCTATATAATATTTTACACGATTCGGGACAGAAATCGTTAAAAATCCGTTAATATTCTTGTTTTATTTTAAAGACGAAGTAAAAATGTTTCCAAAGACATAGATTTATGATGGCGATGTTTTTATGTATCTCTATTAAAAAACATGCGACTTATGTACTTCTTTATGCGCTTCCGAGAGATATCAAAAGCATTGGAAAAAATGGGATGCAAAACCAATTAACAATAATTATTGGCACGACCATGAAAAAACTGCGTCAGGATCGCAATCTAACGCTTGAGCAGCTTTCCGTGGCCTCCGGTATAGATAAAGATCGCCTGGAAATTTTCGAAAGCTGCAAGGAAAGACCTGACGCCGAGGAATTGCTGAATATT
The DNA here is from genome assembly GCF_000193495.2 of Acetobacter aceti NBRC 14818. Lineage (NCBI taxonomy): Bacteria > Pseudomonadati > Pseudomonadota > Alphaproteobacteria > Acetobacterales > Acetobacteraceae > Acetobacter > Acetobacter aceti. The sequence continues at coordinate 3,522,162 of NZ_AP023410.1, read as the reverse complement.
TGCAAGGCTCTGGAAATAAGCATTTCTGACCTGTTGGATGTAAAATCCAACTAGAACCTCACAAACACGACCAGAAACGCAAACAGCGCAAACTACCCCTGATAAGACGCAATTTCGATCAGGTTCTGATCCGGGTCATGGCAATAGACTGATGTCACCGGACCAAGCGCTCCTAGACGGGCTACCGGGCCTTCAACCACTTTCACACCGCAGCCCTTGAGATGCTCAATGACATCTTCACTCGCAACGGCAGCGATGAAACAGAGATCATTGGTGCCGCAGGACGCGAACTGTGCGGTTTCCCACCCCTCCATGCCTTCCGGCCGCAGGTTGATCTTCTGACCGCCGAACTTCAGCGCCGTTCGATTGTGCCGCCCATACTCTTCCCGTTCCATACCGAGCACACGCTGATACCAGGACGCCGAGACCTCAATATCACGGACAGTGAGAACAACGTGGTCCAGTCGATCAACGGTGAAGCGCATGAGACAATGCCTTACTCTGAAGCGTATCCGCCTTGCGACGCCGAGGACATGGCGTCGCTTTCATAATGTCTATTGAACGGCGTTGCCGGAGGAAAGCAAGCCCTCCCCCGGCACAGAGCGGATTATCGGCAGATCAGGTGAGACCGGCGTAGAAGTCGTTGCCCTTGTCATCGATGACGATGAAAGCCGGGAAGTTTTCGACTTCGATTTTCCAGACCGCTTCCATGCCCAGTTCCGGATATTCCAGAACCTCGACCTTGCGGATGCAGTCCTTGGCCAGACGCGCCGCCGGGCCACCGACTGAGCCGAGATAGAAGCCGCCATAGGTCTGGCAGGCGTCCTTCACGGCCTTGGAGCGATTGCCCTTGGCCAGCATCACGTAGGAGCCGCCAGCCTTCTGGAGTTCGGCGACATACGAGTCCATACGGCCTGCCGTGGTCGGACCGAAGGAGCCGGTCGGCATCCCCGCCGGAGTCTTGGCCGGACCAGCATAATAGACCGGATGATCCTTGAGATATTGCGGCAGTCCTTCGCCCTTCTCCAGACGTTCCTTGAACTTGGCATGGGCGATATCGCGCGCCACGACCATCGTGCCGGTCAGGGACAGGCGCGTCTTGACGGGATATTTCGACAGTTCCTTGCGGATCTCGTCCATCGGACGATTGAGGTCGATATTGACCGCCTCGCCTTCCAGATGCTCGTCGGTCGTCTCGGGCAGGAAGCGGGCCGGATCGTGCTCAAGCTGCTCGAGGAACACGCCTTCCGCCGTGATCTTCGCCTTGGCCTGACGGTCTGCCGAGCAGGACACACCGATGCCAACCGGAAAAGACGCCCCGTGACGAGGCAGACGCACGACCCGCACGTCGTGGCAGAAATACTTGCCGCCAAACTGCGCGCCGATGCCAAGCTTCTGGGTCAGCTTCAGGACTTCGGCTTCCATTTCCTTGTCACGGAATGCCTGTCCGTTTTCGTTCCCCTTGTCGGGCAGCGAATCGTAATAGTGCGTGGAGGCCATCTTGACGGTCTTGAGCGTCTGCTCAGCGGACATGCCGCCCAGAACGATGGCAAGGTGATACGGCGGACAGGCTGACGTGCCGAGCGTACGGAGCTTGGTCTCCAGCCATTTCAGCAGCGTCTCCTTGTTGAAGATCAGTGCCCGCGTTTCCTGAAACAGGAACGTCTTGTTGGCTGAGCCGCCTCCCTTGGCGACGAACAGAAGATCGAATTCCTCCGGATGATAATCGCCCGGATTGGCGGCGACATCGACCTGCACGGGCAGATTGGTACCGGTGTTTTTCTCATCAAAAATCGTCAGCGGCGCCATCTGCGAATAGCGCAGGGCGGTCGTCGTGTAGGTCTTGTAGACGCCGCGAGCGAAGGCTTCGTCGTCATTGCCTTCGACCCAGACGCGCTGGCCCTTCTTGCCGACAACGATGGCCGTTCCCGTGTCCTGACACATCGGCAGCGCGCCGCCAGCGGCGATGCAGGCGTTCTTCAGCAGGTCGAGCGCCACGAAACGGTCGTTATCAGACGCTTCTGGGTCCTTGAGAATATTGGCCAGAGACTGGAGATGCGAGGGCCGCAGCAGGTGGGCAATATCGTTGAACGCCTCCGCCGCCAGCGCGGACAGGGTTTCCGGCTCGACATGCAGGATGGTTTTGTCACCGACCTTCGATGTGCTGACCCCACCGAGATCGAGTTTACGGTACGGCGTTTCATCCTTGCCCAGCTGAAACAGCGGGGCATAGGAAAAATCCTTGATCGCTGGTGTCTTGGACGCAGCCTTCTGCGCCGGAGCTTTCGGCGCGGTGGTGTCAGCAGTCATCGTCTCAGTCTCCGATCGGGCGTCCGGCTGGGCCTTGCGGCGTCAGCTCGGCTTGGGACCCTTTTTACGAAAGGCATCGAGACTCACGACAGCGGCGTCCCCTTTCGGGGCCAGATCTTCCGGCGCTGGTTCAGGAATAGCCTCCGCCTCCGCAACCTCTGCTTCGTGCTGGGCTTTTTCCGTCGGGTTAAAGCGCATTGAAAGCTGGATATGCGGGTCCGCGAAGCCGGTGATGGCCGCCACCGGGATCGTGAGTATCGAGCCGACTCCTCCGAAGGACAGGCCGACCGAGACACAGCGCTGTTCACGGTCCACTTTCAGATCCCAGAACTGATGCTGCAACACGATCGTCATCTCATGCGGATACTGGGCGCGCAGACGCGATGGAATATCCACGCCCGGCCAGTCGGTCCGGAAAGACAGATAGAAATGATGGCCGCCTGCAAGCCCTTCCCGGCTCACATGTTCGAGCGCACGCAGCATGACATCGCGGTAGGCGTCTTCCATCCAGACGTCATACGGCAGCATGCTCTCCGGCAGATCGCCGCCCGGTCCGCCGCCATCCTGATTGTCGGTCATGGAAAAATCCCCTGTATTCTGCCCGCTCCATAGTGCGGCGCCTGTATACCACACCTGTCCCGTGAAAGGTTATCGCGGCGGCATGGATGAGGCAAAGGCAGAAGGAAGGCAACCCACCTGCATCGCTGTCTGGTCACAGAGAGGTGAAGCATCCTGAATGGAATTTTCTTTGAGGTGGGAGGGCTTCTGTTGCCCGGTGCCCTCCCGAACCGCGCTTATCGCTTATGCAGCGACAGCGAGCACCTCTGAGTTATCGTTGGCACTTGTAAGTTAGCCCGATGACGGCGGTACAATGCCGGGCAAAAGGAAAGTCTTTACCACGCGTGTCGAGCCTGTTTCGTCCCCACAATCCCGGACTGGCCGGGAGTTTTCTTGGTGGAGACGCCGGGTACCGCCCCCGGGTCCACAACGCTTATTCCAAATTCCGTTTATCGCCATAGCCAAGGGTCGAACCCTCCTGCACCCACGAAGATAGGTGTATGTCTTCCCTTCCGCAAGGTCTTTGTAAGGCCACCAAGTGGAAGCCGGCTGCTTATTGGAAAATTCAGGTTCAAACATTCTTTTTATCGTATCTATCTCTCGTTCTGCAGGCAGATCGAAACCCTTTTCCCTAAGTTCTTGTCTGGACAGCCCCGGCGTGTGCTAGACCCTCGCCCCATAGTGCTGCGGGCCTCGCAGCCATCCGATTCAGACCCAAGACACAAGGCCGGAAGACCATGCCCCTGACCGACGCGCAGCGCACCGAAATCGAAGAGCATGGCCAGACAACAGCCACGACCAAGCGCCCGACCGTGCCCGCACTGGAAGAGATTCTCTTCAGGGCGCACCCGGTTCTGGACCACGGTTTTGTTCGTGTAATCGACTATATGGGCGACGATGCCGCCATCGTGCAGGCCGCCCGCGTGTCCTATGGACGCGGTACCCGCAAGGTGTCGGAAGACACCGGCCTGATCCGCTACCTGATGCGTCACCGCCATTCGACCCCGTTCGAGATGTGCGAGATCAAGTTCCACATTAAACTGCCGATCTTCATCGCCCGTCAGTGGATTCGCCATCGCACGGCCAATGTGAATGAATATTCTGCGCGCTACTCGATCCTAGACCGGGAATTCTATCTTCCCTCACCCGAGCATATGGCCGCCCAGAGCGCCAGCAACCGGCAGGGCCGCGGTGATGTGCTGGATGCCGAGACGGCTACAAAGGTCATGCACCTGCTGCGTGACGACGCTATCCGCTGCTACGACACTTATGAAAACCTGCTCGACACAGACAATGGGCCGGGACTGGCGCGTGAACTGGCGCGGATGAATCTGACACTGAACACCTACACCCAGTGGTACTGGAAGGTGGATCTGCACAACCTGATGCATTTCCTGTCCCTGCGCATTGATCCGCACGCGCAGTACGAAATCCGTGCCTATGCTGAAGTCATGCTGTCCATGCTGGAAGCCTGGGTGCCGATCGCGGCTGCCGCGTTCAAGGAGTATCGTGTTGGTGCGGTGACCTTCTCTGCCACCATGGTCGTCCTGCTGCGCAAGATGCTCGCAGGTGAAACGGTGACTCAGGAAAATTCCGGCCTGTCACGGCGCGAATGGGACGAGTTCCAGAAGGTGCTGCATGGCTGAGAATGATGCGCTTTTCGAGCCTTCTCACGGGCAGGCTCCCGAAAAGCGTCCTGTCCGCAAGGGACCTACTTTTACGCCGTTTGTCATTGCGGCGGTCTTCCTTGTGATTGTCTGGGCTGTCCTGACATTAGCCTTTCCAGCCAGCCCCGACACTCTCCCGGCGTCAACGATCCTGAAAAACACCCTGCACTCCCTGACGCATGACGACGTCAAGACCGAACAACATCAGTAAAGATACAGTGAAGGGCGTTTCTGTAAAAACAGCCCGGATATCAACATAAAATATAAACATTGTCCCTGATTCTGAGTTATGGCTGAAAGTGGTCCTGTGTCCGCAGGCATGTACGTATTCATTTCAAGGACAACATGCTCTTCAAATCGCTTTCCGGCTCGACACTAGTTGGTCTGTGCGCGCTTTTCGCGTGCACCTTCACTGCCCTGACAAGTGAAGTCGCCCCTGTCGGCCTTCTCGTGGACATGGCGCAGGCCTTTCACATTCAGGAAGGGCAGGCAGGACTGGCGGTCAGCGCCTTCGCCCTCATGGTGGCTTTCGGCGCCGTGCCGCTGACCATCGCTACGGGCAAAATGGACCGCAAGCTGCTGGTGCTGATGTCTCTCGGCGGTTACATCGTCTCCAATCTGGTTGTCGCACTGGCGCCCACCTTTCTTGTCCTCTGTCTGGGGCGCATGATCGGCGGTCTTGCCCATGCGGTGCTGATGTCCGTCGTCGCGGCCTACGCGGCGCGGCTCGTTTCCCCGGACATGACCGGACGCGCCATCTCCTTTGTCTATGGTGGCACATCTCTGGGCGCGATCCTTGGTGTGCCGGGTTCAGCTGCGATCGGACATTTCGCCAGCTGGCGCATCGCCATGTTCATCATGACCGGTCTGGCGGTTGTGCTTCTGGTCTTCATCGCCCTGAAACTGCCGCCGGTTGCGGCACCATCCTCGTCCGTACCCGGTGGCGTTCCGACAATCCGCTCCCGTCAGGCCTTCCGGAATTTCGGCCTCGTCATACTTGTAAACGTCGTCTTCTTCTTCGCTCACAATCTGCTCTACACCTATGTGACGCCCCTCCTCCTGCAACATGGTGTGGCTGAAAACGATCTCAGTGTTGTTCTGCTCATTACAGGCAGCCTCAGCATCGTCGGACTGTGGATGGCGAGTCTGATGGTGGACCGCTGCCCCGCTCTGGGACTGCTTTGCGCCGGCGGTCTGATGCTGGTCGGCATGGGATTGATGTTCGGACATATTCTGAGCGGATGGGAGTGCGTCGTCGCTATCGCCATCTGGTGCATCGGCTTCTCCGCCATCGTGCCGTTCGTGATGTCGGGGGCCATCCGCGCCAACGCCACACAGGCTGACGTTGCTGGAGCGGCCGTCAACAGCGCCAGCAACGTTGGTATTCTGCTGGGCTCCGCGACAGGCGGGCAGATTCTGTCACTTGCCGGGTTTAGTGTGCTGACGCCTGTATCACTTTCGATCGTGGTGCTCGGCATCGCAATCGGCCTCGCCAGCCCGAAAGCTTTCCCCTGGAAGCTGGCCAGCAGTCACTGATCCGCTTGATCCATCCCGCTGCGAACACGAACCAATGCAGGTTCGTGTTCGCAGATTTCCTTCCAAAAAATCGTCCGCCTCTGATCCATCTCAATTCGATAGCTGCCGTGCATTGTTATGTTATAACATAACATATAATAATCAGCAGATTGCTATCGAAGGAGGCAGGCCGTCATGGACGAAAGACTTCCGGTAACCGTTCTTTCCGGCTTTCTGGGAGCGGGCAAAACCACGCTTCTCAACCATGTTCTGAACAACCGCGAAGGCCGGAAGGTCGCCGTGATTGTCAACGACATGAGCGACGTGAACATCGACGCCGATCTGGTGCGTGGCGGCAGCGATCTGTCGCGCACGAACGAGACGCTGGTCGAAATGAGCAACGGCTGTATCTGCTACACGCTGCGCGACGATCTGCTTCAGGAAGTCCGGCGGCTCGCAGAGGAAGGCCGCTTCGATTACCTGCTGATTGAATCGACTGGCATTGCGGAACCTCTTCCGGTCGCGGCGACCTTCGAATTTCGTGATGAAGCCGGCGAAAGTCTGTCCGACATTGCCCGCCTCGACACAATGGTGACGGTCGTGGACGCCGTGAACCTGCTGAAAGATTACAGCTCGACGGATTTTCTGCACGACCGTGGCGAGACCGCTGGCGAAGGCGATGACCGCGCGCTTGTCGATCTTCTGGTCGAACAGATCGAATTCGCCGATGTCGTCGTGCTGAACAAGGTTTCAAGCGCCACACCGGAACAGCGTGATGCGGCCTGGAAGATCATTCAGGCGCTCAACGCCGATGCCGACATCGTCGAAGCGGATCACGGCGTCGTCCCCTCCGCACAGATTCTGGACACCCATCGGTTCGATTACGACAAGGCCCACAAGCATCCGCTGTGGTACAAGGAACTGTTCGGATTTCAGAACCATATTCCTGAAACGGAAGAATACGGAATCCGCACCTTTGTCTGGCGGGCGCGCCGTCCTCTGATGCCGGAACGCTTCAAAACCTTCATCGACAACATATGGCCGGGCGTCATCCGGGCAAAAGGCCATTTCTGGCTGGCGACACGCCCTGAATGGGTGGGCGAATTGGGTCAGGCGGGCGCACTGGTGCGCACACAGGCGCTCGGACGCTGGTGGGCAACCATCCCGAAAGAGCACTGGCCTGACGACACGGATTGGCGCGACCATCTTTTTTCAAAGTGGGACCCGGTTTACGGAGATCGGCGACAGGAAATCGTCTTTATCGGCACAGCAGAGATGGACGAGGCCGCTATCAGCGCCGCCCTGAACGCCTGCCTTGTGCCTGACCTGAAAGAAGACCGGTTCGATCCACTGCTCTTCGCGCATCTGCCTGACCCTTTCCCGACCTGGGGGCAGCAGGAGGCACTGGAAGATGCCTGAAAGCACAACCAGTAACGAACGGACCCTTCGCCACGAGATGTGGCGTCGTTAAGACGGGGATGACTGGGCGGCTTTCGAAGCGCTGCCAGTGAGCATCCGCAGGCGCGTGACAGAACATGCTTATGACGCATGGTCGGTCAACGTGATGATCCTCTGGCGACACTACAAACGGATTTACGGGCGCACGCCACGGGCCGAGCGGGCGTTGCTCCGCTATCTTGATTACTGCGAACGACTGGAACGGGAGGCCTTCGCCGCACGCTATGGCGAGACGTATGGCATGACCCTACCCCATGATGCGGCAGCAGTGCCAGTTTTACGGTAAGCCGATACGAAACCTCTTTCAGGCGCATCGGAGAGCACGGTTTTGGGGCTTTACCCCGAACCCTACAAAGAGACAGAGTCCCTTTGATCCCGGTGTGTAAAAAAAAATGGGCGCACAGAAAAGCTCTATGCGCCCACCACTTTGAAAACCAGCCTTCCCTCCTCAAACAGAAGGGAAGACCCGCTATATTTTACTGACCGTCGTCGTCAGAGGACGGGGCGTTGTTGTCAGAGTTTCCATCCAGAGAAACAGCGACAAACAGCGACTGACCATCGCGTAGAATCCGCAGCATGACGGCGTGACGCGCCTTCAAGGCTGCCGAGACAGCGGAAACGGTCGCGGATGGCGTTTCCACCGCCTGTTCTCCGACTGCCTGAATCAGATCACCGGGACGAAGACCAGCCTGATCGGCAGGGGAGCCGGGCTGCACATCCGACACCACCACGCCATGCACGGAATGATCGAGCCCAAGCTGCTGGCGGATATCGCTGGTCAGCGGTTGCAGGCTCACGCCGATCTTCTCACCATGCGCCCCCGCACCAGCAGAAGAAGCACTGTTGGCAGTGGACTGATTCACGATATGAACAGTGAGATCTTTCGACACACCATTCCTCAGCACCGTGAGCGTTGCGTCTGTTCCCGGCGTGATGGCCGCAACCTTCACGGCGAGGGCATGCGGCGTCTCAACCGTTTTGCCGTTCAGCTTGACGATCACATCGCCTGCTTTCACGCCTGCCTTGGCGGCAGGACTGTCGGGGGTGATGTTGGCGACAAGCGCACCGGCAGGCGGCGCACCCGGGCTGGCCGGTGTCAGGTTCAGCGCGCTCGCCATGGACTGCGAAATGACCTGCGCCTCAACCCCGAGATAACCGCGCGTCACATGGCCGGTCTTCTGAAGCTGCGACACCACCGTTTTCACGGTATCGGAAGGAATGGCGAAACCAATGCCGATTGACCCACCTGATGGCGAGAAGATGGCGGTGTTCACGCCAACAACCTTGCCATCCTGCGTGATGAGCGGGCCGCCCGAGTTGCCGCGATTGATCGGCGCATCGACCTGGAAGAAATTGTCGTACGGTCCATCACCGATATCGCGTCCCAGTGCGGAAACGATACCCGCCGTGACGGTGCCGCCCAGCCCGTAAGGGTTACCCACGGCGATGACCCATTCGCCCGGTTGCACATCATCGGACTCACCAAGCTCGATGAACGGCAGCTTTCTGGTGCTGTTCAGCTTGAGCAGCGCGATATCGGTTTTCGGATCACGACCGATCACGCGGGCCTGAAGGGTGGTGCCGTCATCAAGCGTGGCCGTGACCTTTGTCGCTCCTTTGACCACATGATTGTTGGTCACGACATAACCGTCAGCGGAAAGGATGAAGCCCGAGCCGCGCGCTTCCACCGTCTGACGCTGCTGCGGCATCATCTGGAACGGAAAAGGAAAGGGAAAAGGCGACTGCTGCATGCCCTGCTCTTCGCCCTCGCCAGCATCCGGACGGATCATGGCTGTGATGGACACGACAGCAGGTTTCACCTGTTTCACCAGCATCACAAAATCGGGGATGGTCCGGTTTGGACTGGTCGGCTGGATGGGACCGGGAGCGTCGGCGAGAGCCGATGGAATCAGATCAGGAACGAGAGGTGATGCAAGCGCGATGGTTCCGAGACCCGCCATGACGGCGGCTGTCGTCATGAAACGCTTGCGGGTCTGGCGGATCGACGAATTCTTTACTGGCATGTCTTTTCCGATAAATCCCTTGAACCGGGTCGTCTTGCGACCCCGAGCGATGATGGTCGGAGATGCTCGCAAGAGCAATCCGTCTCCTTGATACAAAAGGGAAATTGCCGCAGATCACCAAACGTCATCCATACGGCCAGATGAAACGTCCGTTACTTCCCGCGGGCGCGATTGCACCGGAAAGTGGGATAAATTCCCGGAAAACCCGGTCGCCCCGGGCACAATGATCCGTTACGAACAAGTATTAATGTTTGGTCATCCCGGAACGTCGGGGTCTGAAAGTTACACTGATCTCAGCCACGCAGCTGCCTGAAAAAATCTTTCAGGAGCAGGCTGCTCTCTCTCTCTCGCACACCACCGATAATTTCCGGGTGACGCAGGCAGGTTGGGTGATCAATGACACGCGGTCCATGATCGACCCCACCGCCTTTCGGGTCATACGCGCCGAAAATGATTCGCTTCACACGGAAATGCACCGCCGCCGCCGCACACATCGGGCAAGGCTCCAGCGTGACAACAAGCGTGCAATCATCCAGTCGTGTCGAGCCAATGACCTGAGCCGCCTTTCGCATGGCGAGCATTTCGGCATGAGCTGACGGATCGTGCCGCGCCTCAACTTCATTTCCGGCGACAGACAGCGGAAGACCTGTTGCCGACAGAATGACGGCACCCACCGGCACTTCCCCGCGCCGGGCGGCGGAACGGGCTTCGGCCAGCGCCAGATCCATACCGAAACAGGGCTGAATTCCGCCGGAATATCTTAAGTGTGAGGTCTTCTTCACGTTCTGTTTCAATACCAGAGACCCAACCGGGAATTTTTTGTGGCGAAAAAATGTCAGAGACCACGTTTTTAGCTTGATTCCTTAACTTTCTCTCTGTCACAGTGCGTATCACGGCCTGTAACAATTCTCCATCGTGATCACGATGGAATTTGGGGATGCCGGACTGGATTATCACTGGCTACCGATGTCGCACTGGCATCGGCAAGCGTGGAAGGGGGAAAGGTCATGCAGAGTTTGACACTGGTTCTTGCCGCCGCCACCATCGGCCTGGCTTTTGCAGCATCAGATCATATTCATTCAAAACAGGAACCTGTGCCCGTCAAGGTTGATCGTGCTCATCACCACAGCGACAGGTCACAGTTCTGATTTCAGCAGCCCCTGACGTATAAGGCTGACCGCCATATACGTCAGCGGGCGTTTCCTCTAATGGGAGCGACATGGATTCATTCGCTCCCATGCCCCTTATCGGGGTCACTCTCGATCAGGAACCGGGCGGCCAAGGGCAGTATTCCGCGTTTCCGTGGTACGCTCTCCGTGCAAACTATATGGGCGCCGTCATCAAGGCAGGCGGCCTGCCTGTAGCGCTCCCCTACGCACCCTGTCTGACCAGCAAGATTCTCGATCGTCTGGACGGGTTGATCGTCACCGGTGGTGCATTTGACATTGATCCTGCGCTTTATGGCGAAGACCGGAGTGAAGCCACAACCACGCTGAAGCCGGGTCGCACCGCATCGGAAATGGCGCTTCTGGAAGCGGCCATGGAGCGGGATATACCAGTGCTCGGTATCTGCGGTGGCATGCAGCTTCTGGCCGCAGCGCTGGATGGTTCACTGATTCAGGACATTGCGACCGAACAGCCTGATGCCCTCCCCCATGAGCAGCCGAATCCACGCGATCAGGCCGGACATATCGTCACCATCGAACCTTATTCCCTACTTGGGAAAATTGTCGGGCGTGGCACGATGGCGGTGAATTCCTCGCATCATCAGGCCGTCCGTGATCCGGGTCGTGGTCGGGTGTCCGCTCGGGCAGAAGATGGCATCATCGAAGCAATAGAAGACCCATCGGCACGTTTCTGTGTCGGGGTGCAATGGCATCCGGAATTTCTTATAGATCCAGGAGATCTCGCGTTATTTACGGCCTTTGTTGAGGCCGCACAGAACGCAACAGTGTCGGGAGACGGTGTATGGTAGACGACAGTAACGAACACACGACAGAAGCACGCGGCGATCGTATCGCAAAATGGCTGGCCCGGAGTGGCGTGGCCAGCCGCCGCGATATCGAACGCATGATCGCCGAACGCCGCATCAAACTGAACGGCGTTGTGGTGGAACATCCGGCGACATTCGTGACCCCCACAGATGTCGTAGCCGTTAATGGCAACATTGTTGAGGGACCACAGCACACCCGTCTGTGGCGCTACCACAAGCCGGACGGGCTGGTGACAACGCACCGTGATCCGGAAGGCCGCAAGACAGTCTTTGAGACGCTGCCTGAAGGCATGCCGCGCGTCGTCAGTGTGGGACGACTTGACCTGAACAGTGAAGGCCTGCTGCTGCTGACCAATGACGGCGCACTGGCCCGCCGTCTGGAACTGCCTTCAAACGGCTGGCTGCGGCGCTATCGCGTGCGGGTGTTTGGGGTGGTGAACGAACGTGAACTCGCAGGACTGGCCAAAGGCTGCTCCATTGAGGGCGTGAAATACGGCCCGATCGAAGCCTCGCTCGACTCCCGCAAGGGTGACAATGCGTGGCTGACCGTCTCCCTGCGAGAAGGTAAGAACCGCGAGATCCGTCGCGTAATGTCGGCCATGAATCTTCATGTCAGTCGTCTGTTGCGCACGTCCTACGGCCCGTTCCCTCTTGGTGAACTCAAGCCGGGAGAACTGGAGGAAGTGCCTGCGCGTGTCATGAAGGCACAGATTCCACGCGATGTGGAGATCGACACCAAGCGGCGCGGCTGATGCGGATCATCGCCGGGATACGACGCGGGCGGACTCTGACAGCACCGGACGGCAAGGCGACCCGCCCCACGGCTGACCGCGTGAGGCAGGCTCTGTTCGACATGCTGCTTCATGCCCCATGGGGTGGCAGGGACTGCGTTGAGGGTGCTCATGTGCTGGATGGCTTTGCCGGGACAGGAGCGCTCGGTCTGGAAGCGCTGTCACGGGGAGCCGCTTTCTGCACGTTCTTTGAAGTGGATCGTCCAGCTCTGGCTGCCTTGCGGACAAACGTGCGCGATTGTCAGATGCAGGACGTGAGCCGCATTCAGGCTTCGACGGTCCTGAAACCACCTCGGGCCACAACACCCTGCAATCTGGTGTTTCTGGACCCGCCTTATGGTCAGTCCCTGCCCGCTCAGGCGCTCACGGCTCTCACATCCGCAGGCTGGATCGCACCGGGTGCTTTGATCGTCACGGAAACCGGACGTGACGAACCGATGCCGGTTGAAGGTGCGGAGATTCTGGCCGAACGGGCGCATGGTGCCGCACGCCTGTGGGTGTGGCGACAGGGCTGATTGGGAATGGTCGAGACGCTGGTCGGACGGGCGGATTTCGAGAAGGAAATCAAGAAAAGCCGTTTTCTAGCAATGGCTCTTCCGGTCGAGACCGAAGAGGCTGCTATGGCCTTTATCCGCGACGTCTCCTACCCCGACGCTACCCACAATTGCTGGGCGTGGAAGATCGGCTCGCGCTATCGCAGCGATGACGCAGGCGAGCCGGGCGGCACGGCAGGACGCCCCATTTTGCAAGTGATCGAGGCGCAAGGACTGGACAAGGTTGTCGTGGTCGTCACGCGCTGGTTCGGCGGCGTCAAACTTGGCGCGGGAGGGCTGGTCCGGGCCTATGGCGGAACGGCGGCGGAGTGTCTACGGCTGGCGGAACGTGTCGAGGTGATCGAACGCACCCGGCTGAAATTCCACTGCTCGTTCAGCGATCTTGCTCTCGTCGGTTCACGCCTGCCCGCTCTGGATGCTGTCGTCGAAAGCGAGGAGTTCGATGCGACGGGCGCTGCCTATGTTGTGGCTGTGCCGGTTCAGCAGGTTGAGGATGTCACCCACCGGCTGGCCGACATGACCAGCGGACGGATCATGGCGACAGAGAAAGAGGACTAACGGACTGGTCGCTTACCAGCCCATTCCCGGCCCCCACCAACCCGGACCATAGCCATAGCCCGGACCACCTCCCCAAGGTCCCCACATTCCCCAATTCCATGAGGAATCTTCGTAAGATTCGGCGGTCATACGGTTTTCGTCCGCCAGATACTGCGCCTGTTGATTGGCGCGGTATGTCGCATAAGCCTGCTGTGAGCCGACATAAAGGCAGTCGCACACAGTCGGGTCAGCATAGACATAAGTGACGAGATCACCCTTGTCCCGCCGCAGAAAACGGTGAGCTGGGAGACGAGTCAGCATCGCCGCCCGCTCAGGCGTGTTGGCCGGTTTCAGAATAAACCCTGCCGCAGCCAAATGGTCTTCCTTCTGGGTGATTTCCTGTTGGGCGGACATGCAGCCAGAGACAGCGAGGACAGGCAGGAACAGCCAGTAACGCGATCGTTTCAAGGTTTCCTCCTTTGCAGGCTCAGATTTCTTCCAGTGCTACCATCAAGGAAACCAGAAAGCGTTTGTAAAAAATTTTAATGCCGTCACAGGCTCGTCAGAAATGCGCTTCCGGCCCTGCGGGCCGCGTCAGCAGACAAGTCATGACGGTTTCCAGATCAGCCCGGCCTTCAACAAGATCAGTGACAGAATCAATGATCGGCACCGAGACACCTTTCCGACGCGCAAGCGCAGCGAGCGCCCCGGCAGTCGCAACCCCTTCAGCCACGCCTCCGCCGAGCGCTGCGGAAGTTTCTTCCAGCGTGCTTCCCTGCCCCAGCGCCAGCCCGACCCGATAATTGCGGGACGATCCTCCGGTGCAGGTCAGCAGCAGATCCCCCACACCAGCCAACCCTGCCATCGTAACCGCCTGTCCACCCAGCGCTTCTGCCAGACGGCTGATTTCGGCTAACCCACGGGTCACAAGCGCCGCACGGGCGTTTTCACCAAGTCCGGCCCCGATAGTGGCGCCCGCCGCAATGGCGATGACGTTCTTGGCCGCTCCGCCAAGCTGAACCCCGGCAATATCCGTGCTGTCATAAAGCCTGAAACGCGGCGTTCCGAGCAGATCGGCCAAAGAACGGGCCAGTCCCGGCTGTGCGGCGGCGATCACGGCGGCAGCGGGAAGACCGTCCGCTACTTCGTGTGCGAAGTTCGGCCCTGAGAGGATCGCACCGTTCAGATCGGGACGAGTGTCTTTCAGAATATCGAGTGGGAAACGGAGGCTGTCCGGCTCCACACCCTTGCAGCACAGAACGACCGGCGCTGTCGTTTGCACATCCTTCAGGATGGCAGCGAAATACTTCATCGGAACAACGGACAGGACCATATCCGCATCCATCACCAGACTGTCTGTCACGGTAATGGATTCAGGGAGCGGATGGTCCGCAAGACGGGGCATGGCGCCATTCGGCAACCTTGTCGCCGGATTGCGCGCCCACAACTGTACCATAGCCCCGGCGCGTGCCGCCTGCAGCGCCAGCGCGATGCCCCATGATCCTGCCCCGATGACTGCAATCCGCTTCATTCCGGCACAATCCACTCCACCAGGGATTCCGTGTTTCCATCCCCGAGATACTTGCACAGCGTGGAGAGAATGGCAGCGCCTTCCTCATCAAATTTGAAGGGAGGATTGGCGATCAGCAGACCACAGCCGTTCAACAGTCCGGGATCGAGCGGCGGGCGAATGCTCAGTTCCAGATTCAGCAGATTTCTGTGCCCGGCATCCTGCAACGCATGGAAAAACGCTCTCGGCGGAGAACGATGTTTGATTGGATACCAGACCGCCACAATGCCTGTCGGGAAACGCTGGCGCGCTGTCGTCACAGCCTTGACGAGATCAGTGAACTCGGACCGCTCCTCGAAAGGCGGATCAATCAGCACCAGCCCCCGTTTGGCGGTCTTGGGCGGCAACAGGGCCGTCACGGCTTCATACGCATCGCGGTGATGCACTGAGACCGCAGGGTTATTGTGGAACAGACGTCGCAACGCCCGCTGGTCTTCCGGATGCAGTTCACAGCAGACCAGTGAATCGCCGGGGCGTAGCGCACGCAGGACAATCTCCGGCGAACCGGGATAGACCATCTTCCCGGCATATTCCTTCATCACCTGCCGCACGAGTGCGAGCCAGTCTTTCAGTGGTTCGAGGTCCGGTGTGTCGGAGGGCAGGTCAAGCAGACGACCAATTCCTTCCCGCCACTCTCCTGTTGCTTCCGCCTGTGGGCTGGAAAGATCATACAGGCCGATCCCCGCATGGGTATCGAGGACGGAAAACAGCGTATTCTTGCGACTGAGAGCACGCAGCAGGGTTGTCAGCAGCGCGTGTTTCATACAGTCGGCAAAGTTGCCTGCGTGGTAGACGTGGCGGTAGTTCATCCCGACGCTATAGCAGTCGATGACCTACGCTGAAACACGCCCTGCACAGTTCATTGACGTATCAGATCGCCACACAGAAACCGGCATGGAACGCTCTACGCAAGACTGCCTGTGGCTTAAATCCCACAACAATAGTTCTCTTGTGGATACAGTTTTATAAATTGTTGTCACAAGAGAACGTTTTCTGGTTTTCTGATCACCAGATTTCATCTCACAAAAAGCGGTTCTTCTTACCGTCTCGAAAAATATACAGCTCTCATAAGCATTTATTATAGCGGCGACATACACTGTCTCCCTCTCCCATAACGGTCACGTCCAGACACAATGGCGTTGCAATCATGCAACATTAAATTATACATTTTACGATAGTTAAATGTAGTTTGTTGCTTTTTGATCTATACGCATATCGAATAGGCGAAATCACCTGCGGAATATCTGTCATGACTTTTGACCTGAAACGACCCTATGGATTTTTGCATTTCAATTTCAAAACCATGGGATTGCTTGCCAGCACGTTCATCCTGACAGACGCAGCCTCAACTCAGGCGAATGCAGCGCCCTCCGCTTCGTCCTCAACGGTCACAACCAAAACGACAAAACGGAAACCGTCCGCCACTCATCCTCTCGCAAGCAACAGGCAGTCTGCGGCTCTCTCAGCGCCGTCACAGAAAGCCCCAATCACCGCAGTAAAGGCAGCTGACAGCGGTGAGACGGTCATCGTGACCGGCACACGTGAGACGGGAAAAAAGGCCCGCGACAGTGTCTCGCCCATCGATATTGTCACCTCCCGACAGCTTGCCGAAACCGGCATGCCGGATCTGAGAGAGGCCCTCACCCAGCTTGTGCCGTCTCTGACCATGCCGACGGGTGGGTTCGACAGCGGCGCACTGACGGACTCCTTCAGTCTTCGCGGTTTGAGTCCCAACGAAACGCTCGTGCTCGTTGACGGAAAACGCCGCCACACCACAGCCAATATTTATGCTGACCCCGGCCCTCAACAGGGTGCGACACCCGTCGATATCGACATGATCCCGATGGCCGCCATCGATCATGTTGAAATTCTGCGAGACGGTGCCTCGGCCCAGTATGGTTCTGATGCCGTCGCAGGTGTGGTCAACATCATTCTGAAGAAAACCGATCACGGTTTTCACGCCCGCTCCATATCGGGGATCACAGCCTCCGGTGACGGGTTCCAGCAGGGCATTTACCTTGATGGCGGCGCGCAACTCGGATCACGCGGTTATGTGCATGTCAGTGGCGATTTCCTGCATCAGGATCATACCTATCGGAGCGCCGATGACCTGCGCACGCAGTCCAAGATCAACAAACTTCTTGGCCAACCCGAACAGACCCGCGAAAGCGTCTCCATCACCGCTGGCTACCACCTGACCGACTTCATCGAAGCCTATGCCGTCGCCACATACGCGCATCGTCATGCCGAGAGTTACCAGAACTACCGGACAGCCTCCTCTCTGGCGAAATATCCTGCTTATGCAGCGATTTATCCCAACGGCTACTCACCGCTGGAAACACTTGAAGAAAATGACTGGGAAGTTACAGCGGGCCTGAAAGGTGACGTCGATCACTGGCACTGGGATCTCTCGTCCGTCTATGGCCGTGACTACAACGATATCGGGCTGAAAAACTCGGCCAACTACTCTCTGGCAGCAGCCACGGGACAGACGCCGACTGCTTTTATGGTACAGGGCTACAACAACGAGATGTGGAGCAATACGTTCGATCTGAGCAAGTCTTTTCACATTGACGGCTGGCCCCACGCTATCAACGTGGCAGGCGGCGCAACCTATCGCTATGAAAGTTACGCCATCGGCACCGGATCAGTCGCTTCAACTTACGGCTCCGGGTCGGACGCCCTCTCCGGCACCACCTACCAGAATGCAGGCCATTTCAGCCGTGATGTCGTCGGTGGTTATATCGACGTGGCTACGCATCTGGCCAAAAATCTGCAACTCGATCTGGCGGGCCGTTACGAGCATTATACGGATGTCTCCGACACCGAGACCGGCAAGGCGGCGCTCCGTTACGACCCACTCCCCTGGCTTGGTTTCCGTGGCACCATTTCGAACGGTTTCCACGCCCCGACGCTTGCTCAGGAATATTACAGCTCCGTCGCGCTCTCTCCGACAGCCGCACGCGGCATCATCGGTGCGAACTCACCGGGCGCTCTGGCAAATGGAGCCACATCCCTCAAGCCGGAGCGTTCAACCAGCGCGACGGGTGGCATCATCATTGAACCCGTCAAGAAACTTCACATCACAGCGGACGTCTATCAGATCAATCTGCGTGACCAGATCCTGCCGGGCGGGAACGTCTATGGTGATCAGGCCATTTCCGCGCTCAACGCCAACGGCTTCCAGTTACCCTCCGAAGCCGCAAGCTGGAGTTCAGCCTCCCTTTCCACCCACTGGTTTGCCAACGTCGCCAGCACGCGCACGCAGGGCCTCGACATCACGGCCACCTATCCGACCAGTCTGGGCGATTACGGCCGTATTGACTGGGATGTCGGCATCAACCTCAACCGCACGCGCCTGACCCATCAGGGCACCGATGCACAGGGGAATAACCTCCTGACAGCGCAGTCCATCGCCTACATCACCACAGGCTATCCACGCAGCAAGATGATCTGGGGAGGTCGGTATAACAGTGGTGACGGCAAGCTGACTATCGGTCTCCATGAAATCCGCTGGGGCCAGACGACGTCGGAACTGACCTATTACACAGGGGCTACGAACTCCAGCGCGCTTTCGAGCACGGATTTTCTGCCCTTCCGAAACTCGCCGAAATTCGTGACAAATCTCGAAGTGACCTATCACGTCATGCCGAAGCTCTCGTTCACAATTGGCGGCAACAATCTCTTCGACAAACGCCCAAGCCGCGTGCCTGACGGCAATCGCTATCTCGGTGTGCCGCAATATTACATGAGCACATCACAGCTTGGCATGAATGGCGGCTTTTATTATCTGCGCGCTGATCTGTCGCTCTGAAGACGCATGTCACACAGGAAAACAGCCTGTGTGACATGTATTTAGGAAAATGCTTCAGTAGCTCAGCGTAAATCCACCGTAACCGGCGCGTCCCTGCTGTAGATAACCGACCGGGTTCTCGAACTGACGGTTCAGCAGATTATCAGCCCGGGCAAAGACCGACAGGAAACGGTTGATCTGGTAGTTCGCCGCTACGTCAATGGTGAAATATCCATGCCCCTTGGCACATATCTCGCAATAGCTGCCACTCGCCGCGTAGACCGGATAATCGCGCCAGCCGCTGACATAGAGAATATTGCCGGACAGGGTGAGATCCTTGATCGGCTTCCATGTCGTGTTGAAGTTGAACTTATGCTGCGGGCGACGCTGGAGCGGCTGGTCATCCGTCGCGTCGCGTGCGTGCGTCCAGGTGTAGTTGAGATTGAATTCGAGATTGTCCAGAGCTTTCCAGTTCAGGAATGCTTCGACACCGAACATGCGGGCGCGATCCACGTTCGCATAGGAATATGTCGTGCTGTAATTGGAATAGGTCATTGAGGACTGGATCAGGTTACGCACATGGTTTTCATACCAGGTCGCGCCAAAATGCACTCGATCATGTGCCAGCTTCTGCTCAACAGTCACATCGTAACCGATCAGACGTTCAGCCCTCAGCTTCTGATTTCCCTGATAGTTGTAATAGCTGCCGTTCAACTTTCCAAAAAGCTGATAGAGCGATGGGCCGTGGAAACCGCTACCCGCACTCGCCTTGATGACAGTCCCGGTGCCGGGAATGTGGATGGCGGGCGCCACACGCCATGTCACATAATGCCCGTAGCGCGAGTTTGAATCATAACGGACGTTGGCCGCACCGTAGAGGATCTGATTCCAGTTGCCCTGATACTGACCGTAGCCTGCTGTTGTATCCATGTTGGCGCGGGCACTGTAAGGCGCATCATTCGTTCCCGTGCTGTCGCTCTGGTTGCTGTAATAAGTCTCGTGGAAATGTTCAGCTCCCACAAGCAGTGAGCCGTATTTCTTGAGATCCAGCGTGCCGTGCCAGTCAATCTTCAGACGGGATGAACGATAGTAGTTCGGGTCATAGAGACGTGCACCTCCATCTTCACCCGTGCCGGTATAGGCAAAATTCCGCCAGTTGGTCATGTAACCAAGCCCGATCACCTGATCGAACAATCCCCCCCATGAGCGCAGATGCGCCGTGCCACGGACAATCGCCTCATTCTGGATTGTCCGCTCACGTTCATGCTGGGCGTCGCCATAGGCTTCATCCATCATATCGTAAGAACCATACGAACGGTAATTGCTCTGCATGAGACGCGATGTGAGACCGAGATCGAAATTATCCGTCACATCATAGTCCATACGGACATTCGCGCTACGGTTATCGTAGGTATTTCCGCGTTCGCGCTGCTCTTTCGTCACGTTCGAAAAGCTGCTGATATAACGTTCGATATACCGCGGGATCGCGTGGAAACCGACCTGTCTGTAGTGCGACAGTTCGAAATTATAGTGGAAGCGATCAAGGCTCCCACGGGCGCCAAAAGCCTGATTGAACGTGCCGTAGGAGCCACCTTCCACGCGCACGAAAGGCTTGATGCGCCCCTGCCCTTTCGCCGTAGTCATGTCGATCACGCCCGCCATGGCGTCCGCGCCATAAAGACCACTCTGCGGACCGCGCAGAATCTCGATCCGTCCCATCCCGTCCGCCATGAACTGTGCCGGATCAAACGCGCCGGACGCGCTGCTGCCGTCATTCACGTCCATTCCGTCGAGGCGAACCTTCACCTCGTTGGAATTGGTGCCGCGCATGTAGATGGCTGTCGTGCCGCCCATGCCTCCGGTACGGACCACATTCAGGCCCGGTTGCCGTGCGAGCGTATCTGACAGGGTGCGCCGTTGCTGGGTCTGAATCTGCTGCTCGGTAATGATGGTCATGGCCGTGCCGATTTCATCCGCCTTGATCGGTCGACGGGCGGCGCTCACAGTAATGGTTTCAGGCCAGGTATCGGTGTGTTCAGAGAGGATGGCGCGGACTGTCGGGACGTCAGCATTCCGGACGACTGGAGGGACAGCGGTTTTCTTCGTGTTTACAACGGTCTCAGCAGCTTGCGCTGTTGCCGTGACCAGAAGCGTGGAAAAAAACGAGGCACCGGTTAACAGGAGGGCGCGAAAGGGCATTGTGGTTGGCTCGTGGTTGTCTGCGTTGCCACGAGCAAAAGGTCGTCCACGCTTTCACGTAGCCTTGCCAACCTGTCAGATCACCCCGTCCGACACGTCTCGTCCGCAACATCCGGTATGATGGCAGGTCTCCTGACTTGCGGCTGTGACAAGGATGACACTCCCTTCCCGGAGACAAACCCTCCAGTGGGCCGGCGTGAACGCCGGATGGACATCCTGACCGCTTACAGTTGCGGGGGCAGTCCGGGCATAGGTGAATGAACCACCGCACCCGGTTCCCTTTTCATCCCGTGGACGTGACCTGCACGCACCATATGGGAACCATCATGGGGACGTGGTTTACAGGCCGTTTACGACGAGTCAATCACGGCTGTGAGATCGGGACACAGACTGTGGCACACACGTCACAGTTCTGGATGCCGTCAGACGCTCAGATTGGCGCGGGCCGCGTCCATGAGCCGACGCATTTCCTGCACCACGGCTGGTAGACCATCAAAAATTGCCTGTCCAATCAGGAAATGTCCGATATTCAGCTCAACGATTTCCGGAATGGCCGCCACCGGCGCGACATTGCCGAAGCTGAGACCGTGTCCCGCATGCACTTCCAGCTCCAGACCCGCCGCCTGCCTCGCCGCAGCTTTTAGTCGAGCCAGTTCTCCGTCCTTCCCGTGCGCATAAGCACCAGTATGCAATTCAACCACGGCAGCACCCACGGCGGCGGAAGCCGCAATCTGCTCCGGATCGGGATCGACAAACAGGGAAACCCGAATGCCGCTTTCCCGAAGTTTTCTGATCATCGGAGAAAGAGTTTCCATCTGACCAGCGACATCCAGACCGCCCTCAGTGGTCACTTCCTCCCGACGTTCCGGCACGATACAGCAGGCATTCGGTTTCAGTTTGCAGGCAAGCGCCACCATTTCTTCCGTCGCCGCCATTTCCATGTTCAGCGGCGCACGCAGGGTATTGCTGAGGCGGATCAGATCCTCATCACGAATATGCCGCCTGTCTTCCCGCAGATGCGCGGTAATCCCGTCCGCACCCGCTTTCACGGCGAGCAGAGCAGCTTCGACCGGGTCAGGATGCGTGCCCCCACGCGCATTGCGAATGGTGGCGACATGATCGATATTCACACCAAGGCGCTGACGCTGGGTCATGAGGGCAATCCTTCTTTGTGGTTCAGACGATTTTCAGACAGAACACTGGCGAGACGCAGCGCCGCGACAAGACTGGTCGCTTCGGCAATCTCTTTCCCTGCAATATCGAACGCCGTGCCATGATCCGGCGACGTGCGGACAATGGGGAGCCCGAGCGTGACATTCACCCCATGCGCCATATCGAGCGTCTTGATGGGGATCAGCGCCTGATCGTGATACATGCAGAGAGCAGCGTCATATTTCTGCCGGGCGCTTTCAGTGAACATCGTGTCGGGCGGCATCGGTCCCGTAACATCAATGCCTTTCGCACGAAGACGTTCGATTGCCGGGATAATCATGTCGATCTCTTCCCGTCCCATCATCCCGTCCTCCCCGGCATGAGGGTTCAATCCCGCAACAGCAAGACGCGGCCGGTCAAAACCAAAATCCTGTTTCAGGGCAAGGGCAGTCGTCAGGCCGGTCTCGACAATCATGTCTTCACTCAGCGTATCGAGCGCTTCCCGCAGAGAAACATGGATTGTCACCGGCACCACACGCAGCATGGGGCTGGCCAACATCATGACTTCACGGCCCGGAACGTGGCAGAGCTCGGCAAGAAATTCCGTGTGACCGGGATGAGGAAAGCCGCCACGCCGCAGCACGGCCTTGCTGATGGGGTTGGTGATAACGCCGCCTGCCACACCCGCTTTCGCCAGTCCAACAGCGCGGGCAATGCTGTCGATCACCGTCTGGGCGTTGGCTGAATCAGGCACGCCAGCTCGGACCGGAGCGGACAGACTGAGTGGGAGAACCGGAAGAGCATTGCTGAAAACAGATGCCGCCTGCTCAATGGTTTCTATCTCTTTCACAGGCAGTGAAGCAGGCAGACATGCCGGATCACCAAGCCATGCGAAAACTGTCCCCCCCTCCCGCAAGGCTCGCCAGGCCCCGGCAGTGATCTCGGGGCCGATACCGGCGGGATCGCCCATTGTCAGAGCGAGAGGCAGGCGGGTCATTGTGCGAGCGCCATCAGAACGCGCACCCATGAACGGGTGCCTTTGTGAAAAGATGTCAGGCTGTATTTCTCGTTCGGGGAATGGATGCGGTCGTCATCCAGACCAAAGCCGATCAGAAGCGTATCAAGACCAAGCGCTTCCTTGACTTCACCAACAACGGGGATCGACCCACCGCAACCGATGACAGTGGCCTGCGTCCCCCATTCCTCGGTGAGCGCAGTCAATGCGCTGGCAAGTTGCAGCATGTCAGAGGGCACGACACTGGCGCGGGAACCTCCGTGCGGCTTGAATTCGACCGTGCAGTCAGACGGCACTCGCGCCCTGACGTGTGCACGGAAACTGGCACGAATGGCTTCGGGATCCTGCTCGCCCACAAGGCGAAAGGAAATCTTGGCCATCGCACGGGCAGGCAGAACAGTCTTGAAACCATCCTCCTCATAGCCTCCGGAAATCCCGTTGATTTCACAGCTAGGCCGGCACCATGTCTGTTCCAGCGCGGAATATCCCTGCTCGCCCGCTGGCCAACGGAGCCCGACAGCGCCGAGACTGTCTTCATCTGTCGGACCGATCTCGCGCCATTGCTCGCGCACGCTGTCCGGAAGCTCCGGCACACCATCGTAAAAACCGTTCAGCGTAATCCGGCCTGTCGCGCCGTCGCGCAAGGCAGAGATGATGTCGCAGAGCACCTGAATCGGGTTGCGGGCGGCGTTTCCGAACATGCCCGAATGAAGGTCACGATCCGCAGCAATGATCGTGACTTCCTCACCGACCATGCCGCGCAACATCGTGGTGATGGCGGGTGTTTTTGCGTCCAGCATGCCGGTGTCGCAGATCAGGGCAAGATCGGCCTTCAGTTCTTCGCTGTGCG
Source organism: Acetobacter aceti NBRC 14818 (assembly GCF_000193495.2). Taxonomy (NCBI): domain Bacteria; kingdom Pseudomonadati; phylum Pseudomonadota; class Alphaproteobacteria; order Acetobacterales; family Acetobacteraceae; genus Acetobacter; species Acetobacter aceti. The sequence continues at coordinate 3,498,176 of NZ_AP023410.1, read as the reverse complement.
CCTTGAGGAAAGGCAGAAGGTTTTCACCTCCCGACTCTTCCTCGCCTTCAATCACAATCGTCACCCCGACGGGCAATTCCCCATTGCTTTCAATCAGGGCACGGCAGGCTTCGACAAAGGTCATCACTTGTCCCTTGTCATCTGCGGCTCCACGAGCGCGAATTTCTTTTGTCCCATCGGGATTGGTCACAAGCTGCGGATCGAAAGGATCACTCTTCCAGAGCGAGACCGGATCGACCGGCTGCACATCGTAATGTCCGTAAAACAAAACGTGCGGCGCGCCTGCTGGCCCTTCGCGGCGCGCCACGACAATAGGGTGACCGGGTGTTTCATGGATGGTGGTGGCAAAGCCCAACGAAGACAGCTCTGCTTTCAGCCACTCGGCTGCGGCACGGCAGTCTTTCGCGTGAGACGTCTGCGTCGAGATGCTCGGAATACGCAGGAGCGCGAAAAGACGCGTCAGCCCTGCTTCCAGATTGTCATCGACCTTTTGCAGAGCGTCCATCGGTGCGGGCATTGAGTGCTTCCTGTCTGATCCGCCTCTTCTCACTGAGGCTGAAGCATCATGACACTGGAAACAGTCTTATGGAATGTCTGCGTAATTTTTCGACGTGTGGGGAGAGGTTTCTCTCTGCTGGCGGTGAGCACTTCCAGAAAGCGGAAATCTTACAGCGACAGTTTTGGCTCAGAATATGAGATGAGGTGCCCAAACTGTTGATCAAAGTTCGAAAGAACAGCGGCCTCATTCGTATCCTCCAATGAACGGACGAAGACGACGGGCCGCTGTATTGTGTTTATTTACTCGAGGCGCTTTTCAGCTTCAGTATCCAGAGCTGTGCGATATCATGCGCCGCACTATCTCCTTCAACCGTCTGGAAAGTCGCGATGGCGTTAGCTGTCTGACCAGCGTCCATCTGGGCTTCACCCAGTCTCAGCCGAGCCATACCAACGTCAGCCACACCTTTTTCGATCGCCTGTTTCATAAGGGACAGTCCCTTATCGGCCTGACCGAACGAGACGTAATTATAACCCACGAACAGAAGCTGATCGCCAGTCTTCGCCTTCGCGGCAGTCGCTTCGTCCGTTGCAAGCGACGCCTGCTTCTTGTCCGCTGCCGCGCTGATGAAGTTACGCAGCTTTACCTGACGGTCGGCACCGGCACCCTGCCCCAGGACACCAAGCGTGTAACCCTGCGACATGATGTCCAGTCCCACGCGGGGCAGTCCCATCTGGGTGGCGATTTCAGCAGCATCGATAAAATCAGACGGCTGTTTCAGGTTACCGGCAGCCAGACGGATCCGATACACATCCAGCTGAAGCGCCGGAGGCAATTTGTTGTTGGTGACAAGGCTATGCAGCAGCTGTTCCCAGTAATCCGGCTTCGGATAATAGGTGGCCAGCAGCGTATAGGTGTGCATCTGCCCTGCCGTATCCTTGAGTTGGGTCTGGCAGGACGCCAGCATCAGCAGCTCATTCTCGGACGGCAGTTTCTTCGCCTTCAGCGTCTCGTCGACCAGCTTTTTCTGCACACGGGCCGCGTTGGCGTAATCTTTCTGAAGATAATAAGCCTGAATGAGATATTTCTCGATATCCGCATTCGGGCCGATCTCTTTCAGATACCGTTCAAACCCGGCAGCCGCAGCCGGATAATCCTTGGCTGTATAGGCCACGGTCGCTTCGGCCTGAAGCAGCTGCGCCTTGGTATCACGGGGCGTTCTCGAAGAAGCAATCAGCTTGTCGTAGGACGACGTCATCACCGCCCGGTCACCCGACTGCGCCGCAATGGCGCCACGCATCTGCTCGATCACATAAGAGTCATAATCACTCTTGCCCGAAACGCTGTCGGCAGTCGTCACATCCTGCATGGCCTGAGTGTAATTATGGGCGGAAAGAGAATTTCCTGCTGCCTCAAGGGATTTGGCGACAGCCGGATTGAGATTGTCCTCGGCATGACCGATCGAAACAGCCGTAAAACAGAGAGGCGCAAGACAAAGGGCACGAATTGCGAATGGCAGACGAATAAACCGCAATGTCATGACCTTACTGTGCTCCCATAAACTGGTCCTGCCCGACGATGCCAAGCTTCCTGATGCCCAGACGCTGCGCATCGGCAAGAACATGGGCTACCGTTTTATAATCCGCAAGACGGTTGGGGTTAATATGCATTTCCGGCTGATCGGGTTCAGCTGCAGCCGACTGGAACAGGGACACAAGATCACCTTCACTGGTGACGGGATTACCGTTCCAGGTGATCGAATTGTCAAAGTCGATAACGACATTTACGACCTTGCTTTCCTGCTCTGTCGGAGGCGGCGGATCTCCCTGCGGCAGATTCATCGAAACCGACTGTGTCTGAAGCGGAATCGTGATGATCAGCATGATCAGGAGAACCAGCATCACGTCGATCAGCGGTGTGGTGTTGATATCGACGATACCTTCGTCTTCGTCGCCTCCGGAACCCAGATTCATACCCATGGAAGAATCACTTTCTCAGCTGAACCCTGCATCGCGCACATTCATACAAGGCAATGCAGTTTATTGGTAACAAACGATATTCACACCTGACACGTACAGGCCATTTCAGGGGACGCCTCAGTTATGAGGCGCCTCGATAATGAAATCGACCCGCATCACGCCCGCTTCCTGACAGGCAGCTACCAGCTTGCCGACAGCCTCATAGCGGGCATTGGCGTCACCACGGATCATGATCTGCGGCTGCGGCTTTTTTGCCGCAACCTTTTCCAGCCTCGCCATCAGGTCCGCATGATCACGGATGGGGCTCTGATCCCACCAGGCCTGACCGTCCGGCGTAACCGCCAGAGTGATGTTGTCAGGCATGATCTTGCTTGGCTGATTGACGTCTTTAGGCAGGTCAACCTTCACCGAGTGTGTCGCCACAGGAATGGTGATGAGGAAGATGATGAGAAGAACAAGCATGACATCTACAAGAGGTGTCGTGTTGATATCAGAGAGGACGGTGTCCTCGTCATCGCCTCCGCCTACAGACATCCCCATGATCAGGCACCTTGAGCAGGAGTGGAAGAGGTCTTGCTGCCCGGACGGACAGTGCCATGACGGAAACCACCGATCATGATGGACTGAAGATCAGCAGCAAAGTTGCGGATACTCTCCATGGCAGTCTTGTTACGGCGGACAAGCAGGTTGTAGCCGAGCACGGCAGGAACAGCGGTGCCGAGACCGATTGCCGTCATGATCAGGGATTCACCCACCGGACCAGCAACCTTGTCGATGGAAGCCTGACCGGCGATGCCGATGGCTGTCAGGGCGTGATAGATACCCCAGACCGTTCCGAACAGTCCGACGAACGGAGATGTTGAACCAACTGTGCCGAGGAAGGCCAGACCGCTCTGAAGATCGCTCTGCACGGAATCAACCGCACGGTGGATCTGGGAAGAGGTCCAGTCGGTCAGATCGATGGACTCCTGCATCGTGCCTTCGTGATGCTCAGCAGCAACAATACCGGTATCTGCAATGTAGCGGAAAGGCGAAGTCGCTTTCAGGGCAGTCGCACCTTCCTGAAGGGAGGGCTTGGTCCAGAAATGCTTTGTCGCATCGCGGTCAGCCGCAAAAAGCTTGGCCTGCTCAAGGAACTTGGTGATCATGATGTACCATGTACCGAGCGACATCACCACGAGGATGACCAGCACGGTGCGTGCCACGATATCCCCATTACCCCACAGAGCACCCAGTCCATACGGATTTTCAACAGCCGTCGCCGGAGCAGCATGAGCGGCCGGTGCGTCCGAAGCCTCGGAAGGAGCTGCAGGCGCAGGTGCGTCTGCCGGAGCAGCGGCAGGAGCAGGAGCCTCGGCTGCAGGAGCAGCCGGGGGAGCAGCATCCGGAGCAGGAGCCGATGCGGCAGGAGCAGCCGCATCCTGAGCAAGCGCCACCACTGGAGCCGCAGTGCTCAGAAGAACAGCCAGAGACGGGATGGCCAGCGCGGAATAAGGCAGGCGGCGTAGCAGTCGGATCATCGAGTCAGTGTCCTCATCTGGTAGAACCATAGCATTATCGAACAGCCACAGTTTCAAATACGGTCAGTTATCACTCAGGCTGAAAGTAATCGTATAGGTGTGATGGAATTCCTTGACCGGAACACCATTGGCGGTAGCTGGCTGATAACGGGATTTACGAACATACTGCAGCGCTGCGGCAGCGAAGTCCTGACCGCCTTTGACGCTTGTTACAGTACAGTTATCGGTCATTCCCGTCGGCTCCACGTCACAGACAAGTGTGACATGCCCTTCCCGCCCTTCATCCTGCGCCTCATCAGGATAATGCAGCTCCACATGGTTCAACGGCGTGGAACCAGCCAGATGGTCCGGAACCGGAGGACCGACAGGAGCCTGCACCGGGGTTGTCGGCGTGACCTTAGCCGGCGGCATGGGCTTGGGCGGCGGCGTGTGCGTCACATGACGCACTACCGGACGCGGTGGCGGCTGCACCTTGATCTTTGGGGGCGGCACATATGGTGGAGGCGGCGAGGTCATCTGCGGCGGTGGTGGTGGGGGTGGTGGCGGTGGGGGTGGTTTTACCTCCGGAATGACAGTCGCCTTGAGCGGTGGCTGTATGACAGGCACCGACACCTTATCTTTCCAGGTAAAATAGACCACGCCAAGAATCCCGCACACCACAGCGACACCTGAGACGCCAGCAATCTTTAATGTCGGGTCACGTCGCTGTTGCGCGTAGTCCAGCATACTCGAAACTCTCCCTGGTCTGATGTCAGACGGCTCGACCTTGATGCATTCCTGCGACAACAGACAACAACCCGACCTGCCTTCGCTTTCTGGCGAAAGACAGGGGAGCGCATCTGCGAGGCACCTGCATTACCGTGATTGGGCTATCGACGGGGGCAGAAGTCAAGATGCCAAACCTCTCCTTACACAAATCATTTCCCATGCATTTATCCTGCACAATACAGAATCCTAAATGTTTCGATTTCGATATATTAATCGAAAGAGCTTTTCGGCGGCAATACGTAACCTTGCCGAATTCATCCAAAAATATAACGTCATAGATTATCTTTATATCGCCTTATCAAGACGCTGGAGCAACGCCTTTATGACACCCATCTCATGAAGGCAGTGAAGCTGACCGTCCGATAAAAATTATGGAATACAAAAAAAGCCCCTGTCTCACATGAGATAGAGGCTAATCTAAATTTAATTTTACGATTCAGGCGTTACAGGTTTCGACTCATATGGCCGCCCCCGTACTCACCTATTGCGCGGAAGCGCTGGCTTCAGAGCGTGTCGCTCCAACACGTGCGGCAAGGGATGCCGCCATGAAATCATCCAGATCGCCGTCAAGAACAGCGTCCGGATTGCCCTTCTCAACGTTCGTCCGAAGGTCTTTCACCATCTGATAAGGGGCCAGAACGTAGGAACGGATCTGGTGTCCCCAGCCGATATCCGTCTTGGCCGCTTCCGTCTGGGCAGCGGCAGCTTCCCGCCTCTGGAGTTCAGCCTCGTACATACGGGCCTTCAGCATCCCCATGGCCGTCGCACGGTTGCGATGCTGGGAACGGTCCGTCTGACACGCCACGATGATGCCGGTCGGAACGTGCGTGATACGGATAGCGGACTCAGTCTTGTTGACGTGCTGTCCACCCGCGCCGGAAGCACGGAATGTATCGACCTTCAGGTCGGCTTCATTGATTTCAATCTCGATCGTGTCATCGACCACAGGGAAGACCCAGACCGACGCAAAGGACGTCTGACGACGCGCCGCAGCATCGAACGGCGAAATCCGCACGAGACGATGCACGCCCGCTTCCGTCTTCAGCCAGCCATAAGCATTCGGGCCGGAAACCTGAATCGTCGCCGATTTCAGCCCCGCCTGCTCGCCCTCCGAGCTTTCGATCATGGTCAGCTTGTAACCATGCGCTTCAGCCCAGCGGCTGTACATCCGCAGCAGCATCTCGGCCCAGTCCTGAGCCTCCGTACCGCCAGCACCTGCGTTCACCTCAAGATAGCAGTCGTTCGAATCGGCTTCACCCGACAGAAGGCTTTCTGTCTCCCGACGTTTGGCTTCTTCGGCCAGACGGTTGAGCGTCTTCATGCCGTCGGCGACCATATCCGCGTCGCCTTCTTCCTCGGCCATGCTGATGAGTTCGAGCGTATCCTCGACCTCATTTTCGAGGTTCTGCACGCCCTCGATCTGGTTGGCCAGAAGCGTACGTTCGCGCATCATCTTCTGCGCGGCCTCGGCATCATTCCAGAGATCCGGGTCTTCGGCCCGGTTGTTCAGTTCGGCAAGTCTGCCCTGGGCGACATCCCAGTCAAAGATGCCTCCTCAGCAGCGCAACCGACTGCTTGATCTGCTCGTTGAGCGCTTCTGTCTCGGCGGACATGGCGACCGTGACTCCGTCTTTCGGGGTTATCTGAACGGCGCTGAATACAGGCAGGCGGCGCGGCTGTCATCCCTCACAAAGAAAACGAGGAGGAAACAGAGCCCATTAAATTTGCTTCAACCTGAACAATAAAAAATAACGGCACTTCATCCGATCGACAGAAAAAGGTCGCCTGCATGCACCTCTGGGACGAAACCCTTGCAAAAAACCTTATCGGCTGCACCTTGCTGATCGGCCTGACCCGCGAGGTGGGAGACAGCTGCTCATACGAACAGTTTTTCGGTGTCGTCACACACTGCGACCCGGAAAGAGGCATTACACTCCGCCTCGAAGGCTCACGGAAAGGAAACACCTACAATCTCCCCCCCCGGATATGCAGTCGATTCATCCCGCCGAACCGGGAGAATACCGACTGAGACAGACAGGGGAAATCGTAACTGATCCTGATTACATCACGACATGGATACTGAGACCAACCTCTCCTTCTGCTCCTCAATAAAGCCCGCCCATGCCGATATCGCCACCCGACGGCTGCTGCGCTGGTGCAGGTGTTGCCGCAGAATTTGTCCCACTACCACTACTGCTGGGCGCGCTGCTTTCGGAAGCGCCACCAGACGACATATCACTTTCGGAATCAGGCAGGTTTTCCGCACCCGTATCCGCAGCCGTCAGCTCTCCCGTTCCAGGGCTACCGGCAGCAAAGCTGGAACTATCACCCGGCACCTGATCGTTCTTGAACGCATCAACCGTCACGCCGCGCCCGGTGTCATAACGCACTAGCGTCACGCCCTCAGGCACAGGAAAATCAAGCTTGGGTCGGCCTTCCAGCGCCACCTTCATGATCCGGTTCCAGATCGGTCCTGCGATGGTGCCGCCGGTTTCATTCTTGCCAAGCGACTGCGGCTGATCGAAGCCGATCCAGACAACCGTAACCAGATCGGCGGAATATCCCGCGAACCAGGCGTCATTGAAGTCCTGACTGGTGCCGGTCTTGCCCGCGATCGGGTTGTCGATCTCCTTACCCGCCTGCACACCGGTGCCGCGTTTGATGACATCCTGCATCATCGTGGTGATCTGGAACGCGCTGGCCTCACTGCTCACAGCCGGACGTGTATCCGTCAGAACAGGCACATCCGACTGAACCGCGTCCGAAGCGACCGTCCCGGTAGATGTTGGCGACGCTGCTGGACGCCCGGAAGCATCATCGCCCTGTCCAGCAACGGGGAACACGGCATTGGGTTCATCTCCAACGGGAGCAGCTCCCTGCGGCTGAGCCGCAGACGACAGGGCTAAACCCTCCGGACGCCAGAGGATATGGCCGTTCCGGTCCTGCACATCGTCGATCAGCGTCGGCGTCACCTTGCGCCCGCCATTGGCGATGGAAGCATAGGCTCCGGCTTCCCTCAGCACCGTTGTTTCCACAGCACCCAGAGCTGCCGGCAGCACATGCGGCATGTTCTGCACCAGACCGATATCCTCGGCGATCTTGGCGACGCTCTTGATACCGATATGCGCGGCGAGACGGATGGTGACGAGGTTACGGGACTCTCTCAGGGCGTCATGCAGTGTCGTCGCGCCCCAGAAATCCTTTTCATAGTTGTTGGGATGCCAGCTTCCGTAGGAAACGGCGGAATCATCGAACTTCTGGGACGGGGAAATCCCCTGCTCCATCGCTGTCAGATAGACGAACGGCTTGAAGGACGATCCCGGCTGACGCATCGCCTGCGAGGCCCGGTTGAACTGAGACGATTCAAACGACCAGCCACCCGACATGGCCAGCACGCGTCCCGTGTGAACATCCATCGTCACGACCGCGCCTTCGACACGCGGGATCTGACGGATCGCTACACGCCCCCCCTCGGCCTGTGGCTCGACCATCAGCAGATCGCCGGGACGCAGCGCCCGATAAACCCGCATCCAACCCAGATCTTTCGCCAGTAACGCAGCACGATGAGGCGTGCCGCTCTCAAGCCAGCCAACGCTGCCGTTTCCTGGATCCAGCACGACCGCCAGACGCCAGCGATCCAACATGCCGCTTGGATGCGGCGCAGCAGCCAGTGCGGCGCTCCATGTCGCTTCGTCCAGAGCCGTGCTGCGCGTGACAGCATCAAGATGCCCCACGGCACCACGCCAGCCACCGTGCGAGCGGTCGTAGGTCATGAGCCCGTCCCGCAGCGCCGCCGTGACGGAGGTCTGCAAGGCGGGATCGAAACTTGTATGCACGTCCAGACCACCCTGCATGGTCTGCTGAACGCCGTATTTCTCGATCAGCTCACGACGCACTTCCTCGCTGAACCACTCCGAACCGGGAGCCGGTCCAGGGCGTCGAAAACTTTTCGTAGCGAGCGCTTCCTGTCGGGCCGCTTCAGCAGACTGCGCGTCAAGCCAGCCCAGTTCCTGCATACGATCCAGAATCCAGTTACGGCGGTTACGCGCTGCATCCGGGAAACGGTAAGGATTGTAGTTGGTCGGAGATTTTGGAAGCGCCGCGAGAAAGGCAGCCTCGGAATCATCAAGCTGATCAAGCGGCTTGTTGAAATAGGCCTGCGACGCCGCGCCAATACCGTAAGCGCCGTCACCGAGATAGATTTCATTGAGATAGATTTCGAGAATTTTCTCTTTGGGCAGCACCTGCTCCACGCGCAGAGCCAGCAGGGCCTCCTTGGCCTTGCGTTCCATGGACAGGGCGTTCGAGCCCAGTAGCATGATTCGGGCGACCTGCTGGGTGATGGTCGAAGCCCCGAGCGGTCGCCGTCCCTTGCCGCGCGACAGATCCGTCAGGCCCGCACGCAGAATGGCGACCGGATCAATGCCTTTATGGGACCAGAATTTCTGGTCCTCGGCGGCGAGGAAAGCATTCTTCACGCGATCCGGAATGGCCGAATAGGGCACGAAGACCCGTCGTTCCGCCGCAAGTTCGGCAATGAGCCGGTCATCACCGGAGTAAAGGCGGCTCATCACCGGCGGCTGATAGGACCGCAACCCCTCGACGGTCGGCAGGTCTGACACCAGACCGGCATATTTATACCAGACGACTACGCCCGCCGTCGCCGTCCCAAGCAGCAACACGGCCACAGTCGTTCCCAGCAGTTTCCGCCACATGCGGAAACGCGGACGACGTGGCGGACCGCCCCAGAAAGGCGGCTTGGAACCGCCATCGCCCCCGGAACCGTCACCGTCAGACCCACCGCCACCGTGACCGCCTTCAAGTCGATCATCGGAAGAGACCCGCAGATCACCGCCATTCCGATCGCCGGAAAGACCTGTCGCCTGCACCACCAGAGCGCCCCATGACCATGCGATGGAGCCGCCAGGCACACGGCCCCATCCCGTAGAATACTGCGGGAAACCGGCGAGGGCCTGATTTCGGAAGATCGACTGCGAAAAAAGCGGGCGGGATATCATATGCGGGTCTCTATCACCGTCACGGGATGCCGTCGCCCCCGGCATAGCTAGAAAACGGCAGGAATACTGGTTCGGACTTGTGGCGGTTTTATGGACAGCCTGACTGGAGACGAGAGCCTCCACATCGGTGCGCGGGATCAGCTTCCCAGCACGACACGATTGACGGCGTCATGCACACGACCGGAGGAAGGCGAGGTTATACTGGAGAACCAGTTCACAAGCTGCCCTTCCCGGTTGATCAGGTACTTGAAGAAATTCCAGCGGGGACGGGCGAAAAAACCGCCTTTATCCGCCAGCCACTGGAACAGCGGCGTGGCTTCCGCCCCTTTGACGTGACAGCGGGTCGTCATCGGAAAGCTCACACCATAATTGCGGGCGCAGAAGGTGGCAATGTCCGAGGCGCTACCCGGCTCCTGCTGGCCAAAATCGTTGGAGGGAACACCGATGACGATGAGTTCGTGACCCATTTCCGACCAGAGTGACTGAAGACCTTCATATTGCGGCGTAAAACCGCATTTAGATGCCGTGTTGACGATCAGAAGCGGTTTTCCACGCCAGGCCCCGAGATCCACGACACCTCCTTCAAGACCGGGAAGGCTGAAATCATAGGCACAGGACATTTTGCCGCTCTCCGTTGGCTTGATGTGTCTCATTTTCCTGCCCTTGTCTCCGCCGCTTGTCGAGAGGCACAGACACCACGGAGCGCATAATTCGCACAGGCAACTTCCCGCAAAGCGGGAACTTCTGGCAGAGCAAATATATGGCAGCGTCAGTTCCGGGAGCGACCACCAGAACCTGAACAGGCCGCAACATTGCCTGCGGAAATGGGCCAGTCAAATGAAATGCTTTCTTCTGGAAACCTCCGGGCTTCACAAACATTCTTGCAGGAGATGAAAAGAGATGAAACAAAGGTGTCTCCTGCAAGCGACAGCAGCCTTAACGGCCTGCCCTCTCTGCCAGTCGGTCTGAAAATGCCCGTTGTCTGTGGGAAACGCCGAATAAGGAGTGCGACCTTGACCCGACAATTTCTGGCCGCGACCATGATGATCACCGTGACCGGCTTTGGTATCGTCCCGGCAAAGGTGGCGCTGGCCGCGTCGGTGCCCGCCGAAACCGCGGACACGGTCGCCCCGAGTGCCGATAGTGCAGACCAGATTGTCTTTCGTATCACGCAGGCCAATCTTGGCCCCGGCTATACGTGGGGCAACGGCGTTCTGCATTTCAAAAACACCGACTACGCCATCAGCGTGGCAGGCGGCGGCGCGCCAGCGATCGGCTATTCCAATGCCTGCGTACAGGGCTCCATCACCGGACTGGCCAATGTCGAGGACTTCGACAGCACTTTCTGGGCCGTCAATACCGAGGCATCCGCCGGGAGTGGAACCGGGAGCATGGCGCTTCAGAATCACCGGGGAACCGAGCTGCATCTCAACGTCAAAAGTCATGGCGTGCGTCTGTCCGCTGCAGCCGAGCGCCTTCGGTTTCATGTTCTCGGTCCTGCCCAGAAGAGCTTCGACAGCCAGCGCTGTTCCTGATCAGGCCGGATAGCCTTTCTCCATGACTGACGCCCCCCTGATCTGGCTTCTCGCAGGAGAAGCCAGCGGAGACGTGCTGGGTTCACGCCTGATGACTGCCCTGCGGAAGCAGAAGCCTGACATCCGCTTTGCCGGGGTCGGCGGTCCGCGCATGACGGAAGCCGGTCTGGTCAGCCTTTTTCCCATGAAGGATCTAGCCATCATGGGGCTGGTGGAGATTCTGCCCCGCATACGGTCTCTGTCCCGCCGCCTTGACGAGGCCGTGGCCCATATCGAAGCCCTGCGACCCGATCTGGTTGTGACCATCGACAGTCCCGGCTTTTCGCTCCGATTGCTGCGTCGGATCGCGCCATTGCGTATCCCGCGAGTCCAGTATGTCGCGCCGCAGGTCTGGGCGTGGCGGGAACATCGCGTGAGAAAATTCCCTGGTCTGTGGGAAAAGCTTCTCGTTCTCCTTCCGTTTGAGGAAACCTTCTTTCAGAAGCACGGTCTTGATGCGCACTTCGTCGGCCATCCGGTGCTTCAGTCGGAAGCCGATACAGGGAACGCACAGCGGTTCCGCAGGCAGCACGGTCTATCGGATTCAGCGCCCGTCCTGATCCTGATGCCGGGCAGCAGACGCTCGGAAGCGCCGCGCCTGTTACCGGTTTTCGGCGCGATGCTGGTGCTTCTCAAAAAACGGATGCCGGAGATTGTGCCGGTCATTCCGGTTTCTCCGGTCGTGGCGGATACTGTCAGAAAAGCGACAGCCCGCTGGCCGGTGTCTCCGCTGATCGTGACAGAAACCACCGAAAAGCACGATGCTTTCGCAGCCGCCAGCGCAGCGCTGACAAAATCGGGAACATCGACGCTGGAACTGGCTCTGGCTGGCGTGCCCATGGCTGTGACCTATCGCGTCAATCCGATCACCGCAGCCATCGCCCGTCGCCTTATCCGTGTTCCCTATGTCGCCATGGTCAACCTTCTGGCGAAAAAGGCGCTTGTGCCGGAGTTGCTGCAGGAAGACTGTCGGGCGGACAAGCTGGCGCAAACGGTCGTGCAGCTTATGACCGATCCGCAGCTTCAGGCTCGACAGAAAGAAGGGTTTGCGACCCTGCTCACCGGCCTGCATGCGCCGGGGACGGCAGCGCCTGCTGATGCGGCTGCCACGGAAATCCTGACACTCCTTAAGGGAAAAGCTGCCGATCCGGCCTCACTCCATTCTGATGGCTGCCTCCCGCCAGAGGCATAGGGCCTCATCTCCCCTCTTGTTACAGTAGGTAACATTCCTGCCTCATTCAGAGAACAGGAAAACTATAAGATCATGACCAGAAACAGCATCAGGAATTTATGATGAAGCGCGTCGCTTTTGCAGGTTTTGCCGTTCTTTCTCTCGCCATCGCGGCGAAGGATGTACGCGCCCAGAGCGCTGTCCCGGCGGACCAGCAGTCATTTGGTTCTTCCCTGCTTTCGGGCGTACGCCAGGCAGGTCAGAACGCTGTCAATCAGAGTATTACAAACACACGATCCAATCTGGAGAACCGTGCCAACTCCTACAACCAGAACATTTCCGACCGTGAAAAAGCCTTGAGTGACAAGGTTAACGGCTACCGTGACAGCGTCAGCAATCGTGAGAAAGCGTTGAGCGACCGGGTGAACAACGCCCAGAACAGCGTGAACGACAAGGTCAATAGCTACAGAGACGGCATAACGGAACGCGAAAAGGCCCTCACCGATCAGGCTACCAATGCCCGAAACAATGTAAACAATGATCTTCAAGGCTACCGGAACGATGTGAACAACCGCAGGCAGAATCTCAACGATTCCTACAACGCCAAGAAATCACAGCTCAAGGCCACAAGGGACGCCACCAAATCGCTTCTCGGCAACTGGTAAATGGCCTGCTGACAGGAGAGATCTGGCTGATTTCTCCTGTCAGAACCCGTCAATCTCCTTCAGTTTGTTATAGAAGCGCCTACAGGTCGGTGCACTCTGGCGCTCCGGACCTCAAAATTGACGGTCTTTTCTGACCCACCCAGAAAATGGAACTGAACAGGGACGCTCATTCCCTGACTGATGGTCTTCCCATCCGCCACCTTGCAGACAAGATGATAGCCGCCCGGCGGGAAGACCAGCATCTGTTTTGCCGGAAGGGTCAGATGCGTGAAGAGCTGTCGCGTGAGCGTCCCGACCTCCAGATCGGAATGATAGCCGAACATCACCGTACAGGATGATGATGAAATGCGGTCGATCAGGTAGGACGTATCCGAGTTGTTTTCCAACTCAAAATAAGCGGCGACATAGTGCTGCCCTTCCCCGACATGTTGCATCCATGCGTTTTTTACGACCACCTCGTCAGCAGCATGTTCCTGCCCGGGCACATCAGCGGCAACGAACCGGGGCTTGCCGGTTTCGGTCTCCAGTTCGTCCTCATGAGGAAGCTGCGTTGACTCCGCATACCCCGTGGAAGCGCACACAAGCATGGAAACGCCGAGCGCACTTGCCAGATAACGCCGCAATACAGCGCCTTTTCCCATAGCCCTGATGCCTTTCCACGAACCATACAGACTTCTCACACCCCACTCCTTTCCGCATGCCCGCGTCATTTTCATCCGGTTCGCTTCCGCGCGTTTGCGACTCTGCGAAAACTGCCCCGGGTTGCGGGTGGGACTCCCGGGTGATTTGACGGTATACCACTGAATTATGAAAAACGGCTCCTGCGCACCAGTCGCAGGAGCCATGAAAGAGCAGGACAGAGCGCTGCCTTCTCAAGGTGCTCCAGTCTGCACGGGATCAGGAACAGTAGACGATGCGGTGCCCTTTCTGCAGCGAAGCCGAGACACAGGTGAAGGACAGCCGTCCGGCGGAAGACGGAACATCCATCCGCCGTCGTCGCGCCTGTGCGACCTGCGGGCAGCGTTTCACAACCGTTGAACGTGTCCAGCTCCGTGAACTGACTGTGGTGAAGGCCGATGGACGCCGGGCGCTGTTCGATCGGGAAAAACTCTCCCGCTCCATCAGGATCGCCCTCCGCAAGCGGCCGGTCTCGGAAGAACAGATCGAACAGATGGTCAGCGGCATTGTCCGGCGACTGGAAGCTTCCGGAGAAAGTGAGATTTCTACCACACGGGTGGGCGAACTCGCCATGGAATCGCTCCACGCGATTGACGCTGTGGGTTATGTCCGTTTTGCCAGCGTGTACAGGGACTTCCGGGAAACCAAGGACTTCTCGGAAATCCTAACCAGTATCGATGACCGGCGCAAACAGACGACTAAATAAGACATCAATGCTCCGAAGGGCTGGACCTTGCGCCTCAAAGGCGTCATTTAGCGCCCCCTTGGATAACCATTTGGCAGGAGGCACGATCATGGCCCATTCAGACGACCGACTGAGCCCGGCCATGCGTCCGCGCACAGCCGCTCGTGTCGCCGCCGTTCAGGCTGTCTTCCAGATCGAACAGGGCAATGACACAGCAGACAGTGTCATCATCCAGTTCGTACAGCACCGTCTAGGCACGACACTCGCTGGCGAGACCTTTGACGACGGCTTCATCCCTGAGGCCGATGTGACGCTGTTCACCCGCCTCACCCGTCAGGCGGAAGCCGGCACAGAGCATGTTTATGAGCTGCTGGCGGAAGTGTTGCCGCCGACTTGGCCGGTCAAGCGTCTTGATCCGGTGCTCCGGTCGCTGTTTGCTGTCGCGATTACCGAGATGGAAGAAAAAGGCGCACCGCCGGTCAACGTCATCATCAATGAATATCTTGATGTGGCCCACGGCTTTTTCTCCGGCGATGAACCCAAGCTGGTGAACGGCGTTCTCGATGCTGTCGCCAAGCGTCGTGCGGCTACGACACAGGACACAGCCTCCCATGAAGAGCCGCAAGTGACGGCAGAATTATCGGAGGATGGTCCTGCGGATCACGCTCTGACGGAAGCCGCCGCAGAAACGGACCACTCCCATGACGGACAGGCCTGACCTCGCTTCCGCTACGGACAGCTTTCCGCAGACGCTTCCGGACGAATTTTCCTTTATTCGCCGTCATTTCCGTCGTCTCGCCGGAAAGGACGCGCTGGATCTCACTGACGACGCCGCCGTGTTCACACCATCACCGGGAAAGGAGATGGTGATCGCTGCCGACGCCATGGTCGAAGGCGTGCATTTTCTTCCCGATGATCCGCCGGACACCGTTGGCCGCAAGCTACTGCGCGCAAACCTTTCCGACATGGCGGCCATGGGTGCCCGTCCTTTTGGATGGCTGCTGACGCTTGCCTGTCCCAAGGCAGACAGCCGATACGATGATGCCTGGTTTGAAGCTTTCTCTGACGGGCTGGCGGCGGATCAGGCGCTGTTCGGGGTCTCTCTGCTTGGCGGCGACACGACCTCTACGCGAGGGCCCCTTGTTCTCTCTCTCACCATCCTTGGCAATGTTGCACCGGGTCACGCGCTCAGACGCAATGGCGCACAGGAAGGTGACGGACTATGGGTCACAGGCACCATAGGAGACGGAGCGCTGGGCCTTCTGGCGCTTCAGGGCAAGGTCGCTGACCCCACCGGCTGGCTGGCGGAACGCTATCATCTACCTCGTCCCCGGCTTGGGCTGGACCTGTCGGGCATCGCTCATGCCGCCATGGATGTGTCAGATGGGCTGGTGCAGGATGTCGGACACCTTGCACGGGAGAGTGGACTGGGTGCGCGGCTCGATGTCGACAGCGTGCCGCTGTCAGACGCTGCACGGAGCATTGTCACTGACGATGAAGGACTTGCTCTCTGTCTGACCGGAGGCGACGACTACGAATTGTTGCTGGCTGTTCCCGAGGATCGGACGACCGCTCTGCTGAGTCACTGTCAGGAGCGAAACATAGCAGTCACACGCATTGGTGAATTTGTGGGCGACGCGCCGGGTGTGCATGTCGTCCGTCATGACGGTTCACGTTTCCCGTTACACCGTCAGGGCTGGAGCCACTTCTGACCCGGCTTCCAGTGGTTGCAGTAAAAACGTTGACAGACCATTGGAACTGATTTTCACGATACCGATTAGTGAAGATCAAAGCTTCGTGCATGAAGCTTAAGGCCACCTTAATATACCTGAACCCGCTTAATTCTGAATCAAGAACATATCGGCTGGCAGAAATAAAAGATTATCTATTTAAATATTTTACAGGCTTGGTCAGATGACCTCGAGGACAAGAAAATATTGCAATCTTGTTTCGGTGGCAGAGCGGATACGAAAGCAATACTGGCGGCGTTCCAACAGTCATTTGCGGTTATAGAATTTGACACCAAAAGGGTCATCCTGAGCACGAACAAGAATTTCTGTCACGCCATGGGATATCGATCCAGGGAAGTCGCAGGACGACATCACAGGATTTTTGTCGAACCGGATTATCATGCTTTCCGGGACAGGCTCCCTGAGGTAAATTTGTTATGGGCAATAAGTACGTATCAGTAAAAACAGGGAGGAAGTCTGGTTGCAGGCGTCCTACAATCCGATTTTTGACTGCAAGGGCTGTATCATCAAGGTCGTCAAATTCGCCACCGACATTACCCGCCATGTCCACGCGATCACCGAAATCGAGAGCCTGAAAAAAACTCACCAACAACATGCTCAATTACCGTCTAACAACTCCCATCGACCCCACATATGAAGGGCTGCGGAACGCGTTCAATACCGCCAACCAGAACCTTGACCGGACGATTGCGCAATTTCCACGCCGGTAAAGACTGTCGGCAAGGGAGCAGATGAGATCAGCATTGCGTCCGCAGATCCGGCACGACGCACGGAAACGCAGGCTGGGCAGCCAGTCTGGAAGGCGCAGCCGCCCGCCTCAGCCAGATGACTGATGCCTAAAACGAAGTGCTCATACTGCCCTATCTGATAAGGTTGTGAACAATGCAGTCACGGCCATGGAGCAGATCAGGGACTGATCCAGATCAATGATTTCGTGGGCAAACTTGACCATGTGACACAGAAGAATGCAGCGATGGCAGCGTAAGGCACAAAAACGGCTAAGGCTCTGGATGGGCAGGCGAAGCGGCTGGAGAAACTTACCGGACACTTTAAAACCAGTTCTTTCCATAACGCAGAAACACGGTTTTTCATTCCCGCGCTTTGTAACGTTTAGGCTTAAAACCTATTGCAGAGAAGATCGGGGGTCATCATTTCTGATGATGACCGACTGTTTTTTGATCGATCAATCCAGAAGAAGTCGGACATATGCCTACTGTTGCCGCAGTAAGTGGATAAAACCTCGCCCGAGATTAAAGAACTATTACCTTGGTAAATCATATAATATTTTAATTTGATATTTTACTTGTTTTTTCTGAAAATCACTTCAATCGTCAGAGAGCGACAAAAACAGACCCAGCTCATAGATCACATCTATGCAAGCTATTGACCATTTATGCGTTACGATTCCATGATGAGGTGTGAGAAAAAGACGATCAGAGGCGGTGTTCAGATAAGAGACCCCAATGGACTGTCGAGAAATCACCAGAGCAAAAATCGCTATCCCTAGCCTCGTTGGACTATGGAGGCGAAGCCTCATTGAATGGGACGACGGCAAGCGTGACGAGAGCACGAAAGTCTTCTGGTTGCAGGGGAGAAACCACTTTATCGACCTGCGCCAGCCAGCCTCCCTGCCCCGTTTTCCTGACAGAAAATGTCGTGACGATCTGACTTATCAGGACTGCCTCGCCTTGTCCTGTCAGGAAGGTTTTGCGGGTCATCTTCAAACAAATGGCGATGCTTACGAGTGGGTCCGCATGGTCGATTATCAACCTGTTCAAAGTCTGCCTGACGTAGGATTTCTGCATTGGCAGAACGCGACATTGATAGAAACCGGCAAGGATTTACCCTACACCGAGCACTGGCACCGCGAAAAAGGCTTCACCTCGTCAATTCCATTGCATCTTCAGCTTGAAGATCGGGCAAACGGTTGCCGGGCTGTCTTTCTCATGGTCGGACGTGATTTCATGTTCGCCAGAAATCGAACTATTCCTATGCCTGCAGGCATGACACTGCACGAGACAGTCAGTCAGGCATCGAACGAAGAACATGCCCGCCAGCTCGTCGATTGCGAAATCTCCTTTGGCAAAATCGCTAAGGCTGGTGGCCCACTCATCATCCACAACTCAACGCTGCCCTGGAAAACAGGGACATTATTCCAGTTTGATCTGTCAGGCGAAACCATCGTCACAATTCCCGATATCGCACCTAACGGAAAAAATCTGACACGCAGGTGGCATCGGGTACACACAGAAGGAAACGACTGATGAACAGTACTTTCACGACGATACCTGTTGTTGATATTTCAGGGCTGTCCGGCACAGCTGAACAGAAGCGGACTGTCGTCGAAAATCTCGGTGATGCTGCGCGACATGTCGGTTTCATGTACATCACCGGTCACGGCATGGATCCTTCCCTGTTCTCCAACATGCTGCGTGAGACGAAAGCCTTCTTCGACCTTCCTATCGAAGAAAAAATGGCTCTTTATATCGGAAAATCTTCCAATCATCGTGGGTACGTTCCGCAGGGAGAGGAAGTTTTCTCAAGTGGCAGCAAAGATCTCAAGGAAGCTTTCGACCTGTCGCTGGACCTGCCTTCCGACGATCCTGAATACCTCGCGGGCAATCCTCTGCTTGGCCCCAATCAATGGCCACCGGTTCCACATTTCCGTGAAATCATAACAGCTTACTACAACAGCGTTTTCAACGTCGGTCGTCGCCTGATATCAGCTTTTGCCCTGGCGTTAGGGCTGGATGCTGATGCGTTTGAAGCCAGTCTGACCAGACCTCCCAGCCAGCTGCGGCTGATCCATTACCCTTATGATCCGAAAGCTCATGATGTGGCAGGCATCGGAGCACATACTGATTTCGAATGTTTTACATTACTGCGTGCAACCTCCCCCGGACTGGAAGTCATGAACGGTCAGGGAGAATGGATTGATGCCCCCCCGATCGAAAACGCCTTTATCGTCAATATTGGTGACATGCTTGAGCTTCTCAGCGGTGGAGAATTTATAGCAACATCGCATCGCGTTCGAAAAGTAAAAGAAGAACGTTACTCCTTCCCCTTGTTTTTCTCTCTGGACTATGATGTACGGGTGCAGCCACTCCCTGGTCGGGAAAATCCCTCTCTCCCTGCACAGAGCCTTGTCGCCGGCGAGCACCTTTTTGCTCAGACAGCCCAGATATTTACCTATCTGAAACAGCGCCTTGCGGATGGAACTCTGGTTTTACCGGACTCGTCACTAGCACTATCCTCTTTCGGACAGGAAGCACGGCACCCGAATGCGTAGCGCCATACTGCTCTTTTCACTTTTTCTGTAGGTGACACTCTTTTCAAATCGGAACGGGATGAAGGTAATAACACAAAACGCTGTCTCTCCCACAGAACAGACGGTCAAGGCTTTCATCCGTAAAGTTGACTGGAATCTCTGTCGGGATTTTCTGGCTATTGTTGAATATGGCGGCATAGGCGCTGCTGCACGGGCAACCGGGCGGCAGCAACCAAGTCTGAGCGCCTCACTCAAACGATTTGAAAATCATATTGGCTTCACGCTCTGCTCCCGATCAAACCGACGCATAGAGCTGACACCCTCAGGAAAGGCTGTTTTTGAACTCTGTCGGGAAATGGCCTGTTGTGTCATGGCGATCCCTCAACATGCAGCCGCCGCTGCCGGGTGTGTTGAAGGAACTTTGCGCGTCAGCATGGTCGCCGACCTTGGAATTCGTGCTGTCGATGATGCTATCATTATGTTTCATGAGATCTATCCGTCTGTTTCCCTGCACATCGACGTGGCACCTTGGCGGGACACCATCGAAGCTGTTGTGAGAGGCGATGCGGATATTGGCATAAGCTGTGACAATGCGCCCCGGGACACGCTCCGATATGTTCCAATTGGACGAGAAGAGCAGCAACTTTACTGCCACGCGTCTTCCCGCATTTTTCAGGAACTGAAATCCTGTTCACCCGACACCACTCAGTACAAGCCGCATATTTTCTCAAAATACAATTTCATTCTGACCGGCAATGATGAGCCGCAGGAACTTTTCTCATTCCGCAAACGTCATGGGCTGGGCCGCCATGTCGGTGGACAGGCTGACACACTGAGTGAGGCACGACGACTGATCCGCCTTGGCGTGGGGATTGGTTTTCTGCCAACGGATTTTGCGGCCGGGGATGTCCAGAACGGACAACTGGTTCCGCTTCTGCCCGAGGCTATTCTTCCGCGCTACCCGATCTACATGATCACCCGCACGGAAACGCCCGACGGCACGGCGGCATCCCTGATCGTGAACGTTATCATTTCAAGAACAGCAGGAAAGGAGATGCAGAAAAGCCTCTGAAACACAGCTGGCTGTTCTTACCGCAAACTCCCTCATCTCTGACTAAAGGAACTCTCATGAATCTACGATCAGGACTTAAACGCCTCGCTCTCGTCCTCGGCCTGTCACTTGCCACACTGGGCTCCGCACAGGCCGCTCCCCTGCAGGTCGGTTTCAGTGACTGGCCCGGCTTCGTGGCCTGGCAGATTGCCATCGAGAAAAACTGGTTCAAGGAAGCCGGCGTCGACGTCAATTTCCAGTGGTTCGACTACAGCGCCTCACTGGACGCCTACGCAGCAGGCAAACTTGATGCCATAGCGGCAACCAATGGCGATGTTCTCGTGACGGGCGCATCCGGTCGCAAAAGCATCATTGTCATGGCTAATGACTATTCCGACGGCAATGACATGATCATCGCTGTTGCCGGCATCAACTCTCTCTCCGAACTGAAGGGAAAGAAGATTGCCGTGGAAACCGGGCTTGTCGATCATCTCATGCTTCTGACGGCCCTCAAACAGGCCGGTCTTTCAGAAAAAGACGTGACACTGGTGAATACCAAGACCAATGAGACCCCGCAGGTTCTCGCGTCCGGTGCGGTGGCTGCCATTGCCGCCTGGCAGCCCAGTTCCGGTCAGGCTCTTCGGGAAGTGCCGGGCTCCAGACCACTCTTCACATCGCGTGAAGCGCCTGGACTTATCTATGATATTCTGGCTGTCAGTCCGGAAAGCCTGAAAGAGCACAGAGAAGAGTGGAAACGGCTGATTTCAGTATGGGAGCGTGTCGTGGCCTACATCAAGGACCCGAAAACACGTGATGACGCCGTCAAAATCATGTCTGCCCGTGTAGATCTTCCTCCTGCAAGCTATACAAAACTTCTCAAGGGCACCCACCTGCTGACCATTGAAGACAATCGCGAGATCTTCAAGAGGACCGAAGGTCTTTCCTCCCTTCTCGGCTCCACCCGCAATGCCGACGCTTTCAACGTCCGTTATGACGTCTACAAAACACCGCAGAATGTTCCAGCCTACCTTGATGCAAGCCTGATCCAGCCTTAACGGCCTTTTCAAGTCCGGCCTGTGCTCAGGATGCCTGAGCCAGCCGGACCATTCTGCCCTGAGCGCAGAGCATATGATGCCCTTCCGGCATTGACAGCAGTCCTCATCGGTTCAGGATCGGAGACAGACGGCAACGCTTTTCTGTCGAGAGGACATACGTCATGAGTTCAACCATTACCCTGACCGCCGCTGATGGCCATGAGTTTTCAGCCTGGCAGGCTGGAGCGCAGGATGCGCCTTATGCCCTGATTGTCGTGCAGGAAATTTTCGGCGTGAACCATAATATCCGGCATGTGGCGGATGAATTTGCCGCAGCCGGATTTTCGGTGCTCGCGCCTGCTGTTTTCGACCGTGCGCAACGGAACGTCGAGTTGGGCTACCGCCCAGAAGACGTTCAGGAAGGTCTTCGGCTCCGTAGTGAGATTCCGCTGACCGAAACGCTGGCCGACCTTGAGGCCTGTGTGAAGCACTTCAGACATCATGCGCCCCACCGCAAGGTCGGCATCATTGGCTATTGCTGGGGCGGCACGCTGGCTTGGGATGCTGCAACCCACACGCACGATGTGGGAGCGGCTGTAAGCTGGTATGGCGGAGGCATTGCGGCACACAAGGACGCCACGCCTCACTGCCCCGTGCAACTGCATTTTGGTGTGGAAGACACGTCAATTCCGCATCAGGACGTAAAAACCATCCGGGAGACGCATCCGGAGGTCGAGCTATACGTTTACGATGATGCAGGACATGGGTTTGGAAATAGGGACCGCTCCAGCTTCAATGCCGAGGCCAATCGTCTGGCATGGGAACGCAGCGTCGAATTTCTGAAAGCCAATCTGCATACATGAGCGGCTACATGGCCGCGTAATCCGCATGGAGGACAAGCTCATGCAAGGAATAACACCGGATTTTCAGAAACGACAGATGCCAGCCGCCAGTCTGATCATAGCGGCGAGTGTCGCTGCGACAGGCCTGCTGGTCACGCTCGTCAGCAACGCGATGGGAAACAGGAAGGCCACTTCCACGCCGCCATCCAATACCCCGGCTCCAGCAGCGCCTCCGACGGCAACGCCAAAACCGGCGGCGTGATCAGGGCTCGGGAAAGCCTGTTATGAAAGGAAGGGAGAAGTGATGCTCGCTTCTCCCCTGCTCCTGCTCAGTAAATCTCGGGCACGATCAGCGATTCAGGTGTGGGCTGACGCTCATAATCCGGGTGGTATGTGCGCGGTGGCAACTGCGCCAGCGGGCGCTCCACTGCTTCGTAAGGCACCTGTGAGAGCAGATGATTGATGCAATTCAGACGTGCCTTTTTCTTATCCACTGCCTGCACGACCCACCAGGGTGCTTCTTCAATACTTGAACGCTCAAGCATTTCTTCCTTGGCGCGGGTATAGTCTTCCCATCGGATCCGACTCTGCAGATCCATCGGACTGAGTTTCCACTGTTTCAGTGGGTCTTCGATGCGAGCACGGAAACGGCGTTCCTGCTCATCATCCGTGATAGAGAACCAGTATTTCACAAGCTTTATTCCGCTTCTGACCAGCATGCGCTCAAACTCGGGGACGGAGCGGAAGAATTCTTCATACTGCTCGTCGGTGCAGAACCCCATGACGCGCTCAACGCCCGCCCGATTATACCAGCTTCGATCGAACAGAACGATTTCACCGGCGGACGGCAAATGACTGACATAGCGCTGGAAATACCACTGCGTGCGCTCGCGTTCCGTCGGTGCTGACAGAGCGGCAACCCGGCAGATACGCGGATTCAGGCGCTGGGTAATGCGTTTGATGGCCCCGCCTTTGCCGGCGGAATCACGTCCTTCGAACAGCACCACAAGGCGATAGCCGGTTTCCTGCACCCAATCCTGCAATTTGACGAGTTCACCCTGCATGCGCAGAAGTTCACGAAAATAGGTCCGACGGAAAGAACCGCCTTCTACAGCCTCACCCTCAAAACGTCGGTCATCGAGTTCAAGCTCGAATTCTTCGTCAATATCGTCGAGAATTTCCTCGCGGGTGCGAAGCCGTTCCTCCACTGCAGACAGGCCTGCCCGTTCTTCGCTCACCACATTCTCTCCCATCCCGCCTTCGGATCTTGTGACCATTATCCGGAAAATTTCGTGCTTCCGATGTGACAGAAATTCCCCATCCGGTCATGATATATCGAGTGGAAGTCAGGATATTTCATATAAAATACATAAAATTCAGAAACTCGTCGTCATGTTGAGACCAAACACCGCTGCATCGCCGACACGCCGTCCAGTCGCTGCATTGAGTATTCCTCCGCCAACATGATGAATATATTGAAAATCGGGCTGCACCACGACGCCATTACAGACAGGCGCCTGCCAGGTCAGTTCGATATGATGTTCCGTACGCAGGGGAAGAACGTCATCTGCTCCGCTCTGCAGGCTGTCACGATTGAAGTGCCAGGCCCTGCTGCCCGCAGTGCTCATCCCCCACGCCAGTCCCAGCACGTCATTCGAACGCCAGGGCACGATGCCGTGGAATGTAAAACCGGCCTGCACGCCGAAGGACAGGCTGTTCTGTTTCCCGCCTGTTCCCATGATCCGCGCAAAGACACTGGCCGCTTTCGGATCGTCTCCGTCAGGATTCCAGAAAGTCTGATCGACAATGCCGTAAATCATCCAGTTGCCGTGATGCATCAGAGGCTGGCCGTTTGAATCGCTCGCCGCCAGAAGATGGCCCTGCGTGTCGTAACGACGATCGGGAAAGGCGCCGCTGTCGTAGAAGCCGCCCAGTTTCCACACGCCCGGCAACGCGCCGGTCGGGACGTCACTTAAACCAGCCGCATCGACAGAAACATCTACCTCCGCCAAGGCAAGAACACCGGTTGAGAGACTGAACTGTGTGCCAGTCGGGTTCATGTCCAGCATGGACCGCTCTCTGAAAAACGGACCGCCTGTCGGATTGTCGTCCATGACACCGACAAGAACACTGACCGGATAGGTCGGTATGATGCGGGCCCGGATGCCCGGCACTGACATCGGCCAGGAGGGTCCGCCGCCATAAAGATTGGCCGACGGGACGCCGGGCCAGCCGAAATCCGAGTTCAGGAACAGGGAGGCATTGTCACTGACGAGAAATTCCGTGTCCGGGTCAATAGCTCCCAGACGTATATCGAGCCTGTTGTTCCAGAAGCCCTGCCCGTACCACATCTCGAACAGACGTGTGTTCCGCCCACCGGCATCGTAGCCGCTCAGCGTGTTGATCGCTCCGACACGATCAGCCGTCGCCGAACGTCCCCTAAGCTGGATGGCGCTGATATTGAACAGCCCGCCATGCCAGCCGAACAGGGGAGCGGTATCGAGGTTAAGAGTGACAATCGTCGCCCCATTATAGGTTGCGCCACGTGATATCCCACCGGACGCAACACCCCACAATTCCTCGACGTCCTGAAGGTTGATGCGAACGCCGTGTGCCCTGAGACGTGAGCGGACACCATCCGGATCACCAAGGAGGGTGGTATCCCATCCCTGCGGGGTGTTGTTCGGAGCCGTGCTTGGAAAGGGAAGCGGCACACCAGACGGAAGAACGTCGGTGACCGGAGGATTATCCGCTGCCTGTGCCGGAACCGTCATCGGGAAGAGACCTCCCAGAATGACGGCGCCGATGAGACGGGACAGGACGTCCCGTTTCATACCAATCAGAAAACCTGACGCAGCAGGATGTAGAGCACACCACTGATCATCATGGCTGCCGGCAGGGTGATGACCCATGCAAGAGCCATTGTTCTGAGAGTGGACCACTGAAGACCTGAACCATTGGCTGCCATTGTTCCGGCAACACCACCAGAAAGAATGTGAGTTGTGGACACCGGCATACCATACCCTTCGGCAAGACCAATCGTGCCCATGGCCACGATTTCCGCAGCAGCACCCTGCGCATAGGTCAGATGCGTCTTGCCGATCTTCTCACCAACCGTGATGACAATACGCTTCCAGCCGACCATGGTTCCAAGGCCGAGCGCCACGGCGACGGCGATCTTCACCCAGATCGGGATGAAACGGGTGCCGTCGTTCAGTGCCTGCATGAATTTCTTGAGGCGACCATTCTCATCTGTGGTAAACGTATCGCCGCCCTTCATGGTGCGGATGGCGTCGGAGGTCAGATACATGTCCGTACGGACGTTGGAGACGGAAGCTGACGGCATGCCGCGCAGCGAGCCGTAGCTTTTCACAGCGTTGGAAACGGAGTCGGACAGAACGGCAAGGGCGGACCAGACCTGAGAACCTGCGACATTGCGGCTGCTCAGGGCGTCACTCACGATATGGCGCGCTTCTTCAATGTCGGGAGTCGATGAACCCGGTGCCACATGAGCACGGAAAGCCTCGGCGGCATAATCGGCGGACTGCACGAAACCCGGCGTCATGCTGTCAGGCATGGCGCGGTTGAGGGCATAGGCCGTCGGCGCTGCACCGATGAGGATCAGCATGATCAGGCCCATGCCTTTCTGGCCATCGTTGCCACCATGGAAGAAGGACACACCGGTGCAGGTGCCGATCAGCAGGCCACGGATCCACCACGGCGGCGGCTGGTCACCCTTGGGGGCTTCATAGAGCTTGCGGTTGCGGATGACGACTTTCATCAGGATCAGCAGCGCGGCCGACAGCACGAAGCCGCAGATCGGGCTGAACAGCAGGGACTTGAACACCTTGGTAACCTGCACCCAGTCCACACCCTGCGTGGCGATGCCGTGCGGGGCCATGAGCTGGTTGGCGATGCCGACGCCCATGATGGAGCCGATCAGGGCATGGGAGGATGAGTTGGGGATGCCCATCGCCCATGTCGCCAGATTCCAGATGATCGCAGCGAGCAGAAGCGCGAAGATCATGGCGTGACCCGAGCCGCTTCCGACCTGAAGGATCAGTTCGACAGGCAGCAGGGAGACGATGCTGTAGGCGACCGCACCGGAAGAAACGAGAACACCGAGCAGATTCCACATGCCGGACCAGACGACGGCGACCAGAGGCGGCAGGCTGTTGGTGTAAATGACCGTGGCCACGGCGTTGGCCGTGTCATGAAAGCCATTGACGAATTCAAACCCGAGCGCGATGAGAAGAGCGAGGCCCAGAAGAACGAACGCGCCGATGGCAACACCCTGACCGTCTGCGGCATGAAGGTCTGATAGAACGCTGTACCCCACGAACCCCAGGGCAACGAAAACGATGCCCAGAAAGAACATGCGGAAAGCGGGATGTTCCCCGCCCCGCATATCCGGCCGCCCTGCGGGGATGGCGTCGGCTGTTGTATCTGACATGTATTTACCACTCAGTAAGGAAAACTGGGGCCCTTCTAGCCAACCCGCCCCCCAAAGATTCAGTGATAGTTTTGTGACAGGACTGATCGTTGCACTTCTGAAATCTGTTGAAAGTGTCTCATGCGACTGATTTTGCACTCTCTTCACATCCATCCCGTGAAAAGCCTGCATGGTCTTTCAATGCGGGAACTTTTGCTCTGTCCATGGGGACCGGAAAACGACCGACGCTGGATGATCGTTGATCATGCCGGGCAGTTCATCACCCAGCGGAAGTATCCAGTGATGGCGACACTACACGTCACGGTCACGATGGAGGGGCTGCGTCTCTCTCACGACGGTCAGCCGGAACTGATGGTCAAGCGACCTGCGGAGCAGGCACACCCTGTCATGGTCACGGTATGGAAGGACACGGTTCAGGCTCTCGATGCGGGTGATGTAGCCGCTCAATGGCTCTCGGAAGCGATCGGTCTGCCCTGCCGTCTGGTTTATATGCCCCATCCGGAGCACGACCGCCGCCGCCAATGGCAGGATCTGGCTTTTACAAACTCGTTTTCCGACGGCTTTCCTGTTCTGGTCACAACGCTGGCCTCGCTCGATGATCTGAACAGCCGTTTGGCCACACCGGTTCCAATGGACCGGTTTCGTCCCAATCTTGTCGTGTCCGGTGCGGAGGCGTGGGAAGAAGACCGTTGGGCGAAGATACGGATTGGCGGCGCTGAACTCAGTCTGGTGAAGCCCTGCTCACGCTGTGTGATGACAACCGTGGATCAGGATACGGGTGTCATCCCTGACCGGAAAGAGCCCCTGGCCACTCTGGCTCTTTTCAGAAAGCAGGAAGGCGGCGTGATGTTCGGTCAGAATGCGCTGGTGGAGCGCACAGGGACGGTTTCTGTGGGAGATGAAGTGAAGATTCTGGAGATGCAACCATCTTCGACCAAGCGTTCTCGCTCTTTGTAACGACTGGGTGGATCGCAAACCGGGAACGTGTTTTGAGGGGCTTTGCCCCGGCCCCCGCAAAGGGACACAGTCCCTTTGATCCCGGTTTGTTGTATTTTACCTGACCAATAAAGAAGTTTTTCTACCCCTCAGTTGCGCGTCGCCATCCGGACAGCATCCTCAGCCGCACGGAACAGCGCCCTCGCCTTGTGCTTTGTTTCCGCACATTCCAGCGACGGCACACTATCGGCCACAACGCCACAGCCCGCCTGCACATACATCATGCCGTCTTTCACGACCGCCATACGCAGACCGATGCAGGTATCCATGTCACCGCCCGCACCGAAATACCCGATGCACCCGGCATAGGTCGCACGTCGGGTGCGCTCTACCTCATCGATGATTTCCATCGCGCGTATCTTGGGGGCGCCCGTCAGCGTCCCCGCCGGGAAAGCGGCGACAAGAGCGTCGAGCGCATCCAGTTCCGGCTTCAGCATCCCCTCGACATTCGAGGAAATATGCATGACGTGACTAAAACGTTCGATGATGAACTTCTCCGTCACTTTTACCGAACCGGTGACGCTGACACGACCGACATCATTACGGCCGAGGTCGATCAGCATGAGATGCTCGGCGCGTTCCTTCTCGTCGGCCAGCAGCTCTTCTTCAAGACGCTTGTCCTCTTCCGCATCGGCACCACGCGGACGGGTTCCGGCCAGCGGACGCACCGTCATCTTGCCGTCACGCAGACGGACAAGGATTTCCGGAGACGACCCGACAAGAGAGAAACCACCAAGATTCAGGTGGAACAGGAACGGCGCGGGATTGATCCGGCGCAGGGAACGATAGAGCGCAAGAGAGGACAGACCGAACGGTGTCGAGAAACGCTGGCTCGGGACAACCTGAAACGCATCGCCGGCGGCAATATAGTCTTGGATACGCCGGACCACATCTTCAAATTCCGCCTCCGTATAGGTGGAGTGCGGCGGCTCAAGCGCCTCCACTTTCGGCTCCTGCGGCACCGTCAGCGGCGCGGCGAGACAGGCCTGCGCCTCATGGATCAGTTTGCTGGCGCGATCAAAGGCTGCGTCCGGCTGATCGTCTGCACGCGGTCGGATCGGTGCGGCAAGGATCAGTTCGTCCGTGACCGTGTCAAAAATGACGAACAGACCGGGGCGCATAAGGATGGCTTCGGGCAGACCGAGATCATCCACCGGCGCATTAGGCAGGCGCTCCATCTGGCGCACCATGTCGTAGCCGAGATAACCGAACACGCCTGCCGTCATCGGCGGCAGACAGTCATCGAGTTGCAGACGACTTTCATTGATCAGCTTGCGCAGGCTGTCCAACGGCGTTTCAGAAACCGGCTCATACGCATCGGCATCGGTCATCGCATTGCGGTTGATCGACGCCTTGCCATCATGACAGCGCCACAACAGGTCCGGCTTCAGGGCGATGACGGAATAACGCCCCCGGCTAGCGCCGCCTTCGACGGACTCCAGCAGCAGCGTATTGCGTCCATCCGAGCCGTCCATCGCAGCAAGCCGCATATAGGCGGCGACGGGGGTCAGCAGGTCAGCGGCGTCAACGGCGAAAACGACGCTGCTTTCGCCACGCGCCCAAGCGGCTGCGCAATCCGAGCGGGAGGGAGAATCAAGAGTGGCGAGACGCATTACGAACCATCTCCAAAACCGGCCTCGCTCATGGCCGCACGCGCACCGGCGGCAATGATTTTCGGCTTGTAGCGCTCACCGAGGCTCTGAATGAACGCGGCCGTCATGTCGGACGACAGCGACTCAGTCATGCCATCCCGCACACGACCGATACCGATTGCGTCGGACTTCGGATCAGGATGCCGCACGGCCGTAACGGTGGCGACAACAAAGCCCTTGTCGTCCTCGACCATGACGCTGCGTCCGACAGGCATCCGCAGGACGATACCCATCAGATCACGCGGCAGGGTTTCGACGGGACGGGCACGCGACACCATCACGTCCTTCTGTAGATCGCTGCCTGTGGGGGCGACTGCCGACACACCACCCTTCTGGCCAGCGGCAACATAGAGTGCGGTCGCCGCCTCGTTGGCCTCGTGATGACGGGCTTCTTCTTTCCATGCCGCCAGAACCTTGTCCTTCACAGCGTCATAGGGCTGCGGCTGGCTCGGCGTAATGTCATCGACAGAGACAGCGTACCAGCCAAGGGATGCGGGAGGCTGCCCCTGACGAGGCTGCGTCTTCGCTTCGATCAACTGAGGCGCTGCTCCTTTGGCCTGCTCGAACACCTTTGCGACAATGGCGTCACGCAGTTCGCCAGAGGCCGGAAGAGGTGCAGGCGTGCCATCCTTGGTCATGCCTTTCGCATCGAGAAAGCCTGCCGCCGGGGCCGCGCCAAGGTCGGCGGGGATGGTGTCCATTCCACCTCCGGCCAGCGCATCCTGAAGTTTCGGCACGCTGGCGCTGACCATGGCCGGTCCCTTCACCTTCGCGATTTCATCGCGCAGCGTCGGCTTCGCGTCGTCAAAACTCTGGGCGTGAGGCGGCGTCACTTTTGTCACACGGAACACGACCCATCCGGTGTCGGTCTTTTCCGGTCCCTGAATGCTGCCCTGCTCTGCTCCGAAGACCAGTTTCTGAAGTGTGGCTGAAGGCAGCACGCTCGGACGGGCATCGTTGAACTCAACAGCAGCACTGTTCTTCGCAGACGCCTGAAGCTGGTTCCAGTCGGCCCCACCTTTCCAGAGTGTCATCACAGCCTGTGCGGCGGCCTGATCGGACGATGTTACAAGCTGTACGCTGCGCAGTTCGGGTTGATTGAAGCGCTCTTTCTGCGCGTCATAAAGCTGATGCAGCTCTTCATCCGTCGGAGGCGCCTGATTGGCGACGGTCTCCGGTGACAGCACCACAATGCGGGCATGACGGTATTCCGGGCTGCGGAACATCCACGGATGGTTGTCGTAAAAACGCTTCAGACTCGCCTCATCCGGCGCGGCGGGCTCGGCCTGTGAAGCAAAAGGAACCCGAAGCACGTCCAGCACATGCGTCTCGGTCTCGAAGCCGTAGGTGCGGTTGACCACAAGATCCGACACATGCGCACCGGTGGACAGCGGCTCCATCACAGCGCGGGCGGTCAGATCGTCACGCACCAGCCCGATGAGGCGCTGTTCGGTCATGCCGGCATTGGCCAGAGCCGAGTTGAATTTCTGACGATCGAACTGGCCGTTCTTGCCCTGAAAATAGGGCATGCCGAAAATCTCGTCACGCACAGCGCTGTCCGGCACCTGAATACCGTAATCCTTCGCCGCCTCCAGCACCTGTGCCTGCCCGACCAGCCGCTGAAGAATCTCGTTGGCCATCGGCTGACGGACGTTGGCGGGAATATGCGCCACGTCCGGCATCCCCATCTGCTGGGCGATGCGGGGCATTTCCGCCTGCAGAGCCGCCGCGAAATCACGGGTGGTGATCTTCTGGGAGCCGACCTTGGCGACGATAGCGGGATCGTCGGCCATGTTGGTCAGCACATCGCCCACTCCCCAGCCCACGAAGGCCAGAAAGATGACGATGGCGAGGATACGACCAAGCCAGGATTCAACAACAAAGCGGCGGAGGAAGGAAATCATGCAGTCACGGGTCCGCGAATAAAGCAGAGATGGATAGACGGCCGGGTGCCGTATCCGGGCGCAGCACCATATTCATACCATCCCGACTTGACCAGAACCGGGACAGACTCTCGGCCAGAATGGTCTCCTTCTTGCGTGGCCGGACCCCGATGGGGTAGCCATGCATCCCAACAGGTGGGATCAGTCCCACAATCACCCGGAGAGGCCGGAGCAGCACCGCAAGGCGCCCTGACCGAACATCACAGGAGAGACGTTCCGATGAGCACGCCCATCATTGTCGGCAACTGGAAGATGAACGGCCTGAGCGCCGACTCCGTCGATCGCGTGAAGCAGATCACCACAAGTCTGGCGACGCAGCCGGTCTCAGGTGTGGAAATGGTGGTATGCCCGCCCTTCACGCATCTGTCCCTCGTCCATCAGACTCTGAACGGCTCGAGCGTCGCTCTGGGTGCGCAGGACTGCCACAAGGACGACAAGGGCGCTCACACAGGTGACATCGCGCCGTCCATGCTCACTGATGTCGGTGCAACCCATGTCATTCTCGGTCATTCCGAGCGCCGCCGTGATCATGGCGAAGTGGACGAGACCGTGCGTGAGAAAGCCGTCTCCGCCGCAAAGGCAGGCCTGACGCCGATCGTCTGCATCGGTGAAACCGAGGACCAGCGTCAGTCCGGCGAGGCGGAAGACACGATCGGCTGGCAGATCAAGGGCTCTCTCCCGGATGGCTTCACCGGCATTGTCGCCTATGAGCCGGTCTGGGCCATCGGCACAGGTCTGGCAGCGACACCTGACGACATCAAATCGACGGTCGCCTTCATCCGTGCGGAGCTGGTGCGTCAGTTTGGCGATGCTGGCAAATCCCTGCGGATTCTGTATGGTGGCTCCGTGGATGCGGGGAATGCTGCCTCGATCCTTTCCATCCCGGACGTGGCCGGTGCTCTGGTCGGAGGCGCCAGCCTGAAGCCGGACGCTTTCCTGTCCATCATTCGCGCCGTCCCCACGACCTGAGACGTCCTCGTTTCAGTCCCTGGTTTTTCTGACCTCTCGACCGGATAGTCCATGACCACCGCCCTGCTGATCCTTCATCTTCTTGTCACCGTCGCCCTGATTGCTGTCGTGCTCATCCAGCGCAGCGAGGGAGGCGGTCTCGGCATCGGCTCGTCGCAGGGCATGGGCACCTTCATGTCCGGTCGCGGCACGGCGAATCTGCTGACCCGCACCACTGCCGGACTGGCGACGGCGTTCATGCTGCTGTCCCTCATGCTGGCCGTGCTGAACCGTGGTGCGGTTTCAGGTGGTAGCGGCCACGATATCCTCGCTGCTTCGCCTCCGGCAGCTGCTCCGGCATCAACCGCACCGGCTCCTGTGCATTAATCCGCAACGCCGACACCCACTCCCCAGCCCCAGAAACCCCGTGGATATGTCCGGCTCCCCTGAGAGTCGGCAGGGAAGATAAGCTTGCCTAACCACGGAGGTTCTCTGATCTCCGGGCTGGGGATTATTTTATTGGGCTGTGATTTTAAGCAGACTTTAAAAGAAATTACCTATTTGCCGTTACAGCGAATTTTCAGCTGTCTGATCGATTCCATTCCTCCATTTCATCCGTTGATAGAAGCACAGGCCAAAACATGATTGAGGGTGTCAAATATTCTCTGGACCACGTCGAAATCACGGCGGAGGATATCAGAATTTATGGATGGCTGATCGCTCCAGCCTCCATCACGAATGTCACCCTTACTGATGCCCTCGGTACAGTTCATCCCATTCCCCCTTCCCAATGGTCGATACCCAGTCCGGACGTTGAACGGGCCTTCGGGGCGGCTGGGCACGAGGCCCGCTTCGTCATTATGTGTGCGCTGAGCGGCTTCACAGGATTATCAGCCTTCTCTGAACTTCATCTCAATTTTCATTCAGAACTGTCTGTCTACAGAATTTCCGTGCCTCTGAACCCGGAAAGAAGGTTGGCGATCAAAAAGAAAATATCGGGGAAACTAAAAATTGGCATAGGCGTTACGACATTCAATAGGAAAGAAGAACTAAAGAAAACAATATCAAATATAAAAAAATTTACATCCTACAATAATACACTTTTTATCGCTGATGACGGCTCATCTGATGGAACCACTGATGAAATTAAAAACTATAACAATATAAATTTCTTTTCTGGAAAAAACAGAGGCATTTCATGGAACAAAAATAGAGCTTTATACTATCTATCAGAAATAGAAAGCTGTGATGTTATTATAATTCTTGAAGACGATACAAGACCTGTTATTCCCGGCTGGGAGGATGAATGGATCAACGCAACGATCATTCATGGCCACGTCAATCTGTTCGCTCCCTGGTTTCCCGATCCATTACATGGAAACGGCACATGGAACGCTCCTTACATGGCAAACTGTCTGACAGCTCAATGCTCTGCTTTTTCCAAGGAAGCCATAGCTTATGCTGGTTACTTTGATTCGCGCTTCAAAGGCTATGGGCACGAGCATATCGAACACACCACCCGTTTGATCAAGCTGGGTTACGGCGGAAGAGCACATTCCTACGTCACACTGAAATCTCAATTTGAGTTTGCGGAAGTTCCTTCTTTCTTTTCAACTGAACAGGCGGAAGAAAACAGAAAAATCGTCGGTCAGCTCTTTGAAGAAATTCCTTACAGAAGCCCGTGGCACAACGAACAGGAACTGATGGAGTTCCGGCATGAGATGCAACGCGTCATTTCGATCTGACGAAGTGCCGGAAACGCAGATTTTGCGGTTACAAGCTCCGTGGAGTGCATTTTTCCCACGACCCATCTTCAAACGGATATGATTTGCCTCTTCCCTCCCCCTACCCGCTCAGTGTAGGGAGACCTTCCATGACGCGGTTCGTATTTATCACCGGTGGTGTGGTCTCTTCTCTTGGCAAGGGAATCGCTTCTGCGGCTCTTGCTGCCCTCCTTCAAGCGCGTGGATACAAGGTCCGGCTGCGCAAGCTTGACCCGTATCTGAACGTCGATCCGGGCACGATGAGCCCGTATCAGCACGGCGAGGTCTTCGTCACCGACGATGGCGCCGAAACGGATCTTGATCTCGGCCATTACGAACGGTTCACCGGCGTGAACGCCACGCGCGCCGACAACACCACGACAGGTCGTGTCTATTCGGAGGTCATCGCCCGTGAACGGCGCGGTGATTACCTCGGCGGAACCGTGCAGGTCATCCCGCACATCACGGACGCCATCAAGGAGCGCGTGGTCGCGGATACCGAAGGGCTGGATTTCTGCCTCGTGGAAATCGGCGGCACGGTTGGCGATATCGAGAGCCTGCCCTTCTTGGAATCCATCCGTCAGCTTCGCAACGACCTCGGCGTCGAGAACACCATGGTCGTGCATCTCACGCTGCTGCCGTGGATTCCGACTGCGGGCGAGCTCAAGACCAAGCCGACGCAACATTCCGTCAAGGAACTCCAGAACGTCGGACTTCAGCCGCAGATTCTTCTGTGCCGCTGTGACCGTCCGATCCCGGAGAATGAGCGTCGCAAGATCGCGAACTTCTGCAATGTCCGTCCGCAAGCCGTCATCGCGGCGCGTGATGTCGATACGATCTACGAATGCCCGCTGTCCTACCATGCGGAAGGTCTGGACACGGAAGTCCTGCGCTATTTCGACCTGCCTTACGATCAGGAACCCGATCTGTCCGGCTGGAAGAAGATTGTCGAGACCATCCGTGAGCCTGCTGGCGAAGTGCGGATTGCCGTGGTCGGCAAATACACCGCCATGCTCGACAGCTACAAATCACTGAATGAAGCCCTGCTCCACGGTGGCATCGCCAACAATGTCCGGGTTAAGCTGGACTGGGTGGAAGCCGAAACGTTCGAGAAAGACCCGGCCAAGCTGAGCTGTCTTGATGGTGTGGACGGTATTCTGGTCCCCGGTGGTTTCGGGGAGCGTGGCGCTGGCGGCAAGATTGAAGCCGTGCGCTATGCCCGTGAGAAGAACATTCCGTTCCTCGGCATCTGCTTCGGCATGCAGATGGCTGTCATTGAGTGCGCTCGTAATCTGGCAGGCATCCCTGACGCCACTTCCACCGAGTTCGGCCCGGCCAAGGAGCCTCTGGTCGGTCTGATGACCGAGTGGGCACGCGGCAATGAGATGTTGCGTCGTCGTGAAGGTGGTGAACTGGGTGGAACGATGCGCCTTGGTGGCTATCCGGCGAAGCTGGCGGAAGGTTCCCGCGCAGCCGATATTTATGGCACGACAACCATCCGCGAGCGCCATCGTCACCGTTACGAAGTGAACGTCCACTACCGCGACCGGATCGAGGCGGCAGGCCTTAAATTCTCTGGTCTGTCCCCGGATGGCATTCTGCCGGAAGTGGTGGAATACCCGGATCACCGCTGGTTTGTCGCCGTGCAGTATCATCCGGAACTGATCTCGCGTCCCTTCGCGCCTCACCCGCTCTTTTCCGGGTTTATCGGTGCGGCTGCTGACAAGGCGAAAGAAGTATGAGTCTCAAGCAGACAGTCATTCTTGGCGATCTGGAAATCAGCAACAGCCTACCTCTGGTGCTGATTGCCGGTCCCTGCCAGATCGAATCTGCCTCTCACGCCATGGATACGGCAGCGGCGCTGGCGGAAATCTGTGGAGAGGCCGGGATCGGGCTGATCTACAAAAGCTCTTATGACAAGGCTAACCGCAGCAGCATAGGCTCACAGCGTGGCATTGGCATGGACAAGGGTCTGCAGATCCTGTCCGACATCCGTGAGCAATTCCGCGTGCCGGTGCTGACTGATGTTCACAGCCCCGAACAGTGTGCGCCTGCGGCTCAGGCTGTGGACGTGCTCCAGATCCCGGCATTTCTCTGCCGTCAGACGGACCTGCTGCTGGCAGCGGGTGAAACTGGCGCTGCGATCAACGTGAAGAAGGGGCAGTTTCTTGCGCCGTGGGATATGACTCATGTGGCCAAGAAGATCGCTTCGACCGGCAATGAGCGGATCATGCTCTGCGAGCGTGGCACCAGCTTCGGCTACAACACTCTGGTCAATGACATGCGTTCTCTGCCCATCATGGCAGGCACCGGCTATCCGGTGGTGTATGACGCCACACATTCCGTGCAGCAGCCGGGCGGACTGGGCACAGCGTCGGGTGGACAGCGTGAGTTTGCGCCCATTCTCGCGCGGGCAGCCGTGGCGATTGGTGTTGCAGCTGTCTTCCTTGAGACCCATGAAAATCCCGACGCAGCGCCAAGCGATGGGCCCAACATGATCCCGCTACGGGAGATGCCCGCCGTTATCCGCAGGCTTCAGGCGTTTGATGCTTTGGCCAAGACGGCGGTGGGTGAGTAATTTTTCACACTGTTAAGCGCCAGACAGTTTCAGCAATCAGCCTGTAAACAGCCAGCTTAATCAAAGGGAAGTTTTTGGGTGTCGCCTTTTTTCAAAAAGGCGACGTTCTCTAAAGCTTCACCAAAAACTTCTCTCTGACGTTAATGTGCCTTGCCGAGTTTCGCGCCAGCCGTCTTCAGCTGCGTCGTAAACCTGGAAAAGTTGGCGGCAATCCGCTTCTGGACGGCTGAACTACCTTCCTGAATATGCTCCATCTTCGTCTTGGCTTCGTTACTGATGACCGTCTGCTGACGGGTCGCTTCCTTGGCTACGCACGCATTGTAGGTGCGAGCAGCCTTCTCATAGCTGGCAGCCTTGTCCACGCTGGCGTTGTAGCGATCAACGCTGGACACATCGAGCGTCGGGGCTGAAGGCTCAGCGCCACAACCGGAGGCCGTCCAGAGACCTTCTGCGTGCGCCGAAGCGCCGAACAGCATCAGGGAAGCCGCAGCACAAATTGCAAACGTCGTTTTCATACGTGTTCCTTCCGGTCTGAGCCGGATTCTGTTGGCATGATCGGCAGGAGACTGGCCTCATTTGTTGATTCGGACCAGTCCTGCCCAACCATGAGCCTATGCGGCGAAGTCGCGGCTTTTTCAGGGCAGAAAACGCACAAGCTTTCCAAGCGGCTCGCCGAGAATCTCGTCTTCGCGCATCACGATCTTTCCCCGGACGATTGTCGCCTTTGGCCAGCCCTTGACCTCCTTGCCATCGAACGGCGACCAGCCCGCAGGAGTAGCGATCCAGTCATTGGTGATCCGGCGCTCGGCTTTCATGTCCACAAGCGTGAAGTCGGCATCATAACCAACTGACAGGCGGCCTTTCGCCATCATGCCATACACGCGGGCCGGACCAGCGGCCATCACGTCCACCAGACGCGTAAGCGAGAGACGGCCTGCGTTCACGTGATCCAGCATCAGTGGCACGAGCGTCTGCACGCCGGTCATGCCGGACGGACATTCAGGCCACGGTTTGGCTTTGGCTTCCAGCGAATGCGGTGCGTGATCGGAAGAGACCACATCGACCATCCCGTTCTGCAGGGCACGCCACGCAGCCTCGAAATGCCGCTCTTCACGGATGGGTGGATTCATCACGGCCAAACTCCCGAGTTGGTCGTAACATTCCGGGGCAATCTGCGTCAGATGGTTTGCCAGCACCTCCGTTGTGACGAGATGGCGATAGCTCTCAAGGAACTTGAATTCCTCTTCCGTGGAGGTGTGCAGGATATGCACCGGACGCCCCGTTTTCACGGAAAGCGCCGTGATGCGACGCGTGCCGAGAAAGGCACATTCCGGATCGCGCCAGATGCTGTGGTTGCAGCATGGCATGCCGGTCTGACCAAACTGGGTTTTCCGAGCACGCAGACGGTATTCGTCCTCGGAATGAAAAGAGACGCGACGATGGCCGTGGCGCAGAACGGCCTCAATCCCCTCATCATCCTCGATCATCAGATTGCCAGTAGATGATCCGGCAAACACCTTGATGCCGCAGACACCGTCAAATTTTTCAAACTCACCAAGATCCTTGGTGTTTTCACGTGTTGCGCCAATATAGAATGCAAAATCGGTATAGGACTCACGGGAAGCATATTCCTGCTTCCAACGCAGCATTTCGGCATTCGTCACGGCGGGATTGGTGTTCGGCATGTCGAACACGGTGGCGATACCGCCAAGAGCCGCAGCCTTTGTTCCTGTCGGAATGCTCTCGACTGCCGGATTGCCAGGATCACGCAGATGCACATGCGCGTCGATCAGTCCGGGCAGCACATGCAGACCCTGCGCATCAAGGACTTCATGGGCTTCAGCAGTTGTGGGAACGTCGATGCTTGCAATACGTCCTGCTACGACGCCGACATCTGTTTTCACCTCGCCCCAGGGCAGGATACAGGTGCCGTTCCGGATAATCAGGTCGTAGTGCATTATCGTCTCTTTGTTGTTCAGATGTAGTGTCGGCGACAATAACAGAGAGTCCGCCCAGGCGCTGCCCTCAAACTCTGGTCCAGAGAATTTTGCCCGGAATTATAAAAATGCTTTCGCGTGATGCGATGACTCAAACAGCGTAATCCGCTTCACGTTAGTTCTTGGTTTTCCAACGAGGAACAGGAAGTCTCCTCCCTGCCACTCATCATGGAAAGAAGACGCTCAAGCACCTGTTCCGGCTTAAGTCCGCTGATCGGCGCAGCGCCTTCCGGCCCCGGAGCCGCAATCCACTCGGCATGAACGCCAGAAGGCGCATATTCGCTGCTCCGTGAAGGACCAAAGAGGCCAAGGGTCGGTGTCTGCGCCGCTGCCGCCAGATGCATCAGGCCGGAATCATTTCCAATGAAGAGCGCGCAACGCTGCAACATCGCCGCCGTTTCCGCGAGCGTGAAACGACCACCGGCAT
This sequence comes from Acetobacter aceti NBRC 14818, assembly GCF_000193495.2. NCBI lineage: Bacteria > Pseudomonadati > Pseudomonadota > Alphaproteobacteria > Acetobacterales > Acetobacteraceae > Acetobacter > Acetobacter aceti. The sequence continues at coordinate 3,458,919 of NZ_AP023410.1, read as the reverse complement.
CGATCGCACCCGGAATAGCCAGCACGGGAGCGGCCATTGAGCGTTCTGCTTCACCGGGACCGTAAAAGACAGCTAGCTTCCTGTTGGGAAAGATCCTTGCAAGACAGGACCACAGTTCCACAAAATACTGTGCTGGCCAGACTTTCCCCGCCCAGTTGGCCGTCGGGCCGAAAGCAATAATGTCATTCTCGATAAGGATCGTTCCTGCAAGCGCCCTGTCTTCTTCACTGGTCCAGACGACGGGTAATGGCGGAGGCGATAAAGACAACACATCGCCAACGTGGGCAATACGTGCTCCGGGTCGCCGCCCTCCCCGCATGATCCGGCGGGCACGTGTCCGCAGAAGCAGGCTGATGGCCGATCCGCGAAGATCGACGACCAGATCCCAGCGCGTTCCGACACATTGTTTCCACAGATCGAACCAATGCAGGTCATAAGGTCGCTTGGCCATCACGATGACCCGGTCAAGCTGGGGCATGCGTTGAAACAGCCCTGCTGCAACCGGACCACAGACAACCGTAAATCTTGCGTCAGGATGAGCCTGAATCAGATAATTGAGCAGCCCCGTCGAAATGACGGCATCCCCGAGGCGTGTTGCGGTGATGAAGAGGATGCGCATGGGCTCGTTCTCAGTTCAGCGGCCCAGACTCCTCAACGGAGTAACTGAGCCGCGATGCGAAAGGATTACGCAGAGAGAGCTTCAGCCACTTCTTCGGACAGATCGAAGTTGGCGTAGACATTCTGAACGTCGTCATTGTCTTCAAGAACATCGAGAAGTTTCAGAACCGTCCGGGCCTTTTCCTCGTCCAGCTCAATCGAGTTCTCGGGACGCCAGTCCAGTTTGGCCGAAAGAGGCTCACCGAACTTCGGCTCCAGAACATCACGCACAGCAAAGAAGGACTCCACCTCACAGGTGATCTCGTGCGTTTCCTCGGTCGAAACCACATTGTCCGCCCCGGCTTCGATCGCAGCTTCCAGCATCTCTTCTTCGCTGGCAACGCTGGCCGGATAGGTGATGACACCCAGACGCTTGAACATGAAGGCCACCGAGTTCATTTCACCCAGCGAACCGCCGTATTTGGAGAACGCTGCGCGCACTTCACTGGCTGTACGATTGCGGTTGTCCGTCAGGGCCTCGACAATCACGGCAACACCAGCCGGACCGTAGCCCTCGTAACGGATTTCGGCGTAATCATCGCCACCACCGGCTCCGGTCGCCTTCTTGATCGCCCGCTCGACAGTGTCTTTCGGCATGTTGACTTCACGAGCCGCTGAAATCGCCGCACGCAGACGGGGATTGGCCGCCGGGTCAGGCAGGCCGGACCGTGCAGCAACCGTGATTTCACGGATCACCTTGGCAAACTGCTTGGCACGTTTGGCGTCCTGCGCACCCTTACGGTGCATGATGTTCTTGAATTGCGAATGGCCTGCCATCTCGCTGTCCTCATTCTGACTGAATATATCTGGATGAATGTCGGCTTATACGGGGCCGGACCGATGGGGACTGACGTCCGCCAGAAAACTCCCCGAGCGACACAGTGCCCGGAGGGAAGCGTCTTCTATCCGGCAGCTTCAGCGCCCCGGAGGATGTCCAGAACGGGCTTCAGACATGACGCCCGTGACAATGCTTGTATTTCAGCCCCGAACCGCAAGGGCAGAGCGAGTTACGCGGTGTCTCGCCCCACGTGGACGGATCTTCCGGCAGGATGGCACCGCTGGTCGGTGGCTCCGCAGTCACGGCAGCTGGCGCGCCCGTGAACTGCGCCGGTTCCGAAGTATAACCCTCGACCTGAGGATCGGGATGAAACTCACCGATACCTTCCAGAGGATGCGGCTCCGGCGGCGGAGCCATTTCCACACGCGCCAGAAGCGTAATCACGCGTTCACGCATCTCATCAAGCATGAAGGTGAAAAGCTGGAAGGCTTCGTGCTTGTATTCGTTCAGAGGATCTTTCTGGCCATAAGCCCGCAGACCAATGCCCTGACGAAGCTGATCCAGTGCGTGCAGATGCTCTTTCCAGACGGAATCGAACGTGGTCAGCAGGATCTGCTTTTCCAGATACCGCATGATCTCCGGGCCGAAATTCGTGGTCCGGACAGCCTGCGCCTGTGCCGCTGCGTCCTCGATCCGGGCGGCGACCTGTTCCTTGTCCATGCCGTCTTCCGTCGCCCATTCGGCAATCGGCAGATCGAGATTGAAGATACGCTTCACATCTTCCGTCAACTCAGCTGTCTGCCACTGTTCGGCAAACGCCTTTTCCGGGATGTAGCGGTCAACCAGAGAAAGGATCACTTCCTCACGCATTTCCACGATGAGCGACGCGACATCGTCCTGCATCATGAATTCACGGCGTTGGGCGTAAACCTCCTTGCGCTGATCATTCATGACGTCGTCATACTTGAGCGTATTCTTGCGCATGTCGAAGTTACGGGCTTCGACCTTCTTCTGCGCGCGCTCAAGGGCCTTGTTCAGCCACGGATGCACGATCGCCTCGCCGTCCTGCATGCCCATCTTCTGGAGCATGCCGGTCATGCGGTCAGATCCGAAGATCCGCATCAGGTCATCCTGAAGCGAGACGAAGAACCGTGAGTTTCCGGGATCGCCCTGACGTCCCGCACGACCACGAAGCTGGTTATCGATACGCCGACTCTCATGACGCTCGGTACCGATCACGTACAGACCGCCCGCAGACTTCACGATAGCCTGATTCTTCGCCACCTCGTCACGGATGGCCTGCTCGGCAGCTTCGCGTTCGGCGGGATCAGTGATGTGGCCCAGTTCCTGCTGAATCCGCATCTCGACATTACCGCCGAGTTTGATGTCCGTGCCGCGGCCAGCCATGTTCGTGGCGATGGTGATCGCGCCCGGCGCACCCGCCTGCGCCACGATCGCCGCTTCCATCTCATGGAAACGCGCGTTGAGCACATTATGCGGAATATTGTTCCGCTTCAGCAGCGCCGAAAGCGCTTCACTTTTCTCGACCGATGTGGTGCCGACAAGGATGGGCTGCCCGCCCTTGTGGACTTCCTCAACCAGCTTGACGACAGCAGCGAACTTCTGGGGTTCATCAAGATAGATCTCGTCGTCGGTATCTTTACGTGCAACCGGGAGATTGGTCGGAATCTCCACGACGTCGAGCTTGTAGATTTCCGCGAATTCATCTGCTTCCGTCATCGCCGTGCCGGTCATGCCGGACAGCTTGGGATAGAGACGGAAGTAGTTCTGGAAGGTGATGGAGGCCAGCGTCTGGTTTTCCTGCTGAACCTCGACATGCTCCTTCGCTTCAAGAGCCTGATGCAGACCGTCCGAATAACGACGACCATCCATCATACGACCGGTGAACTCATCAATGATGGTCACCTTGCCGTCGCGAACGATGTAATCGACATCCCGCGAGAACAGCGTATGAGCGCGAAGCGACTGCATCACATGGTGGACAACCGCCACGTTCTGCACGTCATACAGACCACCATCACTCAGCACGCCAGACGCGCGCAGCAGCTCTTCCACCTTGTCAGAGCCTGCTTCCGTCAGGATCGCCGTGCGGAGTTTCTCGTCCTTATCGTAAGTCGTCGGGTCGCGGACCAGTTCGGCCATGACCGCATCCACGGCACGATAAAGCTCTGAGCTGTCTTCCGCCGGACCAGAGATGATGAGCGGAGTCCGGGCCTCGTCGATCAGGATGGAATCGACTTCATCGACGATGGCGTGATTGAAAGGCCGCTGAACCATCTCGTCCAGCCGGTATTTCATGTTGTCACGGAGATAGTCGAAACCGAATTCGTTGTTCGTGCCGTAGGTGATGTCGCAGGCATAAGCCGCACGACGCGCTTCATCGGGCAGGTTCGGCACGATCGTGCCGGTCGTCAGCCCAAGGAAGCTGTAAAGCCTGCTCATTTCCTCGGCGTCACGACGGGCCAGATAGTCATTGACCGTGACGACATGCACGCCCTTGCCGCTCAGCGCATTGAGATAAACCGCCAGCGTCGCAACAAGGGTCTTGCCTTCACCGGTCCGCATTTCAGCGATTTTTCCGGAATGCAGGACCATGCCGCCAATAAGCTGCACGTCGAAGTGACGCATCCCCAGCACACGTTTCGAGGCTTCCCGGCAGACGGCGAAGGCTTCCGGCAGCAGGCCGTCCAGTGTTTCGCCCTGAGCCAGACGCTCCCGGAACTCTACCGTTTTATGGGCAAGAGCGGCGTCATCCAGCGCGGCGACACCTGGCTCGAGCGCATTGATTTCAGGTACACGGCGCTGGAACGCTTTGAGCGAACGGTCATTGGCAGTGCCGAAGAGGGCGCGAGCAAGCGAGGCGAACATGAAGACCTTTCCGGAACAGCACACCCGGAGCCGACCCCGCGTTCCTGCCCTGCATCTGGAGCACAGACAGGGACCGAAAAGCCGACGGTGTGCGCCCCCTCAGATAAAGCCGCCATTGCTCAGGGTCAACCGATGGCCCCGACACGCCCTCCGGAAAGTGGCTATTTCTTAACAAAACAGACTTACGTCATGCCCTTGCGGGTGTCTTCCGGGTCGGCCATGATGCGCCCATTCTGTTCACACTGGGTTTCTTACTAATGCGTTTTTCCAGCTCGGGCACGTTTTTTGCAGCGACAGCCCTGTTTGCTTCCACCCTCCTTTCCTCTGTCAGTGTGCACGGCGCACATGCGGCTGATGCGCCAGCGTCAGCAGCGCCGGCAGCTGGTGGAGCCGCGCAGTCCGCTCCTGCCCAGGCCCCGATGGACCCGAACAGCGTGATCGCCACCGTCAACGGTGAGAAGATTACGCTCGACGACATCCGCAAGTCAGCGGCCAACATGCCGCCGCAGCTTCGTCAGCTGCCGCAGAACATGATCTTCCCGATGCTGGTCAATCAGGCCGTCGATCAGAAGGCGATCCAGATTGCGGCGCGCAAGGATAACCTTCAGAACGATGCTGAAGTGAAAACCGCCATGGAAGCCGCCGCCAACACGGCTCTCCAGAATGCATGGCTGTCCCGTCAGGTTGTGCCCCAGCTGACGGACGCGGCAATTCACGACTATTACCAGAAGAACTACGCCAACAAGACACCCGAGAAAGAGGTGCATGCGCGCCATATCCTCGTAAAGACCGAGGCTGAAGCTCAGGACGTCATCAAGAAGCTCAAGGGCGGCGCCAACTTCGGCACGCTGGCTGAGAGCCTCTCGACCGACAAGGGCAGCGCCAAGAACAATGGCGGCGACCTTGGCTGGTTCAAGAAAGGTGACATGGTTCCGGCCTTCTCTGACGCCGCTTTCGCCATGAAGCCGGGCACCTACAGCCAGACACCGGTGAAGAGCCAGTTCGGCTACCACGTCATTCAGGTTCTGGCCGACCGCACGGTGCCGGTGCCGAAGGAAGACGAGGTCAAGGACAAGATCCGTCAGCAGCTGATCCAGCAGGACGTCCGCGCTGCGGTTGATAAGGCGACTTCCACTGTGAAGATCGTCCGCTTCGGTCCCGACGGCAAGCCGGTTCCGGAAGGTGCGCAGCCTGCTATCGCTGGCAACCCGACAGCCTCTCCCGCGAAATAATCAGTCGGGGGCCTTATGGCCTCCCCTGACAGCTTGCGGTAAAGACAAAGGAAGAACGTCTCCTCGGCGTTCTTCCTTTTTTCGTTTACATCCTGCTTTTCCAGATTTCAGGACTATTTGGTCCTGCCGTCCCATTCCTGCATCAAGGTTCGTCCCGATGGCCCAGCCTCTGCCCGTCTCTCCCCTCGCCTCGCCTTTGCCTGCTCTCGGCACCGTTCCGGGCGTGCGCCTTGGCGCTGTGGCTGCGGGCATCCGCTACAAGGGACGCACGGATCTGGTCGTCGCCGAATTCGATGCCGGAACGACGGTTGGCGGCGTGTTCACCAAGTCGAAATGTCCCGGCGCGCCGGTGGACTGGTCACGCACGGCGCTCAAGGGCGGTCTGGCCCGAGCGCTCGTAGTCAACGCCGGTAACGCCAATGTCTTCACAGGAAAGGCCGGTGTTGAAACTTGCCGAGCCACAGCGGAAGCTGAAGCCAGGCTGGCTGGCTGCCCTGCCACGGAAGTCTTTCTTGCCTCGACCGGCGTCATCGGCGAGGTGCTTCCTGCCGATCGTATCACAGCGGCCCTTCCCGCCCTGCATGGAGCCCTGACCGAAGACGGTTGGGAAGCGGCGGCACGCGGCATCATGACGACCGACACCTTCCCCAAGGCGGCAGTCCGGAAAACAGAGATCGACGGTGTTCCCGTGACCATTCAGGGCATCGCAAAGGGAAGCGGTATGATCGCCCCTGATATGGCGACGATGCTGTCTTTCGTCGCGACTGATGCGGCACTGCCCGCTCCTGTCGTGCAGGCCATGCTGTCCTCGGGCACGGTCCACAGTTTCAATGCCATTACGGTCGACTCGGACACCTCGACCTCTGACATGGTGCTGCTTTTCGCAACAGGAAAAGCCGGCAATCAGGCCGTGAACAGCGCTGATGATCCGCGTCTTGCCGCTTTCCGGAAAGTCCTCAACGACCTGCTGCTCGAACTGGCGCTGATGGTGGTCCGCGACGGTGAAGGCGCTACCAAGCAGATCCGTGTCCGCGTGACCGGCGCTGTATCCGATCAGTCCGCCCGCGTTGTTGCGAAAGCTATCGCTGACTCCCCGCTGGTCAAGACCGCCATTGCAGGGGAAGACGCCAACTGGGGACGCGTCGTCATGGCTGTCGGCAAATGCGGCGAGCCAGCGGACCGCGACCTGCTGGCTGTTGCGATCGGTGGTGTCACCATCGCGCGTGAGGGCACGGTTGTCGAAGGCTATGATGAAACGCCGGTCGTTGCCCACATGAAGGGGCAGGACATCGATATCGACGTGGATCTGGGGCTTGGCGACGGCAAATCGACCGTTTGGACCTGCGATCTGACGCATGGCTACATCGATATCAATGGCTCTTACAGGAGCTGATTCATGTCTGATTCTCTTCCTCCCGGCTGGGGTGCGCCGCCTGCACAGACAGGCATTGTCGACGGAGCAGGCAGTCTGACGCCCGATGGCCGGATGCTGGCCTATGCCGGTTTCTGGGTGCGCACAGCCGCCGCCGTGCTGGATTACTTTCTGCTGAGTGTTGTCAGTCTTGTCGTCGGCATTTTCACGCTGCCGACCGTTCGGCTGGAAGAGTGGCAGGGTGACACCCCGTCCTATCAGGTGGCCTTCCGGGATACTGATTTCTCCTCCAGTTTTCACATGCCGTGGCCGCATGTGGAGGTCCACGACACGGGCACGCATTTTCTGCTGTTCCAGTTGCTTTACTTCGTTCTGCTCGAAGCCTCGCCGCTTCGCGGCACACTCGGGAAGCTGGTTCTGGGACTGCGTGTCAGTGACCTGATGGGAAATCGCATTTCGCTGTTGCGGTCTCTCGTCCGCAATCTGGTCAAAATGTTCGTGTCTTTTCCTGTCCTGTTCATTGGCGTGATCATGGTCGCCTTCACCCCGCGTAAACAGGGGCTGCACGATATGGTCGCCCGCACGCTGGTTCTGCGCCGGGAACGGATCGTGCGCTTTGACGGCGCTGGCTGACATTTATTCCTGATCCGGCCGTCCCTTGATCCGGATCAGCAAGAATCGTACCAAAAAACAGACAACAAAACCCAGATGAGGTGAACACAGGATGCAGGTGAATAACGCGGATCATCGTTCCATCACCCCGGTCATTGAGCGATCATCATCGCGACGAAACCTCTCCCTGAACACCCTGATCTGCTGGCTTTTTGCCGCTGCTCTACTGATATTTCCCGCCACGCACAGCGCTCTGGCGGCGGACAGTAAGGCAGCTACGGCACCGGCTCCCTCCAGCAATAATGCCGCACTTTCTCCCAAGGAAGCACAGCAGCTGCTGAATGTGCTGAACGATCCAAAACAGAGAGACGACTTTACTCACACCCTCTCCCTCATGGCGAAGGGGGTTTCCGCGACACCACAAGCTGCGAAGGCAGCCGCTCCGGCGGCAACAGGCGATGCCGTGGTGTCCCAGAACGCCGTGGTCCTTCACAGCGATCTGATGTCCAGCGTTTCCTCCCTGAAGCTGACGCTCCGCAGCTATCTCGGTAACTTTCTGGGACTGTTCTCCGACCTGAAGACAGTCGGCACATGGTTCGACGCGGAAATTTCCAATCCGCAGACCCGCGCCCTGCTTCTCGGCACATTCTGGCGCGCTGGACTGGTGATTATCGTCGCCATGCTGGTTGAATGGGGAACATCGCTGGCGCTTCGCAAGCCACTGCGTACTGTCACCCTTCGTGCGGAACAGCGTGAGAAACGGGAAAACGGCCCCGCCTCGCCGCAAGACACGTCCGACGCTGACATTGCAAAAGATGAGGCCGATCAGAACGCCGAGATAAAGGCGGCGGCTCTGGCGAAAGCGAACGGCGACCAGAAGGAGGAAATCGATACCCTCAAAACCCGTGCGGATGACCAGCGTCGTCAGATCGAGACACTGAAATTTCTGTCCCGTGTGCCATACGCGCTGGGACATTTCGGGCTCAAGCTGTTGCCTGTTCTTCTGTTTCTGGGCGTAGCCATGGCGGGTTCAGCCCTCGCCACCGACACGGCGCAGGCGGAAACCGTCACGGAAACCTTGGCGGAAGCCTACGCGGTTGCCCGCTTCCTGTTCGTGCTTCTGGAATCCGCGCTGGCTCCGCGTTCTCCGATGATCCGTCTGGCACCGGTGTCCGACAGCACGGCACGCATGCTGACACGCTGGTGGAACTTCCTTGTCGCCGCGCCGTCCATCGTCGTCTGCCTGTCCGTGCTGGGCGGAGAATTCGACCTTTCCAACCGCGGCACCGAAGCGATGATCCGCGCGGTCATTCTGATCGAGCACATTCTCATCGCCATCTTCATCTGGCGACTTCGTCCCATCGTTGCGAAAACCATCACGCCCAAACAGGCGAAGATCAAGAACGGCTTCTGGTCGTTCATGCTCACGCTGGCGCATTTCTGGTGGATCCCGGCGCTCTTTCTGGATGCGGCGCTGTGGCTTGTCTGGGCCGCCCATCTTCGCGGCGGATATGACTGGATTCTGCGCACGACGTTCCTGACGGTTCTCATCGTCGCCGTGACCCGGCTTCTCGCTGTACTGGCTTATGGCTGGCAGGATCGTCTGTTCCGTATCGACCCACAACTGGCCCAGAAGCACCCTGAAATTCAGGAACGTGCCGACCGGTACTATCCCTTCGTGCGCGGTGCACTGACAGCCGTGATCGTGTTCGTCGGTTTTGTTGGCCTGACTGAATCATGGGGCATCAACAGCGTTCACTTCTTCTTCTCCAGCCCGCTCGGTTCCCGCCTGCTTGGTGCGGTCGTGACGCTCGCGGTCGCGCTCTCGGTCGCTGCGATAATCTGGGAAGTGGTCAATGCCCTCCTGAACCGTCAGATGGAAAAATTCAGCAAGACAGGTCAGGGAATGCGCGCGACCCGTCTGAAGACAGTGCTGCCGATCATTCGCACCGTCATGCTGGCGCTCATCATCATCATTGTGCTGGTCACCAGTCTCTCGCAGATTGGCATCAACGTGGCGCCGCTGCTGACAGGCGCAGGCATCATGGGTGCAGCTGTCGCCTTCGGTTCACAAAGTCTGGTGAAAGACTTCATCACCGGCTTCTTCATGCTGGTTGAAGATGCCATTCAGGTGGGCGACTGGGTCACGGCCGCAGGTGTCGAAGGATCGGTGGAGCATCTTTCGATCAGAACAGTCCGTGTCCGCGCCTTTAACGGCGATCTGCACATTATTCCATTCTCTTCCGTGACCTCGATTGCGAACACGGGCCGCGACTTCAATCAGCTCATCATCTATCAGACTGTTGATCTGTCAGAAGACGTTTCCCGTGTCGTGAAGATCATGTGGGATACGATTGCAGAAATGCGCAAGGAAGATGCTTTCAAGACAATCATCTATTCCGACTATAATGATCTTGGCGTCAATAACAGCGATGGAAACGGCGCGGTTATTATTGGCACCATCAGAACCGCCGCCATGATGAAGTGGAAAGTCCAGCGCGAATTCTACAAGCGGATTGCCAACCGCATGGCAGCTGCGAGCATCAAGTTCTACACTCCAACCGCCTACACGGCGTCCGCACCGGGCACATCTCTCGCAATTTCAGGAGAACTCCTGACACCGGCTGAGGAGCATCCTACGAACGTGAATCCTCCTCCCTCGCCAGCGACAGAGTCAGACAAGCCTGTCGCGGACTCCGCGGAAAAACCTGACCATGACAAAACCTGACGCAGACCTGACTAAAGCCGTCCTCAAGGGGATTGAGACGACCACGCAGGAGAGGTTTTTTGCGCATATTCCGGTAGAGCAGATGCATGCTCTGCTGGAATATTACGGCATGACAGACTGGGAGAGCTTTGCCGCCAGCTGGCAGCGGCTGGGTGTGGATGTCTACATGGCTGACGGGGGGCGTTATCGCAGGCGCCGCCATGCCACGTTTGCCCTGTCAGAAAACAGCATTATCCGGAAAAAGCACCAGCCTCATTATCAGAGCCGCGACTACAATACGCTGAATGGCGGCATTGAACGCTGGTTTGATCCAATTGAAAAACGTATCGGCGAGCATCCGGTCATGAAAGCGGTGCTGTCACTGGTCAACCGACTGGCGACCGATCTGACTCCTGAGACCGAGCAGCCCGAAACATGGCATGCGGAAGTGCATCAGTTCAGGATCGAAGCCGCACGGGAAATGATCGGCCAGCCGACCCCTGAAGGTCTTCATCGGGACGGTGTCGACTGGGTGCTTGTGATGATGGTGCAACGTGAGAACGTGGCGAACGGGACGACCAGCATCCACGACCTTCAGGGAGCAGAGGTTGGCAGTTTCACCCTCACCGGCCCTATGGACGCGGCTTTCGTGAATGACCACATGGTCTATCACGGCGTAACACCGATTCAGCCGATCGACCCGAACCGGCCTGCTTTCCGCGATGTACTGGTGGTCACGCTACGTCACCAGTGACACGTTTCTGAAACGTCAGAAATGAGGTGATCAGTAGGGCCACGCTCCAGAGTAATGGGCGGCATGCCATCCGGCTGCGGTCAGAAGTCCGACAAACACCATCGCGCCGACCATCTGGGCCAGTTCCCTGAAAGCCGGTGCGTCCATCCTGTCATTGTTCGCGGCATCATCGGCTGCTGATGGTGTTACAGGAGCAGGAGCACCCGGCTTTACCACCAGAATGGGATCACTTGGCGGGACTGTTGAGGGAGCGGCGGTATCAGTTGTTGAAATGCCTGCCGCGTCGCGGGCCGTCTCGTTCTGAACTACTTCCGAATCCGATGGGGCCACTGGCGGCTGCGTTTCCATATGGTTACCTCTCTGGTGTCGTCACTGTATAATGCCCTGAAACGTAACTGTATTGCATCCGGTTTTCCATTCACATCCTGCAAACAGTTTTTCCTCTGTTTTTCAGGAAACATTTTAACCAAGCCGTAATCAGGCCGCCGGCATAGTCAGCCGATTGTCTGAATGTGGGTTAAATGTTGTTGCGTGCCATCAAGCGCCATAACCGGCAGTGTCTACGTTTTTCGTCCGTGCTATCCTTCAGCACGACACTGGCGGTCGGTCTTCTGGTTTTTCCGGATCGTTACGCGCATGCCCAGAATCTCGATTACAGTACGTTTGAAAAACTTTTCAATGAACCCATAACCAGTTCCGCTACCGGCAAGCCGCAGCGGGCCAGCGAACTCCCCACCGACATACAGGTCGTCACAGCCGAACAGATCAGAACCTCCGGCGCTCAGACTTTGCCTGAAGTCTTGCGTATGGTGCCCGGCGTAGACGTCAGACGCTATTCCGTTCTGGGCGCCAATGTTTCGATCCGGGGAAATGACGCCGCAGGCGGCTCCCGCACGCTGGTGCTTATCGACGGGCGGCAGGTTTATCTCGATGGTTATAACTATACGGACTGGGGCGCTCTTCCCGTTTCCATTCGGGACATTCGACAGATTGAAGTCATCCGGGGACCAAACTCAGCTGTTTACGGCTTTAATGCTTCCGGCGGTGTGATCAACATCGTCACGCGTGATCCTCAACATGAAAACAAAAATTACGTGCATGTAGAAGGCGGCAGTCTTAACGGGTTTGGCGGAGAGCTGGTCGCTTCCCATAAGTTCTCGGACGCCTTTGCGGCAAAACTTTCACTCAACGGGATGAGGTCAGACGAATATGACCGCGGCAGTCGTCGGGATGTTCCCGCCCAGACCAGCAACATCAACGCTGCTCTGGAACTGCGAGGACAGATCTCCCCCCGCGTCGAATGGGGTCTGACCGGCACTATCGATCAGGAACGCAGCCCTTTCTGGCTCGATATCGGCAGCTATTTTACATCACGCCCTTTATCGAAAAGTCTTGAAGGACGACTTGCTGCTGATACTGACTGGGGTCTGGTTGAATTCAGGGCCTATCAGAATTCATTTACAAATAAAACGACTGACAATATCGCTGCTTTTGGCACCGTTATTCCAATCGACTTCGGGTATGATCTGGAAACAACTGTGGCGCAGCTCTCTGATACAATTTCAATCAACAATCAGAATGATCTGCGTCTGGGAGTAGAGTATCGTTATTCCACTCTTTCCGGTGCGCAGGCAGGCACGAAAATTGGCAGCGAAAGCGACATGCTGGCAGCAGGATCGGCTGTCTGGGATTATCGGATCTTGCCGAAGCTCACCTTGACGAATGCCGTCCGGGTGGATTCCCTGCTTGTTCCCTCCGTCAGAAGCCCCATTCTGTCAGATGCTCCGGCTTCCGCCGCACGGCATTACATAGAGCCAAGCTTTAACAGTCGTATTCGTTATGATGCGGGCGATCTGGGTACATTTGGTCTGAATGCAGCCCGAGGCATCCAGTTACCAGCCCTTTTTGATTTTGCCCCATCAACAATGCTTGGGCCGGTCGCAGTTATCAACAATCCTTCACTTGCGCCTTCGACAACAATCAATGTGGGGCTCAATTATTCGCACAGTATCAAGCCACTGAACGGTAGCCTCTCCGTTGCACTTTTCGCCCAGCGCACCAGCGACATGCTTGGAACACCCTTCGCATCAAATTATACTTTCGTACCGCCTTCATCCATCACAATGTTTCCCAAAAACTATAACAGGGTCGATGATGCTGGAGGAGAAATTCGTCTGGAAGGCAAAACCGACTTTAACCTTCACTGGGATCTGAGCTATGCGATGGCATCTGTCCGCGACCCTGATAAATCTTCAATGATCAATTTCCAGCGGCAGACACCCGTCAATACAGTCATCGGCGGGTTCGAATATATGCTGGGCCCGGTAGAATTCAGCGCCCACGCCAGATGGCAGTCGCATTATCAGGATGTTACCGCGGACTTTTCCACACTCCAGCTCAAAAATGTTAAAGTTAAGGATTTCGTCACGGTAAACGCACGTGTCGGCTGGAAAATTGACAAGCATTTCCTGCTGTCACTGAGCGGACAGCAGCTTGGTGATTCCCGGCTTCAAGAGACGTCCGGCCTAAGAATTGACCGTCGCATTATTGCTGGCCTGACAGCCGACTTCTGATCAGATCTTTCTCTCAGGAGTTACGACAGTATTTCCGGAATGGCCGAGAGATGAACGCTGGCAAGATCTTCCAGAAAAGCTTTTGGTATATCCCCAAGGCTCTGTCTTTGCCGCGTTACGGCATGAAAAGTCACATCGTATCGCAGGGCCTGCATGTTCAGAGGGGCCATCAGCCCCTGCTCTTCATATGATTTTGAGAAATGTTGCGGCAGAAAAGCCAGATGATGGCCCGACAGAACAAGCATTGCCAAAGCTTCCATGTTGTCTGCCGTCGCCGTGATAGACCTAGGATTGGCCGGAAAAACTGACTGCGGAAGCGGATACGTTCTCCAGCCCCAGTCAAACTCCCATGCTTCGGCCTGAGTGATCTGTCCGGCCCGAGAGAAAAGCGGATGATCCCTGCCGCAGTAAGCAACCTGCCTTTCGATGAAAAGCGGCGTGAACTGGAGGCTTGGAACCCTGTGCCAGAAATATCCCATCGCTATATCGAGCGTTCCGCTTAGCAAACGCTCTTCCTGCTCGCCCGGTGAACAGACGCGGATATCCAGCCTGACGGCTTCGTCACGCTGCCTGAAGCGCGCAATGGCCTGACTGATGCGTATGTTTTCACTAAACGGCGTATGGCCGATAATCCCTATCCGGAGCGTGCCGACAAGCCGACGATCCATGTTACGGGCCTGAACGCTGAAATCTTCAATGGCTCCCACCAGATGACGGGCCAACTCCGTAAAGCGCTCGCCTTTGGCCGTCAGCCGAAATCCACTTCGGCCTCGCTCACACAACCGAAAGCCCAGTCGTGTCTCCAATGTCGCCAACTGAGTGCTGATTGTGGACTGTCCGACATTCAGGATGCTTTGCGCTGTGGAAATTCCTCCGGCATCCACAATCGCCAGAAAAACACGGATCAGACGCAGGTCCAGATCACTGAGACTACCAAGCATGACACCCAAACATCGATTTCAATCAATGTTTGAATCTTAGATTTTGAATTGGCCCTGTCAACAAGCGTGCCATATCATTGCGAATACAAATCGTTCTACCCCCAGACATCCCTCAGAGGGGCACTCGATGTCAGTCACACCGACTCTCACCCAGGACACACCTTCCCGTCAGGGAGGGATCGAAACCCGTTCCATCGATTACGTACCCGAGAACGAGCGCCACGGTCGCGTAGCCGATCAGGGGCCATTCTGGTTTCTGGGCAATTTCCAGTTCTTTACAATCGCCATCGGATTTGTCGGACCCAGCATGGGTCTCTCGCTTGGCTACACGGCACTGGCTGGAGTCATTGGAATCCTGTTTGGCACACTGTTCATGGCGTTTCACGCTTCACAAGGTGCTGAGCTTGGCCTCCCACAGATGATCCAGTCGCGAGCGCAGTTCGGCTATCGGGGCGTGTCTCTCGTGCTAATCGGGACGCTGGTCACGTTCATAGGCTTCAATGTTGTTGACACCGTGCTGCTTTCCGCCGGTCTGAACGGGATCTTCGGCTGGAACATCACCACAGTCACGATTGTCATGGCCATTATCGCCGCCCTGTTCGCCATCTACGGCCATGACTGTCTGCATACGATCTTCAAACTGTGCTTCTACGTCTCCCTGCCTCTCTATGTCATTCTGACGGGAGCCATCCTGACCGGACATGCAGGAGGCAGTGCACCGACCATCGTCGGCTTCAGCTGGGTGGCCTTCATCGGGCAGATCGCAGCCAGCGCCAGCTACAACATCACTTACGCGCCATACGTTTCCGACTATTCCCGCTACCTGCCGCGCAATACCCGCCCGGCCTCCATCATCATGGCGGTGATGTTCGGAGCCTCATCCTCCGCGATCTGGCTCATTACACTTGGAGCATGGCTTGCAACCCGTCTTGGCGCCTCCGACGGACTGGTCGCTCTGCATCAGGCTGGTGACGCTGTCTTTCCGGGTTTCGGTTCGATTGTATCCCTCGCCTCTGTCACCGCGCTGATCGCCACGATGGGTCTCAATGCCTATAGCTGCATGCTGACCATTCTGACCGGAATAGATTCCTTCCGGCCACTCAATCCGACCAAAAACGCTCGTATTCTAACTGTGATCGCCGTTGCAGCAATCTGGACGGGCCTGTCCCTGAAATGCCCGTCT
This sequence comes from Acetobacter aceti NBRC 14818, assembly GCF_000193495.2. NCBI lineage: Bacteria > Pseudomonadati > Pseudomonadota > Alphaproteobacteria > Acetobacterales > Acetobacteraceae > Acetobacter > Acetobacter aceti. The sequence goes on along the minus strand of NZ_AP023410.1, from coordinate 3,443,221 downwards.
GATGCGATCGGGCTGCTTTTCGCGACCCTGACGGTCATGCTGTATCTGCTGGTGCCGTGGACGGCGGTCAATCTGGTCGATTACTTTCTGGTTCGCAAAGGCCGTTACGCCATCACAAATCTCTTCATGCCCGGTGGTGGTATCTACGGCATGTGGCAGTCGCGCGGTCTGCTGGCCTATGCAATCGGATTTATCGTCACCATTCCGTTTGCCGTTCTGCCTGACATCTACACGGGTCCAATCGCCCAGATGCTGGGCGGGGTCGACATCGGATGGCTGGTCGGGCTGGTCGTGTCCGGTAGTGTCTACGCGCTGCTGAGCCGATCTCTTGATCTGAAGGCGGAAGAGACAGCCATTGTGAAAAGCGAGGCTGATCTCAAGGCCATGCAGGTTGCCGTCCCGGCAGAAGCCTCGGCTGTTCCCGTCATGGATGATGTGTGGAAATAAACTCCTGATCTGACGACTGATTGGACTATCAGTCGTCAGACCGGACCCTGCGATTCTGCTTGATGCCGGCCCGATGGGCCTTGCCATCCAGACGCCGCTGCCGGGCGGCGCGTCCCGGTCTTGTTGCGACACGGAATGCAGGGCGATGAGCGGCCTGTCTGATCAACTCGATCAGACGCTGAATGACATCTTCACGGTTTCTCTGCTGACTGCGAAAGCGCCGTCCCGTGATGACAATTGCACCATCACGGGTCGCCCGCGTTCCCGCAAGTTCCAGCGCTCTAAGACGAATGCGTTCCGGTATTCCCTGAGCATTGAGCAGATTGAAACGTAACTGGGCAGCCGTCGCCACCTTGTTCACGTTCTGGCCACCGGGGCCGGAAGCCAGAATGTAGGTGATTTCAAGATCGTCCTCATCGAGGACCACGCCAGGCAGAACAGTCTGTTTCATACCGTAAACATTTCCAATTCCACCAGCCGGTCAGGCCCTTTGAAACGCGCCCAGCATGATTGCCGTCTACTTTACGGCAGAGGCGACACAGGCCCGCAAGACCGGAGCACAGGCCGCGTCCTTCCCCTGCCATGTTGAGGAAGGGCCGGTATAAGCCACTCGCGCGACTTTGCCATCCCTCACACTGGCAATCACATGGCAGGCGCCGTTGGTGTTGATGGTCATGGAAATATCGAAAGGAGCGGAAATGGAGAATGATCCGCTGCCTGATTTTTCAATTTTCCAGACAAGGACTTCCTGATTGTCCCTTGTTTCATCCTGGTCGGGCACGCCCGCACATGCCACAAGGTCTGAACGGGAAACCCCGATCAGATCATGCTGCGCTTCTGTGGGGATTGTTGTGCATCCCCCACATCCAAGACACAGGATACAGAGTAAAAGGAACGCTCTCATTTCCTTTTATCCCAGTATGTCTGGTCCTGTTTCTTCCTGATCCAGACGAAAAAGGTCACCAGTCCGGCGTTGACAAGTGTTGCACTGATCGCCCCCAAACCACAGAACAAGGCCCAGTCAGGCATTCGCCATGCCCTGCGTTTCCATGCCGACCAATCGGGCTTTTCCACCGAAACGACGCTGCCACGTCGCGGAAGAGCGGGCGCAATAGACTTCCATGTCACGTCGCTGTTTCAGAAGTCGCTTCAGACGCTCGTGTTCATTTTCGTTCCAGATCGCATACAGGCCCTGCGCCATGTCGGCGGCATCTGTAGGATTTCGGTGCGCGTAATGACCAATCCACGGCAATTCGGATGATACCAGCACCGGAACACTCATGGCCATTGCATCGGCTGCGACAATATTGAATGTTTCCGTAAAGGAAACCTGCATAAGAATATCGATCCCGGACAGCACGGACAGAAATTCTGCATGTGGCATCCAGCCATGCTCGACCAGTTCATGATCTGATCTTGCGAAGAGTTCACGCAGGTTTTTCAGGACGGGACTTCCCTGCCCTTCCACACGCGTTGCGTTAATGTGGAAACGCAGAACCGAACCAATGGACTCAGCAAACGCAATGGCGGCGATCGCCTGCGTCATATGATTTTTCAGTGGACGCACAGCCCCGAAACAGCCGATATTAACGACACCCTGCTGGCGGGTATGAGGAGCGATGTCACACAGACGCGGGACGGGATAAACATTCGGTCCGTAGGTAATGCCGGACGGGTCCAGCCCACAGCCCATCGCTACAACCGCCATATCCGACACGGCGCGCGGTGCGTTGCACATAACCTCAACACCACGCTGCAGATAATCAACGGTCCAGCCAAAGGCGATGCCTTCATTGGCAAGAAACGGCGTTTCCGAGTGATCTCTGACGATCCATTGAACCTGTGGATGCAGCTTTTGGAGGATATCGAATTTTTCCGGAACAACCCAGAACGCCTCGATGATCACATGCGTTGGCCTGTAGGCTGTTACCTCCCGATCAATCGCGTTGTTATCTGCGACTTCAACGGATTGGGCTTCAATGCCATTTGCATTGAGCATGTCCACGACAAAACGGACAGAATTTGAAAGACCAGATTCACGCGAACCGTAGCCCCAATGACCTTCACGGGACTTCAAAATAAATAGAAGACGATTTTTCATGTATATTATGACTTGTTAAAAATTAAACTTACAAAAATCCCAATAAAACCACCCGTCCAGAGACCAAAAATAAAACTCATCATCAACAATATTCTTTATATTAAAATGAAATAAATTTATTAGGAATAATTTCAAGGCATATAACCGGCGGCTCAATTACCCGCTTTTCTATAACTGTCCCTTACACAGGGACCGAGTCATTCCCGTTTTTAAAACTGGCCGATAACTGGCACAGGAAACCTGTTTTGGAATGTTCTCAAAAGTGATGGAACGTCACAATTCCTGCCAGCCCCGCATGCTCTGCAAAAATTTACAGGCGGTTTTTCAATGCGCTCTGCCTTCTTCGCTCTTTCAGTCGTCTGCGTCGCGTCGGCCTGACAGCCTACGAGCCTCACGAACAGACTTTTGTTAAAAAAGTGGATGCTGTTGATCCACCGAAAAGCCCGCTTGAGAAGGCTGGTCGAGCCGTCGACCGGGCAACTGACAAATTAAAGACAAAGTCAGGAAGCAGCCATCAAACGCTGTCTTCTGAACTCCAGCAAAAATAACAGCTTGAGCAATGCTATATTGAGCGAAAAATTCTACTCTCTGAATTTTCAGAAAACTATACTGATTACGCCTGTGCCGTGTTTCCAAAGCAAGGACCGTATCGTCGTTCTCGTAATAGGTTTTCGCATATCCACCACGAAAACCTCCCCTTCATCGGGAAACCGTAACTTCTTTCGGCATGATACGCCGGGGTTTACGGCAACAGGATTGCTCGGCCTGCCAGCGCGCATCCCTGATCACAATGGCGAAACCTATGATCACCGGCAGAATGAAAAACATGAAAACAGCGATGAGTATGGAAATCAGACCCTGCCATTCCATCACGCTTTTCCTCCTCGCACGTATGCCTATGAACGCACGAAAATAGTGGAGATCCTCTCTCCTGTCATATCAAGATTATTTGCCCTGCCTGAAAGAAAAATCAGGGGAGCGCATGAAGCGTCTCCCCTGACACTTTCATCTCAGGGACGGCCAACCGACTGATAGTCCAGACCAACAGCCCGCATCGCCGCCGGATCGAAGATGTTACGCAGATCGACGACAACCTTGCCTTTCATGGCCTCCACAAGAGCCTTGGGAGCAAGCGCACGGAAGACATTCCACTCCGTCAGCACAACCAGCGCATCTGCGCCCTTGGCCGCATCCAGCGCATCGGTGCAGTACGTCGTGGTCGGCGGCATCATCGGAGCCGCCACTTCCATGCCGACAGGATCAAACGCCCGCAGCTTCGCACCTGCTTCCGCCAGGCGGTGCAGAATGGGGATCGACGGCGCCTCGCGCATATCGTCGGTCTCAGGCTTGAAGGTCAGACCGAGAACAGCAATCGTCTTGCCTTCCGCCGAACCACCACAGGCTGCGATGATACGACCGGCCATACCGATCTTGCGGGCATCATTGACTTGGACGGTTGTCTCGACGAGACGGCAAGGGCTTCCAGCCTCCTGACCAATACGCGACAGAGCCAGAGTGTCCTTCGGGAAGCAGGAACCGCCGTAACCCGGACCCGGATGCAGGAACTTGCGGCCGATACGGCCATCAAGACCCATACCTTTGGCCAGATCATGCACATCCGCGCCCAGCTTTTCACAAAGACTGGCCATCTCGTTGATGAAGGAGATCTTCATCGCAAGGAACGAGTTGGAAGCGTATTTCGTGAGTTCCGATGTCTCCAGCGTTGTGAAGAGCAGCGGCGCTTCGATCAGGGACAGCGGACGATAGACCTTCCGCATAACAGCTTCAGCGCGAGCGCCGCCGTCCGGAGCCGTCTTGTCGAGACCAATGATCACACGATCCGGACGCATGAAGTCACCGATCGCGCTGCCTTCGCGCAGAAACTCTGGATTGGATGCGACGTCGAAATCGGCGTCAGGACGCGTGGCCCGGATGATCTCGGCGATGCGGCGGCTGGTGCCAGCCGGAACCGTCGATTTTGTCACGACAACCGCATAATTGGTGAGCGAACGAGCGATCTGCTGTGCTGCCGCATGGACATACTGCATGTCCGCTGCGCCATCGCCATTCCGCGGCGGCGTGCCGACAGCAATAAACACGGCTTCAGCGTCTTTTACCGCTGCGGCGATGTCATCACCGAAAGACAGACGCCCCGCCTGCATGTTGGATTCGACCAGCTTGTCGAGGCCAGGTTCATAGATAGGGATCTGTCCTTTGCGCAGGGCCGCCAGTCGCGCCGGGCTGTTTTCAACCACGGCCACTTCAATTCCGAATTCCGCGAAACACGCAGCCGAAACGAGGCCAACATAGCCTCCCCCGATCATTGCAATACGCACCGAAGTCTCCTCCCGATTTTCCGGGCCTGTCATCAGACGAACAGGGCGCCCGCCCGAAATCGCTCAGACTTGAACCCGTCCGGTCCCCTCCGGTCAAGGCCAGAACGAAAGAGTTTCAACAAGAAATCACAGACACTGCAAGTCAGCACAGACCCGGAATAAAAGAGAATTTTGACGTCATCCGACTGGCGGGCTACGGCTGTATGGCTCTAAATGATTGTCCGCAGTGCAAAAGCTGCACATCTCATACTGCAAAGGACCGACTGCGCCGGATGAACACCCTGCTTGATCTTGTCGCCCTGCTGGGCCGAACGGTGTTTGTCGTGACACGCGGGGCCGGTTCCATTGGCCTTTTTGCACTGGAAGGAATTTCCTGCTTCTTCCGGCCGCCTTTTTACTGGCGGGTCTTTCTCCAGTCGCTCCTCGATACCGGCTTTCTGTCCCTACCGGTTGTCGCCCTCACCGCCCTGTTCTCAGGCGGCGTGATCGCACTCCAGTCCTACACCGGCTTCGCGCAGTACCACGCCCAGAGCGCCATCGCGAATATCGTCGTGCTCGCGGTGACGCGCGAACTCGGCCCTGTCATGGCGGGCCTTATGGTCGCGGGTCGCGTGGGTGCCGCCATGGCGGCGCAGATCGGCACCATGCGGGTGACGGACCAGATCGACGCCCTGACGACACTGCGTACCCATCCGATGAAATATCTTGTGGCCCCTCGTCTTGCCGCCGGTGTGATCGCTCTGCCGCTGCTGGTGGTGGTGGCCGATATTCTGGGTGTCGCAGGCGGCTTTACGGTAGCGACGGTGAAGCTTGGCTTCGCGCCGGATAATTATATCGCCGCCACCATGAACGCCCTGAAGACAGAAGACGTCATGGTCGGGCTGGTGAAGGCCACCGTGTTCGGTTTTCTCATCACCCTGATGGGCTGTTATTACGGCTACACAAGCCGCGGGGGCGCCGAGGGAGTCGGCAGCGCTACAACCGCTGCTGTTGTCTCCGCGTCGATCCTTGTGCTCGCATTCGATTACCTCCTGACAGACCTGTTCTTCGCACAATGACAGACACCTCATCCTCCGCACCGAAAATCCGTATCCGTGGGCTGCGCAAGGCTTTCGGGTCGAAAGTCGTGCTCGATGGCGTTGATCTCGACGTGCCGACAGGAACCTCTTTCGTGATCATCGGTGGGTCTGGATCGGGGAAATCTGTTCTGCTCCGCTGCATTCTCGGTCTCATCCAGCCGGACGAAGGGCTGATCGAGATTGACGGTGTGGACGTACTACGTGCACCTCGCCGTGAGCGTGAAGAACGGATCGGCGAAATCGGCATGCTGTTCCAGAACGCCGCCCTGTTCGACAGCCTGTCCGTCTGGGAAAACGTCGCTTTCGGTCTGCTGGCTCCTGAACCGACAAGACATTCTGAAAAGCATCCGCGTCTCTCGCGTACGGAAGCGCGGGCGCGGGCAAATGCTGTTCTGGAACAGGTCGGCCTCGACCCATCGGTTGGCGATCTCTCCCCATCCGAACTGTCAGGCGGCATGCAGAAGCGTGTCGGACTGGCCCGCGCCATCGCCGACCGACCCGAGATTCTGTTCTTCGACGAACCGACGACCGGCCTTGATCCGATCATGGGCGCGGTCATTGACGGGCTGATTGTCGACTGCGTGAAAAGGATGGGATCGACCGCCATCGCCATCACGCACGACATGGCTTCCGCCCAGAGGATCGGCGACGAGGCCGCCATGCTGTATCAGGGAAAGCTGGTGTGGCAGGGACCGGCGACCTCGCTCATGCATTCAGGTAACGCCATGGTGGATCAGTTCACGCACGGTCGGCGTGAGGGTCCGATTTCCATGGAACTTCGCCGTTAGAGCTTGTTTATGTCCAGCCGGAGTTTGTCGTCATGAGTCGCCCGCTCAACGTGATTGGCCTGATGAGCGGCACTTCGCTGGACGGGGTGGACGCCGCTGTCATCCGCACGGATGGCGTCACGGTTTTCGAGCGCGGCCCTTCCCTGTCCCTGCCCTATGACGCCGACCTTCGTCAGTGTGCCCGCGCGCTTCTGGATCGTGCAGCACATCTTTCTCCCGATGCGCCTGAAATGCTGGACGTCGAAAGACGCCTGACAGAACGCCACATCGAAGCCGTTCAGGCCTTGCGGCTTCAGACAGGCCCCGTCGATGTGATCGGTTTTCACGGACAGACGATCTATCACGCCCCGGCACTGCATCGCACCTGGCAGATCGGCGACGCGGCGCTGCTGTCACGCGAAACGCAGCTTCCAGTGGTGCATGATTTCCGCAGTGCCGACGTTGCGGCCGGTGGCGAAGGCGCGCCGCTCGCCCCCTGGTATCATGCGGCGCTGTTGCAGGACGCTCAACGCCCCGTCGCGATACTCAACATCGGCGGCGTGGCCAATGTCACCTTCCTCGGACGAAATGGCGAGATCATTGCCTGTGACACTGGTCCCGGCAATGCGCTGATGGATGACTGGGCGTTCCGGCACACAGGTGTGGCCTGTGACATGGACGGCGCGCTGGCCCGGAAGGGACAGGTCGATCAGACTATTCTCGATGCGCTTCTGGCCGATCCCTATTTCAGCCGCCCTGCCCCGAAATCCCTTGATCGCCAGAGTTTCATCGCGGCTCTGGATGCAGTTTCAGGCTGCTCTCCTGCCGATGGAGCCGCCACACTCGCCGCTTTTACTGTTGCCGCCGTGGCGCAGACACGCTTTCCGGAAAAGCCCGCCGTCTGGTACGTCTGCGGCGGTGGACGTCACAATCCCGTGCTGATGGAAGAGCTGCAAAAGGCCCTGAATGCTCCCGTCAGATCGGGAGACAGTCTTGGCTGGAATGGAGACGCTCTGGAAGCCGAGTGTTTCGGCTTTCTCGCCGTGCGGGTTTTACGCTGGCTTCCCCTCTCCGCTCCCGACATCACCGGAGCCCCTGATTTTCTGCCCGGCGGACGTCTTACCTGCGCCGGTCTGACTACTCTTCCGCAGTGGCTTTCTCTCTCCGACGAAGACTCTTGACGCTGTGAGTGGAGACGCTATATACCCCGCCACGTTGCCGGCGTAGCACAGTGGTAGTGCAGCGGTTTTGTAAACCGAAGGCCGGGAGTTCGAATCTCTCCGCCGGCACCATTTTTCCTGAAAATAGCCGGTCTTTGTTGGCGCATGAAGCGCCCATTCCGCACATGATCCCGGATAAAATGCCGGATACTGTCGAGCCACAGCTTCTGGCCTCACTCCCTAACGCAAACATCCCCTCACCACCCCGGCACAGGCCCCATCTCTCCCCTCCAACGCCGCGCTCGGCCCAGAATACGTCACTCGAACGACGCGCCCCTCACGGGTGGCGACGCCTGTCCGGCACGTCCCATGTCCGCCGATGTTCAACTCGAAGGTGAGCGGCGTCTTGATGTCGAGTGGCCCCTGCACCAGAGCGTCCTGCCGATAAGTCAGCACCTCCTGCCCGTCGCGCGCCTCGTCCCATGTCCGGCACCCCGGCGCAAGCTACCACGTCGGCGCGGGATAGGCCGAGCATGTGGTGGCAGGCGCGGGTGGGGATTGTGGTGCAGGCGCTAAACCATAGTTAAAGCGACTAAACTTGCAAACTTGCGCAAGCCGATGTCACGGCAAACTGACATTTTTCTCTGTACTCTGTCGGGGCAATGTGGGATTCTGTGCGCGCTGCGGGGGCGTGGGAGGACACGCTTGTCCTCTTGGAGGTTCGCCCTTTGCGCGAGAGAGAGGGAAGGACAAGGATGCGAAAGCAGGCAATTTTGTCGGAAGGGGACGGGCTGTTACTATCCTGCTCATAAAAAAGATCGCTGTCCGGGGAAGCCGATGAACACGGAGTCTCCTCATGCGCTAAGTCAGGATGGGAGGCACAGGTGCTTGTTCACGAGGGGGCGGAGCGTAACGCCAGCATCGACAGGCGTCTGGGCTGCTCGCTGGCGGCCATTGCCGGTGCTGTGAACGCCGCCGGTTTTCTGGCCGTTGGCTATTACTCGGCCAACATGACGGGGAATGTCTCCGCGCTGGCGAGCGGCCTGCATGAGGGCCATCTGGAACTTGTCCTGTCCTGCTGCGGTCTAATACTGGCCTTTGTCGCAGGAGCCGTGCTATCGGCGCTGCTGGTCAATGCAGGCCGTCGCCACAACCTGCCCTCGATCTACGCACGAAGCATCCTTCTGGAAGCCTGCCTGCTCGGGCTTCTGGGGGCTGTGGATCTTCTGTTTTCGGCCCAGCCACGGGATCCGGTGCTGGTCTACGGGCTGAGTTTCCTCATGGGACTCCAGAACGCCACGGTCACACGCATTTCCGGGGCGCGTGTCCGTACCACCCATATGACGGGAATGCTCACCGATGTGGGGCTGGAACTGGCGGACTGGCTGGAGAGCTTTTTCCATCCAGTTGACCCGGTCCGACGGACCGGTACGCGCGAACGCTTGGGTCTGCATGCCGCCATTGTGCTGTCTTTCACGCTGGGCGGCGTGGCCGGCGCCTTTCTGTATGGCTGGTGGTCCGCTCTGTTTCTTCTGGCGCTGGCGGGGCTTCTGGCCTGTCTTGCCCTGCCCGGCGCGCTGTCACATGAGCCTGTGGGTTGAACCCAACAACGACAGAGGGTGGAAGCCCCTCACCTTTTTGCTGGCGTTAGCAAAATGGTAAGTCGTCAAGAATTCCTTGACTGCTCAACTCATCAGGATTTCTTACAGGTTCGAACTATTGAGCAATCTTCAATAGTTCTTGACATGATAGGTTGGGACGAAAAAGGATACGCAAGTTCAAAGGGTATTAATTTCTGATGTTTGCTCTTGTTAATTATCAATAATCATAAAATTAACCGTATAAAAACAATTACAAAAATGATATTCACATTTAAGTCAGAGACAGGAAACGATTCTTTATTTTTATAATACAACTCCAAAATATGGAGTCATGTCATGGAATATAAAAACTTAGATGAAACAACGCGTAAATTCATGGTGGAAGAAATTGAAAAATATATAGAAAGTAGAAAAATCTATATTTCAAATCAGCTCAATGAACAGGGCAAGATTCTTTGGCCTTCTCTATTGAAGGAAGCAGCTACTTCAGGGAATGACAAGACATTATCATCCAAGATCCGCAGTGAGCATCTACTGAACGAAACCGAAGCGACTAAATCTGGCACAAAGAAAATGCCATCCAATGCAGCAGATCTCTTGGCTGAGGGGGAGTTTAACCGTTTTTATGCTCGCGGCGTTTGCCTACATGCAATTGCAAACGGCCAAGAAACCATGACTGTCTATCGCGCAAGAAATTCTTCCAATCCGCGCCCAGAATCAGAAGAAAAAATAGGCAAACACGTCGATGCTAAGGAACTTCTTGAAGATCTCAGAATAATTCAAGGAAAAGAAAAAATCTTAGGTGTCCCTAATGGTGCAAATTCAGGATTAAGTGTTATGTTATAACGCTTCGATCAATAAGAAATTTATCTAGTGGTTACACACTAACTTATTATGTGTAATCACTTTATTATAAATATATATTTTCATGTGTCTGAATAATTTTTATCGTGTACAAATATTAGTGTGGACATACGCTAGTATGTCCACACTCTCGAACTCTTGTCTATCCAAACGTCCCAAGCGAGAGATCGCAGTAACCTCCCCCTTGGTCTTCCCGCCGGAGTAAGGCACAACAGCGCCCCAACGTGCCGAACAACGGAGACGGATATGCGGGTTACAGTCGCTGATGTGCAGAAGATGAAGCAGGATGGCGAGCGCATCGCCATGATAACGGCTTATGACTGCTCCTCCGCCCTTATTGCCGAACGCGCCGGTGTTCCTGTTCTGCTGGTCGGTGATTCACTCGGCATGGTCATGCTGGGACACAGCACCACCCTGCCCGTCACGCTTGACGATATGGAACGTCATGCCGCCGCCGTCATGCGCGTCAGCCAGAAGGCGCTTGTCGTCGCTGACCTTCCCTTTCTGAGCTACGCCACCATTGAGGACGCGGTCTCTTCTGCCCGTCGCCTGATGCAGTCGTCCGGTGTGCAGGCGGTCAAACTGGAAGGCGGCAAGAGTATCACTCCGCAGATCCGTCGTCTGGTTGACTGCGGCGTGCCGGTCATGGGGCATCTGGGGCTCACGCCTCAGTCACAGCACCAGATCGGTCTACGTGTGCAGGCTCGTCGTGCGGAAGAAGCGCGTCAGTTGATTGAGGACGCCCTCGCCCTTGAAGCCGCCGGAGCTTTTGCGCTCGTGCTGGAAGTCGTGCCAGCCCCATTGGCCGCCGCTGTGTCTGAAAAGGTCAGCATTCCTGTCATCGGCATTGGAGCGGGTGCTGGTTGCGATGGACAGGTTCAGGTCTGGCATGACCTGCTTGGTCTGTTCGAAGGCCGTCCGCCCCGGCACGCCAAGCGTTTTGCCGATATCGGAGCCGCCATGGAACAAGCCGTTCGCGCCTATGCCGACGATGTCCGCTCAGGCTCTTTTCCGACGGATGCACAGAGTTCCACGATGAACCCTAACGAACTGGCCGCCGCTCTTGCTTCTCTCGACCATAAAGATCACTGACATGCAGATTGTTTCCACCATTGCCGACGCCCGCAAGATACGGGCTAGCCTGAATGGAACACTGGGTTTTGTTCCAACAATGGGCTTTCTGCATGAGGGTCATCTGAGTCTCGTCCGTCGCGCACGGGAAGAATGTGATGCTGTGGCAGTCAGCATCTTTGTGAACCCGACACAGTTTTCCCCGAATGAAGACCTCAACCGTTATCCGAGAGCCCTTGAACGCGACCTGTCTCTTCTTAAAGAGGCTGGTGTTTCCTTCGTTTTTACACCTGATGCAGGTGAGATTTATCCTCCGGGCTTTGCGACAAGCATAGATGTGGGTGATGTCGCGAAGCCGCTGGAAGGCGCTGTCCGACCGGGTCATTTTTCTGGTGTCGCGACTGTTGTCACCAAGCTCTTCAATATCATCCAGCCGACAAAAGCCTTTTTCGGTCAGAAAGATGCGCAGCAATGTGCCGTGATCAGAAGGCTGGTGACGGATCTGAATATTCCCGTCGATGTCGTTATCTGCGACATTGTCCGAAACGAAAAAGGTCTCGCGCTCTCCAGCCGAAATTCCTATCTGACAGACAGTGAACAGGAACGTGCACTCCTGCTGCATGAGAGTCTTGGAAAAGCACAGGAACGTATTGCATCCGGCGAGCGCAATGCTGAGACAATCAAAACACTGATTGCCGCCATTCTGTCGAAAGACCCTGATTTTTCCGTGGACTATATCAGCGTCGCTGATCCCTACTCTCTGACTGAGCTTGATAGCGTGGATGACGAAGCCCTCATCTCGCTGGCGGTCAAAGTTGGCAACACACGCCTGCTCGACAACATTCTCGTCAGAAAAAAGTAATTTCAGAAGTTATTCCAAGGAAGAAATGCGCGTGAGTGCCTGATTTCGATAAAGCAGGCACTCAATAAAACCTGACCAAAATCTCAGTAGATTTTTGAGAGGTAGCTTTGCAAAATCATTTTATTGCAAAGCTACCCTCTCAAAAGCTTCAAGCCTCATTACTCAGGCAGACGACCCACCATCATGCCAGCGCCATTGGCCCGCATGGAGCCAAAACGCCAGATCAGATGTGCAAGCGCCATCAAAACCGGCCCAATAAACAGACCACTCAGTCCCCACGTTTCGATCCCGCCCAGAATACCCAGCAGCACCCACACAAACGGCAGACGAATTGATCCGCCAATCAGAACGGGTCGGATAAAGTGATCCGCAAGAAACAGGATCACAAAACCGAACACTCCAACTGCAATTCCGGCTCCAAGCGATCCCTTGATAGCGATCAGCAACGCACTGATGGCGACAGCAAATCCGCCCACCATCGGAATCATTGAAGCAAGAGCTGTGAAGATTCCGAGAAGCAGAGGCTGGGGCGCTCCAGCAATAATGTAAGACACGCCGATAATGACACCTTCACCAAGCCCGACAAGAACCAACCCTGCCATTGCTCCCCGCACGGCGCCAACAAGCTGCTTCTGGGCCATCTGCCCCCGGGCGCCGAGCAGACGCAGAATGAACAGATTGATATGCTCAATCAACTGCTTGCCGCCGTGCAGTAAAAAGAACAGGATCAGCAGGGCAAAACAGAGGATCACAACAGTATCGGCCACGCCGTGACCAATATGCTCAACTGTGGCCAGAGCCTGCTCCGGGTTGAGCTTATGCACCAGCGCACGCATACCCTCCGGATTGGAAAGATTGCTTTGCCACCAATGCTCAATCTGCGTCCTGCCCCACGGTAGCTTCGAAAGCCAGACCGGTTCCGGAATACCAGTCTCTCCAGCTTCCTTGATCCACTTTGCGCCTTCCTGCGCTTCTCCTGCGGCCGAGCCAATAAGAAAAGACACCGGGATGACAAACACCAGCGCTATGGCGGAGACAACAACGAGAGGCAGAACTGTTTGCGCATGTCGAGGGGACCATTTACGGCCAAGCCTCTGCATGATCGGCCAGCAGACAATGGCGAGGATGCCTCCCCAGACCAGCGAGAGCCGAAATCTCCCCAAAGTAAAAAGCGCCAGCCCTGCGACAGAAACCGCGAAAACGCCCTGAGCCCAATATTGAAATGATGGCCGCGATACAGGCTGCTGCTCTATTGACGATAACGCCGCACCATCCTCTTTATCGCGAGATACAGAAGGAACGGTGCTTTCCGACTTGCACCATGACGATATTCTAGAAAACATTTTCACCAGTGACCTGTTTCTCAAACACAAAAATAGTGGTCAGTTTCGCTTCAATACACATTCAGGCGCCTTATCCTGACCGCATGACTTCGGAAACAGATCACTCCTGATTTCCCGCACCTTTCATTCAGTCATTCACTTCGGGAACTGTTGCGACATGAACATATTCCGGAGAAAAAAGTTCACACCAAGGCAGACTGCCTGAAGGTGAACCTCTCCTCCAGACAGTCATCACGGTTTTCACGGAAATCCTGCCATTAAAGGTCTCTTGGAGCGTTAGCGTGTCAGCAACTCCGGGAATTACCAGTTCTGTCGGTTCAGTGTTTTCCTGTAGGTGAGGCCGAAACGCCTTCTTTTGGCGCCACCGAGGGACCCGGCGCCAGAACTTCAGGGTCAACGGGTTCGTCGGTTGTCGTGTTCGGATCAGGCGCTTGCGCGTCGTCACCCGTTGCGGGTGTCGGAGCCCTCACGGTCAGGCCAAGAGACTCAGCGAGATGTTTGTGAGTCACTGCCTCGGGAATTGCCGCGAGAGCCAAAACTGGCACAGGCTTCTCTGGCGCAAGCATGGCGGTCAGAGGACCTGCTGCCGGGTTGGCTATATACCCGGCAAGCTGCGCGCCCATGCTGTCTGGCGGACTTCCGACAGGAGCCCATGTGCGCCGCAACAAGGTAACGTAAGCGTCCGGGTCCATCCCCTGATTGACTGCGGCGTTATTGAGCAGCCGGGGAACAAGTCCCGCATCACGCCAGGAAAAGTCGAGATGCACGATCTGGGGCTGAGGCAACGCGCCCTGCTGCGCAGTCAGTTGGGTGAAGTCGCCCGCTATGTTCAAGTGACCAAACTCACGCGCATTCACGTCAAACTCCGTGACATGCGCGATATCTGCTTCCCGATCCACAATTGCATTCAGCACAATTGCTGCATCAAATTTCTCATATCCGAGCGACTTGATGATCATGGTGCGCGGGCCGGTCGGCCAGAGTTTGAAATGCGTAAGACTCTCCGTCACACGGCTTTTCTGACCATCCGTATCGATGTGCAGATGGGCCTTTTCAAACCCGGCCAGACGGTCTTCGGCGCTTCCCGGACCATCGACCTCTCCTTTGAGAAGGAAATCCTCCACAGTGATGGACTGATTGCCATCATGAAATAGCAGGCCATCGCCTTTCAGATAGGACTGCAATAGACCCGCCAGATCAGAGCCATCCGAGACCAATTCGCCCATGCTGACATCTCTCACGGGGTGATCGCCATAATGAAGCTGGAACTTGCTCACAGTGAGACGGGAAACCCGGCCCGTGCCATACTGATCAAGAATGACGTGCGCAGCCCTCGCGCTCTCCAGACCATCAGCCGAGGTCATGACGGCCTGCGTCGCCTCGCCATGATCCATCATCAGACTGCTGACCTGATCTTCTGTAGGTGGCGGCAGCAGGAGACCATCCAGCGACAACCGTTTGGCCTGCATGGTGCCGCCTGCACCCGTAATCTGGAGTGTGTAGGCGATGACGTGGTCAAAATGCAGGGAACTGTGATCTGGCGTGCTTTTCGCCTCGGTCGGGGAGCCTACAACCGCTCCGATCAGTTCGATCGTGGCTGCGGAAATGGTCCCGCTGGGGTCTTTCAGCACAACGTCGGTCAGCCGCGCCCCGTGACTGGTAGGCAAGGCGATCGCTTTACCCCACGTAAAATCCACGCCCGACGGCAGATGGGCCTTCGCATCTTCGAGCGCCTCGATCAGTTCGTGATTGGCCTCCCTGTGAACCCAGATCCACCCCGCAGAGCCGAGTCCAATGACCGCAAGAGCGGAAAGGGTGAAGATGGCGCGGCGTGTGGTTTCTCGGTTCATGAAAGACGGCACCCTGTGTTCAGCCTTGGTTCCTCTTACATATCAGGGCGTTGTCTCAAGAGCATCAGGAAAAACCACAGCACGGGTTTCTGCGGTTTTTCGAACACTCAACTTAACGGTATTATGTTACCACATAAAAATAACACTTATAAATAAAAGAACAAATCAAAATGACTATTTTTATACCCGCTTTTCCCTTGACGCCCCGTCTCGGCTTACGCATAAGGCGGCACCCGAACCGCTCAAGATTCCTGGACGGACATATAAACAATGAAAACCACCCGCTCGCTTAAGCCCGCGGAAGTGACGAAGAACTGGATCCTGATCGACGCCGAAGGGCTCGTTCTTGGTCGTCTCGCCACTCTTGTTGCTGCGCGTCTGCGCGGCAAGCACAAGCCGCAGTTCACCCCGCACGTTGATTGCGGCGACCATGTCGTCATCATCAACGCCGAGAAGGTGAAGCTCACCGGCAACAAGGTTGACCAGAAGCTTTTCCATTACCACACCGGTTATCCGGGTGGCATCAAGCAGCGCACGATCACGCAGCGTCTGAACGGCAAGCACCCCGGCGAAGTCGTCGAGAAGGCTGTCGAGCGCATGATCACACGTGGCCCGCTGCAGCGCGCCCAGATGCGCAACCTGCATGTCTATGCCGGTTCCGAGCATCCGCATGACGGCCAGCAGCCAGTGAAGCTGGATGTCGCCGCGATGAACCGCAAGAACACCGCCATTGCGAAGAGTGGGGTCTGATCGCCATGTCTGAAACGATTGAACGCACAGGCACGCTCGCCGACCTCAAGGACGTTGCTCCTCAGGTTGTAGCTTCAGAAGCACCTGTCTACGAAGTAAAGCGTGACGCTCAGGGCCGTTCCTACGCCACAGGCCGTCGTAAAGAGTCCGTCGCTCGCGTCTGGATCAAGCCCGGCAAGGGTGATGTCACGGTGAACGGTCGCCCCATCGGCACTTACTTCGCCCGTCCGGTCCTGCGCATGCTGCTCACACAGCCGTTCCTTGTGACCGACCGTTACAACCAGTTCGACGTTGTCTGCACCGTCGTTGGTGGTGGTCTGTCCGGTCAGGCTGGCGCTGTCCGTCACGGCATCAGCCGTGCGCTGACGCACTACGAGCCGGAACTGCGCGGCGTTCTGAAGGCAGCCGGGTTCCTAACCCGTGACTCCCGTCAGGTTGAGCGTAAGAAATACGGTAAGGCCAAGGCCCGTCGTTCCTTCCAGTTCAGCAAGCGCTGATCTGGAACACGCCTTCCGCCCTGTGCGGAAGGGGGTTTTGGGAAGCCGCTGGCCTTCGGGTTGGCGGCTTTTTCTTTGTCTGGAGAATACAGCGTGAGCGGCAAACGGCAGGAAACATTCGACGCGGTCGTCATCGGTGCGGGCGCTGCGGGGCTGATGACGGCTCTCACGGCCGGACAGCGCGGCAAGCGGGTGCTGGTTCTGGACCACAATGATGAACCGGGACGAAAGATCCTGATCTCCGGTGGTGGGCGGTGTAATTTCACCAACCTGCAAACCGTGCCGGACCGTTTCCTCTCCCAGAACCGACATTTCGCCCGTTCAGCATTGGCGCGTTACAAACCTGCCGATTTTCTGGCTCTGGTCGAAAAGCATGACATCGCATGGCATGAAAAGACGCTCGGGCAGCTCTTCTGCGATGACTCCGCCCAACAGATCCTCGCCATGTTGCTGGATGAATGCGCCAAAGGCGACGTTACGATCCGCCTCAGTGAAACCATCAGGGATGTGCGGTTCTCGGACCGCTTTACGGTGGAAACCGGCACCCTTACCATAGAAGCCCGCTCACTCGTTCTGGCAACCGGCGGCCTTTCCATTCCCAAGCTTGGCGCAACGGGACTGGCGCATCGTCTGGCCCGTCAGTTTGATGTTCCGCTGGTCTCTCCCTCACCCGGCCTTGTGCCCTTGCAAGCCAATATCGACGATCTGGGCTGGATGCCTGCCCTTTCTGGCGTGTCTCTTCCTGTCCGCGTGCAGAACGGCAAGACGGCTTTCGAAGAGGCCATGCTGTTTACTCATAAGGGACTTTCGGGTCCGGCCATTCTCCAGATTTCGTCTTTCTGGAAACCCGGTCAGTCCATCAGGATTGACCTGCTGCCAGACAAAAATGCCTTTGAAACCCTGCGAGCTGCCCGCACGGGACGATCACGCGCCCATGCCGTGGCCATCCTGTCGGAACAGATGCCGCGGCGACTTGCTGAAGTGCTTGGGCCGCGTCTGTTGGGAGAGAAGGCCGCTGCCGAATGGCCTGACAAGCTGCTTCGCGCGGCAGCGGAAACCCTGAAAAACTGGCAATTCACTCCCTCTGGAACCGAAGGCTATGCCAAGGCCGAAGTCACCACGGGCGGCGTGGATACCAAGGCGCTTTCGTCCCGCACCATGGCCAGCACCGCCCTGCCGCAGCTTTATTTCGTCGGAGAGGCGGTGGACGTCACAGGATGGCTTGGAGGCTATAATTTCCAGTGGGCCTGGGCGAGTGGTCACGCGGCAGGAACCGCTTTGTCCGAATGATGTTATGTCTCCCGGACAAACAACGCTTTGCTTTTACTGACTTCCCTGAGAAATCCGGCTAATCTGACCTTAACCTTTTGATCCCTGAGGAGAGTATCCCGATGGATATGTCTGTTTTCCAGTCTGTAAAACGCCGTGGTTCACGGGCTCTGCTGCTCAGCCTCACCGCTGCTGCGCTGGCCGCCTGCACTGGTCAGGCAGGAACGCCCATCGCACCGGGCACCTATCCCCCCGGCACGCCGCTCGGCGGCACGTGCAAGGCCGGTCTCTATACCTGTCAGCTTCCGCTGGCCTCACCAGTTGGCGCGCCATGCAGCTGCCCCGGACTGGGTGCAGCCTCCTATGGGCAGGTCTATCTCAAATAATAAATTGCAGAAGGGCTTCCGGCATGGCATGGCCTGAGGGCTTTTTGCCACGCCGGAGGACCATCCCTCAGCATGTTCTGCGGGCAGCCGGTCTGGTATAGAGACGCGAAGATCGTTGCCGGTCTTCTGCCGGACAACAGAGAGAGACCGTAACGCATGAGCTTCAGTGACGACCGTTATTCCCCTTCCCGCGCCTCGGCGGGACGTCAGAACGGAAGCTCGAATGGCTTGTCGTCCATCCTCAGACTGGGAATCTGGTCTGTCCTGTATTTTCTGTTCTACATGGCGCAGCAAATCGCTGAACTGCTGGCTCCCCTGCTCCTGATCGCCGGTGTCGGCTGGGCCGCTCTGCCGCACGTCGTAAACGCCGTGTCCTCAAGCGCGAGCCATGTCGATGCACAGGCTCATGACGTGATGTCGCACGTCTCAGAGGCTATTCCGCATGAAGTCATGATGGGGTCACATCTCCTGACCCCGTCAGGCCTGATCTTTGACGGCATCCTGCTTATGGCGGTTGCCGCTTTTGGCGCGACCCTGTCCGCCATTGCCGCCCGCTCCATGTAAAATCTTTATCTGACGTTTCACCGACAGGCAGAAACACGACAGGGCAAAACCTGCCGCCAAAGAGAAAAGGCTCTCCTGACCAGAGAGCCTTTTCTCTTTAATTTCAGAGCAGATTCAGCGCTGGCCAGAGGTGACGCAATGCCCCGAACCAGTGCGTGCATGCGGCCAGCACAACAACGGCTCCTACGCCACTGGCAATCCATGCCTTGCGCCAGAAAGCGGGGCTCTCAAGAAAAGAACCAGGCCCATCGTCAGCATGTTCGACACGCTTGAGAACATCACTTCTCAGGCGGCTGGATATATCAATCGCCGGCGTGACATACCGCGGAGCAGCGGCAGGTTCTTCCTCTGTCTTGGCCTCTTCTACTGTTTCAACATGCTCGGAGGGCGCTTTCTCTTCTGCTGCCTCAGCATGATCCCAGACCGCTTCATGATGTTCCTCAGCAGAAGCAGGTGTTGCTCCTTCATCTGATTCAGAGACACGATCCCACACCGGCACCCAGGGAGCAGCCGTCGTCTGTTCCGTATCTTCCGAAATGTGAGGTTGGGCGCTTTCCTGTCCGCCAGGATTATTTCTGGCAGCCCGCAGACGCGTGATGACGTCATCGAACGCACCATCCTGCGGCACTGGTGACGGCAGGTCATCAGCTGACTGTTCGTCACTCTTTTCCACATGATCCCGGAACGCTTCGGCTTCATGCTCTGCATGCGGCTGCCCGGAGATGTCTTTCAGGTGATCCCGATTGTCGGAGCTCTCAACCAGGTTTTCATCCTGATAACCCGTACCGGCGAAACGAGTATTCTCCACACTGAAATGTTCGTCGAGATCCTTTTCCCGCCATTCATGAGGATCTTCCTCCGGCTTGGTCCCAAAACCGGTCGGCTGCGACGCCGATGATTCAGGCTCATCATCCCAGATACTGCGATAAACGACTTTCTTCTCTGGCGCAGCCGGTTCAGCAAGCCGCGGTGCTACCGGGGAAGACTCAATAGGGAGATCGAGAAAACTGAAGGGCTTTTCGTATCCGTCTTCCGAGGCTTCAGAGCCTTGGGAATTTGAATGTGTCTTGTCCTGAAGGGGCGTGATGCGCGTAGAGAAATGCTGGTTAGTCGGCGATTCAGAAAGAGTGGAAAATTTCTCCTCGTCCGGCTCGACAGCGGGCTGTGGCGCAACAGGCTCCTGCACTTCGGCTGGCGGCGCTTCGCTGTGCGACTCACTGTCTGACTTCTGCTCTTCCGTCCGATCAGGCTGGCCTGCTTCTTCGGCCGCCGGGACATCCGGCACTGCTGCAACAGGCTCAGGGACCTCTGCTGGCTCAGCGGCCTGTTCCTGACGGATTTCCTGCTCTTCATTCTGAACGGGCGGTTCGGATTGAAGCGGTTCTTCGCGAGGAACCGATGTCGAGTTTTCCCCGGCAACAGGCGACGGTTCAGCTTCCACCGTCTCAGCTGCAGTGGCTGGTGGCGTGGCAGTCTGCTCTTCCTGAGCTTTTACCGGCTCAACCTGCCTGGCTGCAGAGTGTTCATCGGGCAGTGGCGCTTCCGGTTTCTGAGACTGTGATTCAGCAACTGATGGGGCAGGATGAGCCTCAGGAGCCACACTGGTGGCCGGCGCTTCTGCCTGAGCTTCAGTTGGTTCGGAGGCCGCTGCGACGAACTGATGATCCGGCTGAGAAACTGTCTCTTCAGGTGCTTTCGGCTGTTCCGAGGCCGCAGATGAAGCCGGAGTTTCCTCTGACACCGCGGCAGTATCGGGAAGAGCCGGCTTGGCTGGTTCCGCAGGCACAGACGTCGCCACCTGTTCGTCCGGCTGAGGAACGACCGGCTTCTGCACCGGGGGCAGCGCTGGAACAACAGATGGCGGATCTGCGGTTTCAGCAGCGGATGGCGGGACTGCCTTGACAAACCAGCTGGCGCCGCATCCTGCACATTTCAATGTCCTGTCCTTCATCAGGTAAGACACAGGCACATTATATTTGATGCCACAGGACGGGCAGACAATCAGCATCCGGGTTCCTCTCTCGTGCTGCGCAATCGCTCTGGCCGCAGACACGCACAATCCTCGTTAAACAGTATGCCTTGTAATCGGTTCCCAATTTCTAAACATGATCCGACAACGGTGAAAGAGGAAGAAAAGCCCTCAGGTGAAAATCGACAGTTTCTCCGGCAACACGTTATGCTATCGCGTGTTTCTCATGACTGATCTCATTCTTCAGGGAGTATGCCTTGCATGATCCGGCTCCGTGACGTCTCCTGGCATCACGGCACTCTGCCGCATGAAGGTCAGGCCACACTCAGAAATATCAGCCTTGCGATTCCGCAGGGCGGCTTCCGCTGGCTGCTCGGCCCTTCCGGCGCAGGCAAGTCAACGCTGCTGCGTCTTCTGCATATGGAGGCGCTGCCCCGCTCAGGCGACATGGAAATTCTTGGCACCGAAATCGGATCGCGCAGCAAACGTTCCACCCTCGCCCGCCTGAGACAGCGAATCGGAATGATCCATCAGGATTTCCGCCTGATGCCAACCCTTTCCGTCGCCGATAACATCGCCCTGCCCCTGCGGCTGCAGAAGCGCATGGAAGGTGAAATCGCACAGGAAGTGGATGCTCTGCTGGACTGGCTGGGACTTGTTGAACGCAAGAAAGCGCGCCCTGTCGAACTCTCGGGCGGCGAGCAGCAGCGGACGGCCATTGCCCGCGCCGTGATCATGCGTCCAAGCCTTCTGCTGGCGGATGAACCGACGAATGCCCTGGAGGACAGTCAGGCGGCACGTGTTATCGGCATGCTGAGAGAACTGTCGGATCTGGGAACCACCGTCATCGTCGCAACGCATAACGATACGCTCGTCCAGCGCTTTCCCGCACCTGCGCTGCAACTCAGGCAGGGGCGGTTGTTCTCCGATGAATAAGCACAAACGGGTCCGTGACGGCCTTGCGCTGTCCCGGGCGCTCCCCGACCGTAGCCTGCTCACCATGGTCGCCGCCATGAGTCTGCTCATCGCGCTGACCTTCACAGCTGCCGTCGGCGCCCAGAGCCTGTCCGAACGATGGGCGAGAGGAGCTGCCAATCTGATCACCGTGCAGGTGCCTGATCCGGACAAGGCACCGGTGACAGACAGTCACACCACAGGTGGTTCTCGCATTGAAGCGGTGCTCGGTACACTGAAAACAGCGCCGGATATCGTGCAACTGCACAGACTGGATGAGCAGGAACTCGATGCTCTCCTGAAACCCTGGCTTGGCAATACAGGAACGGCGGCGCTTCCTCTGCCAGCCGTGATTGAGGTCGATCTTACTTCAGGCGGCATCTTGTCAGACGATCTTGTGTCGACCCTCACCACCATCGCGCCAGGCACGCTCATTGAGAAGAACGATGACTGGCGCTCCCAGCTTCACACCGTCGCCCGCAGCCTGTTGTTCTGCGCCGGGCTGGCTATAGCGCTTGTCGGCACGATCGGCGCAGCGGTCATTGGAATGGCGACCCGTCTGGGGCTGGGCTCGCGGCGTGAAAGCGTGACCATTCTCCACGAGTTGGGCGCATCCGACGGCTACGTCGCCCGACGTTTCGCCTCCCGCGTGGCTGGCCTGTCTTTTCTGGGCGGTCTGGCCGGAACGCTGGTCTCCCTCCCCCCGATCGCCATCCTTAGCCACCTCATGGCGCCTTTTTCGGGAGCCGTTTCGACCACCACGCAAAGTGGGGAGAACTGGTTTCCCATCCTGAAAGACTCTCTGCTGGCCTTCTGGCATGGAGCCGCGCCACAGTCCCTTATGATCGGACTGGGCTGCATTCCTTTTGTCGTCACGCTGATTGGGTGGATCACGGCGCAGGTCATCGTGCGGGTATGGCTGCGACGACTTCCATGAAAACAAGGCAGGCCAAATGGGGCTGGTGGCGTGCAGTGGGTCTGTTCCTCACAGCTTGCATCTCGTTGTTTGTTATCGGCTTTGGGCTCTTTCTCCGCAGCGCCCTGCGTGCCCCCGACCTGCCACCTATTTCAGACGGAATCGTCGCCCTGACCGGCGGCAACGGACGGGTGGAAACATCTCTTTCGCTGCTGAAACAAGGCCGGGGCCGCCTGCTGCTCGTCTCAGGTGTCGACCCCAAGGTCACGTTGCAGGAACTGGCACCCGATCTTCCCGCGGGACTGAGCGAGCGGATCACTCTCGGTCGCGAAGCTACTTCTACAGCTGGCAACGCCACGGAAACGAAGCACTGGGTGAAGGCGAACAAGCTGCACAGCCTGATCATTGTCACTGCCGGCTATCATATGTGGCGGGCAGAAGTGGAAATTGGACGGATGCTGCCCGGCGTTCGTCTCAGTCCCTATACTGTGCAGCCCCCTGCCATGAAGCGTCCTTTCACACGCGGCACATGGAATTTGCTGTTGCGGGAGTATGGCAAGTTCCTGCTGGCCTGCATCGGTCCGGTCAAGGCGTTCCGGCATACGGTGGATGCGACCTGAGCAGGCCATCGGCCCACCTTCAGTGATTTCAGAAATTCAGCAGCACGCCCGTGAATGTTTCTTCCACCACACTCACAGGTGTGCAGTCCGCCCGTTTTACAATCGCCGTATTGCGAATCACGGAAGCGGATGGCGGCGGCAAGGTGTTTTCATTCCACAGGCGAATGTTTTCGAGCGTTTCGCGGCTGATGGAAAAAGGCCCCACGACACGCCCGAACGGCACTGTTGTCGTATCCAGTTTCCGGGTCATTTCCGGGGTCAGCCTTTCCGGGGAATACCAGTTTCCAGCATGCGCCACAGCCAGATCTCCGCAGAACATGGTGACATGCCGGTAGCGCAGAGGTTCATTCGCCTTGAAAATACCCGCAGCGATGACAGGAAGTGGAGCCTCATCTTTTTGCTCAACCTGCACCCTCAACCGGACAGGCGGTGCGCCCAGACCGTTTTCTTCACACCATATCTCCAGAGCAATCGTGGCGCTGGAGGCCTTGAGCAGAGCCATATCCAGCCTGCTGATCCGATCAAGAACAGTTTCCGTCATTCAGCTTCCACCAGACGACGCCTCAGACTGAACGTTCGTTTTCCTACAGTCAGCGGAACGCCTCCCCACAGATTTTTAACCGCCTCAAGAATGACCACACCGCCACAGGCAGGCAAGACCGTCTCTCCGGCCCGTTCAATGGCCGTGCTGAGACGCGGACTACGCAGAAGGGGAAACAGCGGCGGATAAAGGGCCGTTTCGCATGTCTCGACGTGGAACATGCCTTCCTGCAATAGCCGACGCACCTGACGCTGGGAGTAAGGCGTTCCCTGCCCATACGGCGTCGTATCGCTCAGCGCCCACAGACCGCGCCGGTTGGGGACTATGAGAATGAGTTTCCCGTTATCACGCAGGACTTTCCACACTGAACGCAGAAGCTCGCGTCCTGACGGTGCGGTTTCCAGCGCGTGCACCATAAGGATCCGGTCAAATGACAGATCGGGAAAAGGCAAATGACTGCAACTGACAACGCAATCAGCCTCATGACGGTGCAGCATCGTGTCGGGAACCGTTCCGAGATGAGCGGCTACCGTCAACGCCGACTGATCGCGCCATTCCGACAAAAAAGGCGCTGTATAGCCCAACCCGAGGAGGTTAAGTCCCCGAAGATCAGGCCAGCGGGCTGTCAGACGCCGGGCAAGAAGACGCACCACTCCGGCACCCGCCGATGTGTCATAGAATACGTCAGCAGAACGAACTTCATCCAGCATGATGCGTACAGTATCATAAGTCATCCAGACGCAGCACCACCGGAGTTTCGCCATGTCGATTACCGTTCTGCCCATTCCGGCTCTTTCCGATAATTACGTCTGGATGCTGACGGATACGGAGACCGGCATGGTCGGCGTGGTCGATCCCGGCGAAAGCGCGCCGGTCCGGGCGGCCATTGAGGCGCATGGTGGACGGCTGGACACCATTTTTCTGACCCATCACCATGCGGATCATACAGGCGGTGCTGAAACGCTGCGTGACCGGTATGGTGCCCGGATTGTCGGCGCGGCAGCAGACGCGGCCCGTCTCCCTGCCCTTGATCAGGCCGTCCGTGCCGGGGATCGGGTTGCATTCGGGGACAGTCAGGCTCTGGTGCTGGAAACGCCGGGACACACGCTGGGACATATTGCCTATTATTTTGATGATCCCGCCTCGCTTTTCTGTGGCGACACCCTGTTCAGTCTGGGATGCGGCCGTCTTTTCGAAGGCACGCCGGAACAGATGTATGCCAGCCTGCATGAGTTCGACGCCCTGCCAGACGAAACGCTGGTGTACTGCGGTCATGAATACACGGCTTCCAATGCGCGCTTCGCCCTTTCCGTGTCACCTGACAACAAGGCGCTTCAGCAACGTGCAGAGGAAGTCTCCCGCTTAAGAGCGGAAGGTCGCCCGACTGTTCCCTCCACTCTTGGATCGGAACGGGCATGCAATCCTTTTCTACGCGCTTCTTCCTCAGCCGAATTGGGTAAGCTGCGTCGACAGAAAGATCTGGCGTGAATTCCACGTCAGAAATATTCTTTTATCAGCCACAAGAAATTTCATTACATGCCTGATTTTTCCAGGAACAGCGCAAACGCTGCGGCTCAAAGGAAATGTAATATTATCGTTATAGAAAAATCCATTTTCATGTAAATGTATTACATATTTTATACTTCAAATTACTTACTGACAAAATAATAAAATATGATACATTTTATGGAGATAAGTTTCTTTTTCGAACCAAAGCTTCCGGATTGCATGATGAAATAATAACGAGAAGCCAGTTTCCCATTCTGTGCTGCGGTTCAAAACGTCCATTACAGACAGGATATTTATGAAAGCTGTTTCTGGCTTTTCCTTATCTTTCCAGTGCCGATCAGTCGTTTATCCGGTGTCTGCAGGCGTAAACCTGCGGACTGTTCGTGCGCGTCCGGACTGGAAACTAATCTTTCAGAATCAAAACTTTTATCAATATCAATGGGGACACCATGAGCAATCTGATTGCCGACATCTGGAACATAGGACGTAATATCGAAACCAGTCTCATTCAGTCGGCAGATGATTTTCTGAATGACACCGGCATCAATCAGATCTGGAGCTCTCTGGCGGCGTTGCCAAGCAACATCCTCGACAACACGACCCCAAATAACCTGCTGACATTCCTTAATGACGATACGGCAATCCCGGTTCCTACCCATCAGAATCTCAACCAGACCCCTACAGTTTCCCAGTTCCTGAACGCAGCCAATACTGAATATGCCCTGACAGGCACACCCAACGGCATGTCTCCGTTTCTCGTTAATGGTCAGCAACTGGCCGTGATTGATGAAGCCAGCGGTATGTCAGCCAAGGTCTGGGTCACTGACAACGATCAGGTGATTATCGCGTTTCAGGGGACGGGCGGCGGCTTCAATGCCATCACCAATCCGGCAGCTGTCGCGACAGGTTTTCTTTCAGACGTCCAGATCTGGAACCAGAGCGTTTCGCAGGCGCAGAAAGATGCCTTGTCCTTCACGCATTATGTCGTGGACATGGCCCAGAAGCAGGGCATCGACACCAACAACATCTTTGTCACCGGTCACTCGCTGGGCG
This sequence comes from Acetobacter aceti NBRC 14818, assembly GCF_000193495.2. Taxonomy (NCBI): domain Bacteria; kingdom Pseudomonadati; phylum Pseudomonadota; class Alphaproteobacteria; order Acetobacterales; family Acetobacteraceae; genus Acetobacter; species Acetobacter aceti. The sequence continues at coordinate 3,416,712 of NZ_AP023410.1, read as the reverse complement.
GGATCGAGGCTTCCTATGTTGCCCAGCAGACGGGTCTCGGCGGCATCGCGTTTGAACCGACCGGTATCCCTTCTTCCACAACAGCAAAAGGCGATGGTTCAAATTTCGCCAGCGTTGTGACTTATGGCGATCCTGTCGGAGAGTATGCCAACGACACCATGCCGGGCTCATCTTTCGTGACATCCATGCCCGTTGGTGCTGCAGGCGATTTCAATCATTACGGTCAGGTCGTCATGCTGGGCAATCCGGCGGACAATGCCCCACTGGCCGCAGCCGTCAGCAACTGGAATGCCAGCTCAATCGGAAATGTCGGTGAACTGCTCAGCGCCGCCTCGTTCGCAGGATACCATCTGCCGGGCACACAGGCAGCCGATATGGGCATCACGATGACCCCCTATGTGTCTCTTGGCGATACGACACATTACCAGAGCGGTGCAGTGTTCAATGTAGGCAATGACAGCATTGCACAGCTCCTGACAGACAATGCCGACCGCACGTCCAGCCTTGCAAGCTGATTAACTGCGAGGCATAGCGATCAGGGAGAGACTACCTTGCCTTTCCCTGATCGCCACGCTTCCAGTAACGTGGCCGCAGGCAAAGACCCTATCGTCCACTCGCCTTTTCTCAATCTCAGCGGCAGGGCAATGATCGTGTCCGGAGCTGTTGCCTCTCCGGCTTTTTCTGTTTTCGGTGGTGACTGAAGATTTCCCTGCGCCCTGAAACGCTCGATCAGCATTGTCATGTGATGCACTTCCGGCGTGACCACATGCCCCACCATCATCGCATCAACGACTTTTTCCAGACCACGTAAGGTCAGGTCGAAATCACCCGTCGCGTCGCGCTGCCAGACGAGTTTTCCCGTGACAGCGACAGAGGACGGTCCAAAGCGCGCCTCGCCAATATGTAGCACCAAACCTCGGTCGCCATCTTCCGTCTCACTGGAAGAGAGCGCGACATGCACTTTCTCCGTCAGATTGCCAATACTGGGCCATGTAACAGGTAATGTGACAGTCTCGACGGTCACATCGGCCGCCGCACCCTCCAGATGGTTCTGTTTCAGATACCATTCCGTTCTGCCTTGGAGTTTTCTCAAACCGACACTGAACGGAAGAGCCGACTGTCCCAGAGGGAAAGGCATAGCATACACTTCAAGCCGGTCATCATCCGCCGTAAAGGCAGCATGAATTTCCCCGCCACTGTTAGTGGCACCAACAGCCGCATGAAGCCCGCTTCCCGTCAGTCTGAATGCAGCATCCGGATGGGCAGAATCGTGTCCCAGCAAAAATGCCTGCTGTCCCGCAAAATACAGTCGCACTAATGAGGAAAACGGCGCAGCGGGCGATACGGTCACGGCGTCACCTCCGTAGACGAGACGCGTGTCTTTCAAAGGGCCATCCAGACGTACATCACGCAGCGTCACCTGCCACGGAAATGCGAACAGACTGCCCCCCGATACTCGCCAGGAAACACTCCAACCCTGCTTGAGAAGAGTTTCACGCTCCGCATCAATTTTTTTGATGAGACTCTGTCTGGCGACCATCATTCCGGCACAGCCTGACACGACCAGCACCAGACCCAGTCCAATGGCCATAAAGAAGCGCATGCGATTTTTCAGGTGACGCTCCTGCTTCCTCGCCCGTTATCCAGTTTGTACCCCACCTCAGTTTCAGGGGCCAGATGTCGGAACTCGTTCAATAAAATCCCCCGAAATAGTCAAGGGCAGCGTAGGTTGACAAAACTTATCCACAATTCATCAGTCAAAGCATCCACGTTTTCTGAAAAGTTGTTTTCCTTGAAACATCAGAAAAGAAACATCCAATTGGATAACGGATTTTCACAGAAAACCGCTGTCTTCTGCGAAAAAATCGCAGAGTATCATTTTTATGCAACAAACCGGCTTGACTTCATTGAAGCGTGGAAAAAGCAGGAGATTTCACGGATCAGGTCCAGAACCATGTAAGACGCCATTTTATCCCACAGAGTTATCCACAAGGGTATCCCCTGACGATTAAAGACAGCCTGTCAAGCGTTCAGACGCGGCTGCGCGTTCTGCCAGGCCCGTTCAATGGCCTGAAGCATCTCTCCGCGCCCCTTGGCCTGAACCGGATCTCCAATGACGACCGAGATGGTTCCGGCCCGCTTGAGGAAACCCCGGTTCGGCCAGCACAGACCGGAATTGGTGGCAACGGGATAAACCGGCAGGCCAGTATGGCGCGCCATGGCGACGATTCCCGGCTTGAGAGGAACGGTCTCTCCGTAAGCCATGCGCGTGCCCTCGGGGAAAATGATCATCTGCCGACCATCGGCAGCCGCCCGTTCCGTTTCCTTCAACAGCCCCCGCATCGCCTTGCTTCCGCCCGCACGCTGAACGGGGATCATGCCCGTAAGCTTCAGCATCGGCCCGACGAAGGGCACTTTCAGCAACTCTTCCTTCATGACATAGGTCGGTTTGGACACAAGATTCATCCAGACCAGCGTGTCAAAAGCCGACTGGTGTTGCGAGGCAATGATGAACGGCTTGTCCTTCGGGAGCTTTTCCAGCCCTTCAATATGCGTATGGATACCGCACCAGAAACGTCCACCCGCCAGATAGAATCGCGCCCAGAGTTTGGCGTAAGGCATTGCATAACGCGGCCAGAAAAGCCGGACCGGCATGGCCGCCCACCCCATCAGAACAGAAATGACGACGATATAGATCCGGAACAGAGCAGAACGGATCACGCGCATATCAGGGCTCCCAGCTGGGCCTCACGGCTGGATGAACGGGCTTTTCCGACACGCGTCCTGCGGGCCGAACAGGTGCGGATGGAGACCAGAAAAGACGGAATGACGCAAGGCAGAGCCCGAATGTCACGAGTTTCTCTTGATTCCGCAGCGATGAACGGCCAAGAACGGTAGCATGTCACTTCTAGGCTCTCTCAAGTTCGTCCTTTCCCGCCCGCATCGCGAGGCCTACCCGTTCCTTGGCGTCTCCGGCGCTGTGACGGTCGCCGCCCGCTATCTGGGCTGGCGTCGTAATTGCCCGATTTTCCGGGGCATTGGCACGGCCAGTGGTCTGTTCTTCGGATTCTGCCTGTATTTCTTCCGTGACCCGGAACGGATTGCTCCCGCGCGGGAAGGTCTGGTTCTGGCTCCGGCTGACGGGCGGATCGTGTCGATCGAAAAGATCGCTCCTCCCGTCGAACTCGGCATGGGCGAAACCCCGGTCTGGCGTGTGGCGACCTTCCTGTCCGTTCTGGACGTGCATGTGAACTGCATGCCCGTCGCCGGAACCGTGACGCGCATTGCCTACCATGAAGGCAAATTCCTGAACGCCAGTCTCGACAAGGCTTCAACTGATAACGAGCGCAACGCCATGAGCATCACGCTGCCCGATGGCCGGATGGTCGCCGTTGTGCAGATTGCCGGGCTGATCGCCCGCCGGATCGTCTGTTCCGTCAAGGAAGGCGAGCGTCTGGAGGCCGGAGAGCGCTTCGGTCTGATCCGCTTCGGTTCACGGACCGATGTTTATCTTCCCCCCGGCGTCGAGCCGCTGGTGGAAGTCGGTCAGACCATGATCGGCGGCGAGACGGTCGTGGCCGAGCTTGACGCCTGATCCAGTGCTGACCCGTCTCTTTCCCGTGACACGGGAGCCTTTCGTTCATGGCTGAAACAACAAGGCGCAGACGTCGTCGTCTGCGCGGCAGCCGTCCGGTTCGGGCACGTGTCCGCGGCCCGTCCTTCAACCGGCTTATCCCCAATTTGCTCACCATGCTGGGCCTTTGCAGCGGTCTGATGGGGATGCGTTTCGCGCTGGATGGCCGGTTCCATCATGCTGCTCTCGCCCTTCTGGCTTCGGCGATTATCGATGGGCTCGACGGTCGGATTGCGCGTCTTCTGCGCGGCTCCACCCGCTTTGGCGCAGAGTTTGACAGTCTCTCGGATTTCCTCTGCTTTGGCGTGGCGCCCTCTTTCGTGCTGTATATCTGGGCCCTGAAAGACGCTGGTCGCTACTCGTTCCTTCCCGGCATTCTGTTCACAGTCTGCATGGCGCTGCGTCTGGCACGCTTCAACGCCAGTCTCGACGGCGAGGAAGAACGCCCGAAATATGCGAGCAACTTCTTCACCGGCGTCCCGGCTCCAGCAGGTGCAGGGCTGGCTCTGTTCCCGCTTTTTCTGGGTCTTGAAGCAGAAAAACTCGGTTATACCAGCCTTTACGAAATGACTCGGCTGCCCTGGTTGCCGATCCTGAGTCTGATTGGAACCGCGTTTCTTCTGGTGTCGACCCTGCCGGTCTGGTCATTCAAGAATTTCAAGGTTCCGGCCAAATATGTCCTGCCCATGATGCTGGGTATAGGGGCATACCTTGTAGCACTTGTGGCGGATCCCTGGGGCGTTCTTGCGGGCATGGGCGTGGTTTACGTCGCCATTCTTCCGGTCAGCCGAATGAGCTTCCAGCGCCTCAGAAGAGCCGCTGAAGCCCTTCAGGAAGACGAGGACGAAACCCAGTTGGCTGAGCATACAACTCTTCCAGAGCACACTGCTCACCACTAAGGGCAGAGCCCTGCTCTCAATACGACCAGCTTACTGACGCATGCTGGTCGGACCTACGCTTCCATGATGGGTGCAGGTGTTGGGGAGAGCAGGTTTACGATCCCTTGCAGGATAGCGTCAGGGGTCGGCGGACAACCGGGAATGGCGCAATCCACGGACGCCCGCTTCTCCAGCCCGCCGAGCACAGCGTAATTCTCGGCAAATGGCCCTCCGTCAATCGCGCAGGCTCCTACAGCGAGCAGGCCCTTGGGCTGCGGCATCGCTTCCCACGCCGCCTTGACCACGGGAGCCATCATCCGGGTGCAGGTGCCGGTCACAAGCAGTATATCCGCAAGCCGCGGCGCATCGGTGAACACAATTCCTGCTTCGGCCAAGCCATAGTCGCCCTTTCTGAGCGCCTCGACCTCAAGACTACAGGCTTCACAGCCGCCACTATCCACATGAAAGAAAACCAGCGGAGAACGTGACACGACCGGTGGCAGCGCAGGACCGGCAGGCGCAAGCAGGGATGTAAACAACGCGCGGATCAGAACAGTCGACACGGTAACCCCCTCCCTCTTGGCCTGTCACAGAAATGTGGCGGTAGCCGGACTATTCTTACAGATCAACGGCCGCGACAGAAACACCGAACGAACAACGCACTGCATCAAATTTAGAGGGGCTAGACCCCTGAAGCGCTGTTTCCTGCACGCCCTGCAACACACCGGCAGGCTCCGCGATAAAAGTGCGCTCAACCCGTCCTGCCTGTAAAATCACGACATGACAGATCAGTCCGTCAGGCCCTTCAACGGCGGCATACCCCTCACTTCGCTCTTGAGGGATCTTCAGCGGACCAAGAAATGAAGGGCGCTCAGCTTCGTCATCAGGCGTGAACATGGCCCCGAAAGCAGCGATCATCCGCAGGCTTTCGGCAATATCCTCGAAACGGATCCGACAGCGGGCAGCAGCATCGCCTTCAATCGCGACAGGTGTGCGGATTCGGACACCCGAATACGCTTCCATGGACTGGCGCAGATCGGCTCCCCTCCCGCAGCTCCGACCAATTGCTCCTCCCAGCACAAGAGCATCGGCCTGATCCCTAGGAACCACACCCTCTCCGACCAGACCCGACGTCACGACACCGGTTGCCTGCCAGAGCGTCTGGATATCGAGAAAATCCCCCGTTCCGAAGACGGCGATTTCCTCACATAGGGTTCGAAGCCCTTCCAGAACGACATCTTCATGCAGTTGCTCATGCCCGGAAATGGCGAGTGTGACGCCACCCGGCACCACGCAGTCAAGCAACAGACGCCGTCCTATGGCCGCCTGACAGACACGGGAGAGAATATCGCGCGCTTTATAAAGCCGGGTCGCCAGCATTTCCGCACCCGCAGCATCCGCCGTTCGCGCCAGACTGGTGAGATGCGTGTAAATCCTCTCGATCTCACACAGCATCGCCCGGATATGCCCGATCATCGGCGCGACCGTCACACCCATCGCCTGCTCGACCGCAGCGCTGAAGACCCATTGATGCGCCAGCGTCGCGCCCACATGGATTCGCCCACTCAGGGCCGCCGCATCGGCAAGCGAGACACCCGCCATCCGCGCTTCCATCCCCCGATGCGCAAAGCCAGTCAGCGCCTCGACAGTGCGGACACGTCCATTGGCGACACCGAGGCGAAAATGCACGGCCCCTTCTGACCCACCGGATGCCGGTCCACGGGAAAAGACCATCCCCTGCGCGGCAACCACCGGGTCCGGCGTGGAAAACTCCAGCATATCGGTCATCCCTGAAGCGGGAACCGGGCGTTCCGACAAAGGCGCTGTTACCGCCCATGCGCCACGATCGACCAATGGCCGCGTATCCGCCGCATCCATGGCCTCAACGCCCCAGAGATCGCGGATCATGCGTTCGAATGGCGCAGCCCGGTGACGGATAGCTGAAAAACCACGATAGCGCGGACCGTCCAGCACCAGAGACGCCATAAGCGGCCGGAGTCCGACCTCGCCTCCCGGTACGCCATCATTGAAAAAAGCGTGCACTGCCTTGCCGTCACACCAAAGACCCAGCAGAACCGCCGGATCGTCACGCAGACATTCCACCAGATCAAACCAAGTGTCTTCGGTCAGTTCAAAGCGCCACGCCGTTTCGGTCTTCTGACCGTTGCGAATGAGGGTCCGCACTGTGGGTTTGGACGGTTCCTGCGTCACAAGAGCCCCACCACCGAACAGAATGGGCGGAATACTCATGACCGTCCCTCCCTGTTGACGGGCTTTGCGCCACTGACTTTGGGAAGCGTTACTCTGGACGGAAACAGCCGGACACCGGGGCGCAACGCTGGCCATACCGCCGCTATCAGCAGCAGGGCGAGTGGCAGGGATGTCCCCGCCACCAGCATCACAGCCAGAAGAAGCGCTGCGAATCCTGGCAGAAGAAACGCTTGATCCGCCAACAGCGTTACGCGGGAATTCGGCTTTCCGGACAATGAAAGCCAGGGCGTTGCGACAAGCGGACCAAATACAGCCAGATCAGCCACCAGCGGATGGGCAAGACCAGCTGAAACGGCGGCAAGCCCCATCGAAGCCTGTGTCAGCAGGGAAGTCGCCGGCGCTGATCTCAGTCTGAGACGCACAGCTGCGAGCGCGAGTGTCGCAAGACCGGATGCAAAGAACAGTCCTCGGAGACCCAAGGCAGTCACCGGCGGCAGAGGGAATGTCACCAGCAATGCCACCACGGCCAGCGTTGCGGCATTGGCTCTCAGGATTTCCGATGCGTCGCCTGCCCGGTCTGTCCGTGTCGCGCTCAGAGACAGCGTGCAGGGAAACAGGCTGGCGAGCAGGCAGAATCCACATCCTGCTAGCATCCCTTCAATGATCGGATCAGGATGCAGAAATCCGCTACAGACCAAAAGGGCTCCCGTGGCAGCCCGACGGAGCGTGTTCCAGCCCGCAAGCGCACGACCGGCACCAGTATTAAGTAGAATGACACTCAGAACAGGAGCCGACAGCAGCATGGCCGCGCGAGCAACGGGCTCTGAAAGCATCATCGCGAGAGCCAGCAGTCCGGTGGTCCAGAATGGAACGGCGTCCCGCGCCACCAGAGCACGCTCCTCCTCGGGCAACGGTGGCGCAAAGCACTGCGACACCAGACTGACATGCAGGAGCAGACACCCAACCGTCGCCAGAGGCGCTTCGACCATCCATCCCAGTTCAACGCCCTGGCCGGTTGCCGCCAGATAGAGCGAGAGCGGCACATTGAGTGCTGCCAGCGCTACCGCGACAAGGGAGAAATTCGCGGCAAGCTGGGAGAACCGGCTTTGCGTCTCCTCATCGCCCGTTCGACTTTCAGGACCGAAAGCGGCAATGATCGCGCCGGCAAGAAACGGCCAGACAAGGCTGAGGAACAGGATGATATCCGCTGCAATGAGCATCAGAACCCGCCCTCCCTGCGCTCTGTGGATTTCAGTCGCAGAAGGGAAAGACGACGCACCAGCCAGGTTCCGGCTCCGGCAAGCAGTAAAACGCACACACCGATGAGCCAGCCCGCATAGGGATTGCGAATGTTGGCCGCTGTCAGCAGCAATCCGTCACAGGCCGTCAGAAGCCCGGCCAACTGATAGCGTGCGCCAGACCGCAGAGACAGTGTGGCCAGACCAATAAAGGTCACACCAAGCGCCACCGTTACGACTGCCGCGTCGATTGGAATAAACGGAGCAGCGAGAAGCGCCGGGTTCTGAAGCATGTCCTCGGACGGAAGACTGAGGCTGCCGGCAATCAGCAGCGCCAGCGAGAGAATGACTGCCCCGGCCACACGCGACGGACCCGCTTCATCCGTATAGCGTCCCAACCACCATGCCGGACCGATCGGGAGGATCAGCGCGCTCACTGCCGCAAACAGGATGACGGCGGGAAGGGGTTCCGGCGTCACATGACGCAGAAGCAGGATGGAAAGGGCCGTCAGAAGTCCCGTCACCGGCGTCACCATCAGACCGGCGAGGAGCGTCAGCAGAGCCAGCAGCGGCAGAAGGGCAAGCGCGAGCGTCATCGTTTTTCGATATCCGTTCGACGGGTGGCAGGGTGCACCGAAGGTGTTTTTTCTGAAACCCGGCTTTCTTCAGGCATCACGCCAACAGGCGGCATCAGACGGGCAGCGGTCATTAACTGAAGCGCCAGCACCGCCAGCAGCAGCGCGGAGGCCGCCCGCAGACGCACCGCAGCCAGATCACCAAGCGCAAAGGCCCGACCAGTCGCAAGAATGATCGCCAGAAGAAAACTGCGTAACAACCAGCACAGCACGCCGAGCGCCAGCGCACCGCAGCCACTCAGAAAGGAAGGGCTATCAAGCACCGAGGCCAACGAACCGGGCCACATGAGGTCCCCGGCCAGAGTGAGCCATGTCAGAGCCGCAATGTCCCGCGACATCATCAGAAGCGCCCCATCGCTTCCCGGTTCTTCGGAATCGGACTTTTCCACCGGATCGACAGCCGCCAGCATGGCCGCGCCAGCCAGCACGAAGGGCGCGCCTTCCACAAACGGATTTTCATGACCCATGCCCGCCAGCACGGAAGCGAGATCGGTCGTCGCTCCGGCGCTGAACAGCAGCGCTACCAGCAGAAACAGACAAGGCAGCACCAGCGCCAGAGCGACAGCCCGTCCGAATGCGAGCGTGGCGCGTTCCGCAGGCTGGGCCAGTCCCGGCAGCAAGGCGGTGAAACGGGCCAGCACCAACAGCAGCCCCACGAGTAGCAGATCAGACCACGAACGGGTCAAAAGCCCCTGAGTGAAGGCAGGCACAAACAGGGCTGCGCATACGGCGGCGGCCAGAGAAAACGGCGCGACAATCCCGGTGATCATCCCCGCGACCAGCGGAGGCGCATCGCTATGCTGAACCGGAGGAACCTGTCCCCATTCACGACCAATGACGAACCATCGGCGCAGCACAGGCGGCGCTGGAACACCCGTCATCCGTGCCGAGATGAAACGACGAAAACCGCTCAGGAGCGGCCCGAAGAATACTATCAGCGCCAGTTGCAGCCCTATCAGCAGAACGGAAAGAACGATCTGGAGAAGGGTCATGACAGCAGGGCCGAGATGGAAATGCCAAGCGCCACCATAACAAGCACGACAGCAGTCGCATGATCCGCAAAAGGAGCAGCTTTCCGGAGCGCCTGTCGGAGGCGGTGCAAGCCGCGCGCACCAAGGCGCAGCATCCGGAAGCGGGACATGATCCTGCGTCGTCCCCGCAGGAACAGCACTGACCTCAGTGAGGACGGCGCCATATCGACACCCGACCAGATCAGCGGTTCACCAAATGGGAGCCAAGGCGCTCGCGTTGTCAGTCCACCCAGCCACGGGGTCGTCTCACCGACGTGAGTGTCAGGCAGAATCTCGCGTTTCAGCACGGGAACATGAGTCCGCGAACGAAGAGCCTGCTGCTGCGCCAGCCGGATGATCAGCACGATCAGCAACAGAAGCGTCGTCACCCCAAGAGGCATCCATGATGACAGCCCATCCGGTGCAACCAGAGTAAAGAAAGGCTGTGGTGTCGCACGCGGCGCGCCCGTCAATTGTTGCAGGACAGGTTCAGCCAGACGCAGCACACCGCCCGGCACAAACCCGGCCACAACGGCGAACAGGAGCGCACCGGAAACCGGCACCAGAGCCGGCCATATCGCGTCGGGACAGGCCGCCATGCGGGGACTGCGTGCGCTGCCCAGCAAAAGAAGCGCCGCCAGTCTCAGCGCAGCCAGTCCGGTCAGCGCAACAAGCACTCCAAGAGCCAGCAGGAAAGCCAGTGACGGCAGGGCCGCGGCGAAGCCATCCGGCAGCAGACCAAGAGCCGTTTCAACCAGCAGCCACAGGATGGTGAAACCACTGGCTGGCGGCAGAAAGGTAAGAATCAGTAGTGTTATGGCGAACAAGCCTGCCAGTCGTGGCGCAAACAGAATCAGACCGCCCAGACGACCGAGATGATCTGACCCCGCGCCCTCTGCGACCAGCCCGCCGGTGCGCAGAAACGCAATGGCGACGGGCCAGAGCGTCACCAGCCCCAGCACCAGCGTGCAGGCTGCGGCATGCGCTGTCAGCGCAGAACCGGAAGCACCCGCGAGCATCAGCAACCCAATCGAGGTGATGCTCAGCGCGGCAGGCAACCCAGCCAGCCCCGCATTTGCAACGCACCCTTTTCGTGTGGTGAGAGCAGAGGTCACGCGCACGAACGCCAGCAGCATCCCACCGGCAATCAGCGTCGCGGTCATGGCGGGCGTGATCACGGTGTCGGGCCTGAGAAGCACACGACAAAGCAGCAGCAGACCACACCCGGATTCCAGCATCGGGGCCACCGCAAAGTCCGGCTGCCGACGTCCCGCTCCTGCCGCGCAAGCCAGAGCGGCGGCTATAGCCATCCACTCGGCACCGTGAGGCACACCAGGCGCGCAGGCGGCCGCGAAAAGTAGGAGCCGCAGGCACCCGGCGGATGCTTTCTGACGTTCTGGAAGTGCCAGCATCAGCGCCAGACAGCCCGTTACCATTAGAGTAGCGGCATCATTGGCGAAGGTGGCCAGACACGCGACCGAACAGGCGAGCGGAAGGCGGCCACCGGGTCTGATCCATCGCTCCGAACAGCAACCGAGAATGGCGAACACCACCAGAAACAGGCAGCCAAGCGGGTCCAGTGTGAAGAACGGCAGAACGGAACGCGCATCGCCCGCGCTCCATGGCAGCACGATCAGCGCGCCCAATGCCGCGACCAGCCACATTCCCTGACAGGCCAGCCGCTGCTGTCCCGAAGGCAGCCCGATCCATCGCTCTGCCGTGGCCGAAAGCAGGCTGGCGAGGATGACCGGCAACAGGATGAGGATCGTCAGGATGGGGAAATGTCCTGCATGATGCGAACCGACGCGATGCTGTGCGGGCAGTCAGCCCGCTGGGAAAGTCTCAGGCTTTCTTCGTCGCCCACGGGGGTGCCGCCTTGCCGGTCGCTGCACGCTTGCCGACCCACGGTTCAAGTTCGGCAAAGCTACGCACCCGCACAGCCCCCGGCCAGAGCAGCCCTTCCTCCGCGCTGAACACGACAGCCTGACGCAGACCAAGTTTCGCGCCGACATCCGGATATTTCTGGAGCGTGACGCCCAGACCCTTCGTCATGACGGGAAGCTGATCGACAGGGAAGACGAGCAGTCGCTTGTCGCCGCCATAGACCGCGACCTGATCGCCCTGCGCCGGGATGCAGAGACGTGCGCTTTCCTCGCCCTTGAGATTGAGCACCTGCTTACCGCTGCGTTTTTCGGCGGCGAAGTCGGTGTCGGCCACAATCATGCCGCGTCCGACGCTGGAGGCGACGAGGCGCTTCTTGCCGTCCTCGATGACGAACACGGAAAGGATGTCCTCGTCATTCGACAGATCCATCAGCAGGCGCACCGGCTGGCCGTCGCCGCGGCCACGCGGAAGGTCACCAGCATTGACTGTATAGGCGCGACCGTCCGTAGCGAAGAAGCAGATACGGTCGGTGCTCTGGCAGGGCAGCGCAAGGCGGAGATCGTCGCCCTCCTTGAACTTCTGGGTACTGGCGTCGATGCCGTGACCTTTCACGGCACGAACCCAGCCCTTCTCGGACAGGATCATGGTCAGCGGTTCGCGCTCGACCAGCGTGGCGGCGGACAGATCGATCTGCGGTGGCGGTGCGCCGAGCGTGCTGCGACGTGCGCCCAGTGCTCCGGAGCCGAAGTTCTTGCCGATCTCCTTCACTTCGGCGGCGATGCGGGACCAGCGGAGTTTCTCGTCGCCCAGCAGAGCGCGGAGTTCGTCACGTTCGGCGGAGAGAGCGGTGTGCTCCTTGCGGATCTCGATCTCTTCCAGCTTGCGCAGGCTGCGCAAGCGCATGTTGAGGACGGCTTCGGCCTGCATTTCGGTGAGGCTGAAGGTCGTCATCAGGCTGGACTTGGCGTCATCTTCCTCGCGGATGATACGGATCACCTCGTCGAGGTTGAGATAGACGGCGAGGAAGCCTTCGAGGATTTCGAGACGCTTCTCGACGGCGGCGAGGCGATGGGCGCTGCGGCGTTCCAGTACTTCGTGGCGGTGGTCGAGCCATGCCTGCAACACGGAACGCATATCCAGCACGCCGGGCGCGCGGTCCGGGCCGATGACGTTCATGTTGAGCGAGAAGCGGCTTTCGAGCTGGGTCGCCTTGAACAGCGTCTCCATCAGCACTTCCGGCTCGATGGTGCGGTTTCTCGGTTCCAGCACGAGGCGGATATCGGACGAGCTTTCATCGCGGATATCAGCCAGCAGCGGCAGCTTCTTCTGCACCAGCAGGTCGGCGATCTGCTCGATCAGGCGGGATTTCTGCACCTGATAGGGGATTTCGGTGACGACCACCTGCCATGTGCCGAAGCGGCCCTGCTCGGTTTGCCAGCGGGAACGGATACGGAAGCCGCCACGGCCGGTCTCGTAGGCCTTCAGGATAGCGTCCGAATCCTCGACGATAATGCCGCCTGTCGGGAAGTCCGGGCCGGGCATGTGCTGGAGGAGTTCGGCCACAGTCGCATCGGGCTTGCGGATCAGCAGGCCGGCGGCGGCGCAGATTTCACCGGCGTTGTGCGGCGGAATGCTGGTGGCCATGCCGACAGCGATTCCCGCAGCACCATTGGCGAGCAGATTTGGGAAGGCGGCGGGCAGAACAACCGGCTCGGCGTCTTCACCGTCATAGGTGGGGCGGAAATCGACGGCGTCGTCATTGATGCCTTCGAGCAGCGCCTGCGCGACCTTGGTCAGACGGGCTTCGGTATATCGCATGGCGGCGGCGTTATCACCGTCCACGGAACCGAAATTGCCCTGCCCTTCGACAAGCGGGAATCGGACGGCGAAATCCTGCGCGAGCCGCACGAGCGCTTCGTAGACCGAGGCGTCGCCGTGGGGATGGTATTTACCGATCACGTCACCGACGACACGTGCACACTTTTTAAACCCGGATGCGGGATCAAGGCGAAGCTGGTGCATGGCGAAGATGAGACGGCGATGCACTGGCTTGAGACCGTCCCGCACGTCCGGCAACGAGCGGGACATGATTGTCGACAGCGCGTAAGCCAGATACCGCTCGCTCAGGGCGTCGGTAAGTCGGGTGTCCTCGATATGGCCTGCGAACGTGTCACTCATGTCCTGTGTCCTCCGTCGTGCGCACCCATAACGGAGAGATACGCTTTGGCCAACGTCCTGACCGGTTTTTCACGCAGTCCGGCATTTCGATTTGCCTCTCTTTTTGCCGCTCTGGGCGGCCTCGCCGCCTGTTCACCGGCTGATCGCTACCTCCGGACCGGTGAACAACTCGCTTACAGCGGCTTTACTGCTCATCCAGCGGACACCACAGCCCGCTATGAACTCATGAACATTCTGCCCGCAGGCATGCTGACCTATCGGCCCACCAGCACTGGTCCTGTTTATCTCTACGCTGACCGCATCGGTTGTGGCTGCGTCTATATGGGCAGTCAGGCTGCTTTCGTCGATTATTCGCACAAAACCATGAAGGGGATACCGAGTCAGGCCGCCATGACCGCGGAAATCAATCAGCATCCCGGCTGGGACTGGACCGTCTGGTCAGAAAGCGCTGATCCCGGTCCCAATCAGCCTAAACATGTCATTGGCGCTGAGTGGTAAGCGCTTCCCACACGGAGAGAACCAGCCATTTCAGACTGCTGGCTGGCAAATCCTTGTCCTTTTTCGGGCAAAAGAACCATTAAAATAAGAAACTGAGGGATTTCCGCTCAGATTGCCTTTTGTTTGACCGGATTCAGGTTTTATAAATCATGACAAAATTTTACATCTGAACACAGGCAGGTTCATGCCAGAAAACCACAGCAATCCGAGCAATTCCCTGACACTGGCGCGCACCCTGCATGTCGTTCGCAAAGGTGACGCACCCCCCATTATCTCGTTGCCTCCTCATTGTATCCCGGACTCGGAAGAAGCTGCCTACGAGGTGCAGAATCACGTCGCCGCCCTGAATGGCCCCGTGCGTGGCTGGAAGGTCGGAGCGGCAGGACCGGATGCAGAGCCTTCCGCCGCTCCGCTTCACGCTGAAACATTATTTGCGGATGGTGCCGTTATCCCGGCGGATTTCTTTCATCATCGTGGCGTGGAAGCGGAAATTGCCTACCGTTTCGACAGAGCCGTAGGATCGGATCTGAGTCCGGATGCCATTCTGGCTGCTGTTGGCAGCGTGCATCCGGCTATCGAAGTGGTGGACACACGCTTTATCAAGCCCGGCTCGCAGTCCCGACTGGTGCATATGGCCGATCAGCAGAACCACGGCGCCCTTATTCTGGGTCCGGCTTTCTCCGACTGGCGCCATTTCGATCCTGCTCAGGAAAAATTTGTGATGAGGGTCGATCACCGCCGTGTCTCCGAACAGGTCGGCGGCAATGCAGCGGGTGATCTGACACGGTTACTGGTCTGGCTGGCCGGTCATGCAGTCCGACGTGGCTTTCCTATCGAAGCGGGAACGGTTGTGACGACAGGCTCACTCTCGGGTGCATTTTTTGTGCCTCACCGGACGCATGTAAGCGTACAGTTCGGTACGCTCGGCACCGTCACTGCCTTTCTGGAATAATATTCAATTTCCGCCGGTTATTTTTTACACGGCAAAACCTGACTGTGCCCCCTCATGCCATCTGGCATCATGACTGACAGGGATTTGTGAAGTCCCTCCCCATACTCAGCCAAAGGCTTATCTTTGAAACCGTGTGCTTCCATGGAAGCAGTAGACCGCGATTGAGATCAGTTGCCTTCCGGCACCGTCACAAAAGACTGCACAATATCCGCCAGTCTGATTCGTGCTGCGGGTAAAGGGCGATGAAGAGGGCCAAAAACGTCACGCGACAGGAAATGTCCTGTCAGGCGCAGGCCATCTCGCCAGTCCTCTGGTTTACCATAATCCGAATCATCAAGCAGAAAACCGGGCAACGGCAAGAGGCGTGAAGCCCACTTTCCAGCCCCCTCCTGAGACACGGCACGTCCGGTACGGGGAGAAACGTAAATCAGGTCGTCCGTCTGTCCTGTAACGGCGCAACAGGACAAGTCCAGCGCGAAACCAAGGTCCCGCAGCAGGATCGTTTCCCATCGGATCAGCGTTGAGATTTCAGTGCCAATATCCTGCGTGCCAAGCATTGCCAGTACCTGAGCACTGTCCTGACACAGACCGGGATAAGACTCGCCTTCCGCCAGCGCGCTGTCTGCAACAGCACAAAGAGAAGTCAAACAGGCAAGACTGGAGCGCGATGATAGCGCACGGGCGGCATTAGGGCCGGCCATTTCGCCCGTGACTGTCCCGAGCTGCCCCGGAATACGCGTCCGCCACTGGGCCTGCACGAGATTGCCATTCTGCCACGTCGCAGCATTCCGACGCCCAAGGCCGCCTTTGACCAGCCCGTGCGATACGCCCTGAGCCGGTGAAAAGAGATGCACAAGTGCATCTGCCTCCCCAAAGGGAGCAACAGATAAAACAAGGGCGGGTGCTTCCCATTCAAGAGATGCCCCGCCCCCATTCATAATCAGAACGACCCGATCTTAGCTGCCAGCAGCCTTGGCCACTTCAGCAGCGAAGTCATTCTCTTCTTTCTCGATGCCTTCACCGAGCTGATAACGATCAAATCCGACCAGCTTCACACCGGCCTTGGAAAGAACGTCCTTCACGCGGCTCTCGCCGTCATGCACCCAGACCTGCTCAAGAAGAACAACTTCTTCGTAGAACTTGCGGATACGACCGTCGATCATTTTCTCGACAATCGCTTCCGGCTTACCAGAGGCCAGAGCCTGCTCCTTCAGCACGGCGCGCTCACGCTCGACAGCTTCCGGATCAATGCTGCTCACATCCAGAGCAGCCGGACGGGTCGCTGCGACATGCATGCCGACCTGACGACCCAGAGCCATGATGGCGTCGCTCTCGGACGGCGCCTCGATAGCAGCCAGAACGCCAATCTTGCCGAGGCCCGGCTTCAGGGCACCGTGGATGTAGGTAGCGACAACACCCGACGGCACTTCCAGAACACGTGCGCGACGGATCGACATGTTCTCACCGATCGTGGCGATGAGGTGCGTCAGCTCGTCAGCAACCGTGCGGCCGGATGCAACCGTAGCATTCTTGATCTTCTCAAGGTCTTCGCCAACCGTCAGAGCAGCCTTGGCCACTTCCTCGACAAAACCCTGGAACGCTTCGTTACGGGCAACGAAGTCGGTCTCGGCATTCACCTCAACCATCGCTGCGCGCTTGCCTTCGGAAACAACGCCGATCAGACCTTCAGCGGTTACGCGGCCGGACTTCTTCGCAGCAGCGGCGAGGCCCTTCGTGCGCAGCCAGTCAATGGCGCCTTCGATCTCACCGGCAGCTTCCTTGAGCGCCTTTTTGCAGTCCATCATGCCTGCACCGGTCTTCTCGCGCAGTTCCTTCACGAGGGCAGCAGTGATTTCCGCCATGATTCATATCTCCACAATAGCAGCAAGCACGTCACCCTGCGGGACGTGCTTGCAATCTTTCAGTGGCGGAGTCTGTGGAGATGCTCCACGAACTCCCGCCCTTCAATCAACCTGCTTCAGCAGGGGCCGCAGCCGGAGCTTCAGCTGTTTCCTCAACAGCGACAGCCTCGGCAACAGGCAGCTCTTCAGCTGCGCCAAAGTCGCGACCCGAAGCGGTCATCTCGGCGGAGATACCGTCGAGAACAGCGCTGGAAACGAGGTTGCAATACAGCTCGATTGCACGGATGGCGTCATCGTTACCCGGGATCGGGTAGGTCACGCCCTCTGGGTTCGAGTTGCTGTCGAGAACGGCGACGACAGGAATGCCAAGCTTGTTGGCTTCTTCGATCGCCAGCTTCTCTTTCGTTGTGTCGATGACGAACAGGATGTCAGGCAGGCCGCCCATTTCCTTGATACCACCGAGGGAGCGCTCAAGCTTCTCCTTGTCACGGGTGATGTCGAGGATTTCCTTTTTCGTCAGACCCTGCGTCTCACCGCCCAGCATGTCTTCGATCTGGCGCAGACGCTTGATGGAGCCCGTGATGGTCTTCCAGTTGGTCAGCATGCCGCCGAGCCAGCGATGGTTGACGTAGTACTGACCGCAACGCTGAGCGGCTTCAGCAACCTGATCGGACGCTGCGCGCTTGGTGCCGACGAACAGAACACGGCCACCGCTTGCGACTGTGTCACGGATGACCTTCAGCGCGCGGTCAAGCAGAACAACCGTCTGCTGCAGGTCGATGATGTGAACCTGGTTACGCACACCGAACAGGTACGGCGCCATGCGCGGGTTCCAGCGGCGGGTGTGGTGACCAAAGTGGACGCCAGCCTCAAGGAGCTGACGCAGTGTGAAATCAGGCATCGCCATGATTCAGAATCCTTGCGTTCCGGTTGTTCCTCCGCAGCGCACCAAATCCGAAAGAACGGACACCAGTGCGGACGCTGCGTGTGAAGTCCCGTGTCACTGGACACAGGCAGGCGCGGTATGACCATTTTCTGCGAAAAAAGCAACCCTGAAGGTCAGACCGCAATGGAACGGTCATCTCCCGCCCAACCAGACGGAAACTGCCGCATGATAGATGCAGCGTCCGACCGGCGAATAACTCAGACCTACCAAGCGCAGAAACCTGATTCCCGTATCAGCTTTCTGCCTGCAGCGGGACGCCAGAACGGATCAGCAGCTCTCTCAGGTTGCGCACGACCGGGAAGACTTCCACATTGTGGTCGCCGCCGAGTTCTTTCCAGGCCTGCTGCTCCATCTCCACAATCTCCTTGTCTTCCATGAAGATTCGGTTGGTGAAGATGCCCAGAACCGGCCACGCCAGATCGAGCAGGAACTTCCATTTCGGACGTTTCACCGAGAGCAGACCGTAACTTTGCGTTGCCGTCTCGTCCTTGCCGAGCGGGACGTACGCAACCCAGAGATCCATGACGAGGTCGCCGTCCTTATCCCTGATCTGCAACGTCTGGTAAGGATAGGTTGTGCGGATGGTGACGATTTCATCGACCGGCTGGTCTTTGACATCAATATTCCTGTCATGCTTGCCGAAGATGAGGCGCTCGGCCAGCGGCTGATCTCCACCCTTCCGGGCGAAGCTGTAGCTGGCCTCGACAAAGTTCTCGCCTTTGCTCTGCCCCATAAAGCGGGCCGTGATCTGCCCCATCTGTTTCCGATGCAGGAACTGATGATTCATATCCATCAGGTTCTCATGCATGAAGGAATAATGGCAGTTCACCAGTGGATCGAAGTGCCGCGTCTTGAATTCAGGATTGTCAGCCTGACAGGGCACCGGAACCGGAACGGTCTTGGCCAACTCAGGATCACCGGGGAAAATAAAGATCAGACCGCTGCGTTCCTGACAGGGATACGTCTTTACGCCCCGTCCAACGCCCGGCTTGTTAAGATAAGGCACCGTGACACAGGAGCCTTTCCGGTCAAATGACCAGCCATGATAACAGCAGCGCACGACATCGCCATCCACTGTTCCCTTGCTGAGAGGAACCTGCCGATGGGCGCAACGATCCTCAAGCGCATAGATGGGAGAGCCGTCGTCAGGACGGACGATCACAATCGGATCACCAGCGAAGCGTGTTGCAAACGCTTTGCCGGACTTGACCTTTTTGGACCAGGCCACCGGATACCAGAAGTCAGGGTTGAGGCCGACACGACGCAGATCAGGACCGGTGCGGTGGTAAAGCTCACTCGTGACTGTAGCAGCTCTCTGCTCCGCGTCACCCTGCACCTCGGCCGCCTGATTTTCCCGGCTTTCCTGCTGCGTCAACATATCCTGTATTCTCCCGCCTCACCCGCACGACTGCCGTTCCAAAGTGCGGCAATGCCAATTCACTCTTTTTGGCACCGTGCAATGACAGCGTGAAAGGATCAACCTCCCTCACAACGAATACAAGCCGCCGATCTGCATACCAGCACAACCGGATTGTGCTTTGGCCTTGATATCAATCAATATCCTGTCGACCCGGAAGCAAGACCGGTCAGCTCTGGGACAGACCGTAGAGTGAATATTGCTGCATCATGTGGCTGGTCGGATACTGATCAACAACCTCTCCGGTCGTATTATAGGTTTCAACCACCACAATACCGAGCGCCGGGTCGATATGGGACGCCGGATTGATCACCGGCAGGGCGTTCAGCCTCGACGCTGTCGTGGCGGCAGTCGTGGTTTTATTTGCTGACGAACCATTTCGCGTATCGTCACTCACTGAAGACGCGATGGGATTCTGCACAGTGGCAGTAGCTGTTGTCGAGATATCCATCCTGCTTCTCCGAGGACAGTTCAGTTATTCAGGATTCAACCTATGTCATTTTATAGACAAAAATACAACCAAAAGTTGCATCACCTTATCTCGATTGCCGTTATACCAGAAATCATCTTCAGAGCCTGTCCCACAACCGGGCTCAGCCGGTAACCGGTGCGCAGACGAACTTCCAGTTCCTGCGTATCCGAAATACGGGGAAGCAGCACAACCCGGCCTTTGCCACCCTGCTGTCGGGACAGGACCGCCTGGATATCACTGACAGCCTCAGCATCCTCAAGCCAGATTCGCATTTCTCCACCGGTCTGGGA
Source organism: Acetobacter aceti NBRC 14818 (assembly GCF_000193495.2). NCBI lineage: Bacteria > Pseudomonadati > Pseudomonadota > Alphaproteobacteria > Acetobacterales > Acetobacteraceae > Acetobacter > Acetobacter aceti. Next base: position 3,396,607 of record NZ_AP023410.1, on the reverse strand, counting down.
GGCAACATCCTCCAGTTCCACAAGATCGGAAGCCGTAATGCGCATCGCCTCGCCTTCCAGCTTCAGATCAGCCGTCACAAGCACGGCGCGGCCTGCCACCAGAATATCCCTGACGCGTCCAAGCACCTCTGAGAACAGTGTCACCTCACAACTTCCGGTTGCGTCTGAAAGCCGCAACCAGGCCATCTTGCTACCGCTCCGGGTTGGGCGCTCCTTGCGGTCCACAACACACCCCGCAATCTTGACCCGTGTGATGCCACCTTCTGCTGTTGGCAGGAGCTGGGACATGGGCACAACACCCAGCCGCCGCATGACCGGTTTATAGGAATCGAGCGGATGACCGGTCATATGAAAGCCGATCGCATCTGCTTCGTACGACAGCTTCTCAAACTCGGGCCAGTCCTGCTCCTTCGACAGATGCAAGGGTTCCGGTTCGGCAGGACCGCCAAACAATCCCCCCTGCCCGCTGTTCATTTCCTGCACGCGGGCATGAGCACGTTTGAGGATCATTTCGATAGCGCTGAACACGCGCGCCCGATTTGGCTCCATTGAGTCGAAAGCCCCAGCGCGTGCGAGGTTTTCGAGCTGCATCTTGTTCAGGTTCTTCGGGTCCACGCGGGCAGAAAAATCAGCCAGATCACGGAACGGCTTGCTGCCACGCGCTTCCATCAAACCTTGCATGGCGACAAAGCCGACCTTCTTCACCGCCGCCAGCGCATAACGAATGGCGAGGGTACCGTCCTCCTGCTTCTCAACCTTGAAGTCGGCATCGGATTTGTTGATATCGGGCGGCAACACACGGATGCCGAGACGCTCCGCTTCCTGACGCAAAGCGGCCAGTTTTTCCGTCCGCTCCCGCGCCAGCGACATACAGGCGGCGAGGAACGACACGGGGTAGTTCGCCTTCATCCATGCTGTCTGATACGACACCAGAGCGTAGGCAGCGGCATGGGATTTATTGAAGCCATAGTCAGCGAACTTCGCCATCAGGTCGAAGACTTCGACGGCCTTGTCCTTCGGAATACCGCGCCCCGTAGCACCTTCGGTGAAGATCTCGCGCTGCTTGTCCATTTCGGCGCGGATCTTCTTACCCATCGCACGACGCAGAAGGTCAGCGGCGCCGAGACTGTAACCCGCCATTTTCTGGGCGATCTGCATGACCTGTTCCTGATAGACCATGATGCCATAGGTCTCTTCCAGGATATCGCGGATTTCCTCGTGCGGCGGCTCCCATGCCTCGCCGTGCTTACGCCGACAGTAATCGGGGATATTGGCCATCGGACCCGGACGATAAAGCGCCACGGCGGCGATCAGGTCTTCCAGTCGGGTCGGGCGCATCTGCTTGAGGACATCCCTCATGCCCGCGCCTTCGAACTGGAACACGCCGGCGGTATCGCCGCGTGACAGCATTTCGTAAGTCAGCTTGTCGTCGAGCGGGATTTTCGCAAGATCGACCTCGATGCCGAGGCCTTTCAGGAACCGCACACCACGCTGGAGAATGGTGAGCGTGGTCAGGCCGAGGAAGTCGAACTTCACCAGTCCTGCCTGCTCGACATATTTCATGTTGAACTGCGTGACGAGCATGTCGCTCTTCGGATCGCGATAAAGCGGGACAAGATCGACAAGTTTACGATCACCGATCACCACGCCGGCAGCATGGGTCGAGGCGTGACGGTACAGCCCTTCCAGCTGCTGCCCGATTTCCATCAGACGACGCAAAGCCTCGTCAGTATCACGCATTTCCTGAAGTTTCGGCTCGCCGGCGATGGCGTCCTTCAGGGTAGTCGGCTTGGCGGGATTGTTGGGGATCAGTTCCGCGACACGGTTGACCATGCCGTATGGGAGACCAAGCACACGCCCAACGTCACGAACCGCAGCGCGGGCCTGCAACTTTCCGAAGGTGATGATCTGTGCCACGCGATCGCCACCATATTCACGGCGAACGTAGGAAATCACTTCATCGCGGCGGTCCTGACAGAAATCGATATCGAAGTCAGGCATCGAGACACGTTCCGGGTTCAGGAAGCGCTCGAACAGCAGGTTGAACGGAAGCGGGTCGATGTCGGTGATGGTAAGGGCATAGGCCACCAGCGAGCCTGCGCCGGAACCACGCCCCGGCCCCACCGGAATATCATGGGCTTTCGCCCACTGGATGAAGTCAGCAACGATCAGGAAGTAGCCCGGAAATCCCATACGGGAGATGATGTCGAGCTCAAACTCAAGCCGTTCCTTGTAAACCTCACGCGTTTTCTCATCGGCACTGATGGCGGCCAGACGAAGCTCCAGCCCTTCTCGTGCCATGGCGCGAACGGTTTCGTCTTCGGTCTGGCCCTCGCGCACCTTCGGACACATCGGCAGCAGCGGCTTGCGGGTTTCGACCTTGATGGCACAGCTTTTCGCAATCGCCAGCGTGTTGTCACAGGCGTCCGGCAGATCAGCGAACAGCTTACGCATGTCAGCCGGCGGCTTGAACCAGCATTCCGGCGAGACTTTCCAGCGATCTTTCTCCGCCATGGTTCGCCCCTGCGCGATGCAGATCAACGCATCATGCGCCTCATGCATCTTCGGCTGCGGGAAGAAGCACTCATTGGTCGCCACAATCGGCAAGCGCATTCGGTCAGCAAGCGCCAGCACACCGGGCTCGACGGCTTCCTCTATCGGAAGACCGAGCCGATTGAGCTCCACAACGAGATTGTCGCCAAACGCTTCATGCAGTCGCGCCAGCCATGCTTCAGCCTGCTCCTGCTGTCCTTCCGCCAGCATCTGATAGAGCGGACCGCGCGTGCCGCCTGTCAGCAGGAAAAGTCCCTTACTCCGCTCACACAGCATATCGAGCGTAACGGTGGGATCCGCCGTGTCGCCTTCAAGAAACCCTGCGGAGGACAGGAACTGAAGGTTCGATAGCCCCTCCTCGTTACGCGCCAGCAAGACTATCGGTTCCGATGGTGTGCCGGGCCGATCATCACGCGGTGGCAAGCCAATCTGGCAACCAATGATCGGCTGAACGCCTTTTCCCGAGCAGTATTGCGAGAATTCCAGCCCACCGAAAAGATTGCCTGTGTCGGTAATAGCGACGGCGGGCATCTCCATGCCTCGTGCCAGCGCAACCAGTTCGGGAATGCGGATGGCACCCTGGCTGAGGGAATAGGCGGAATGAACGCGGAGATGGACGAAATCGGCGTGAGGCATGGAATGTATCATAGCACAGCATGACAGGCGCTGGGGAGACATCTCATTTCTTGCAAAGAAACATAATAAAAATATTGATATTAAGTTGATGCGACAATATCAACTACTTAGCATTGAAGAAGATTACCCAAAATGACAAAAAATAAGATTAATTCCGTTTCTGAAAGCCTCGTAAAGATACTAAAAAACTACCGTGAAGACTACCCAGAAGCCTGCGCGCTTACTGATGCCTACATACAGACATTGCCGGATATGAACAGAAATATACTGAGCAGCAACCTGAAAACTCCCGAACTGATCACGTCCGGCATTCTGGTGGCAGGCATGGGTACATTATTTTATACGACGGCCCCATCAATCTTCTTCCCTCCTTTTTATTCGATTGCAAAAAACATAAGCGAGTTTGTGCTTATCTCATGGCTATTCACCGCTTCTGTCATTGTATTCTTCGCAGTTGAAATTACAAAAATCTTCATAACGTCAGATACACTCAAACAGTTGAACATCAATAATGATCTGACATCCTTTCTGAAATTATGGGAAGAAATAGAAAGTAATAAAGAAATACCAGCAGAAGCAACACGCAAAATCCAGACAAAAATCACATTACTCAACTTTGAAAACGCTTGCAAATATCAGAAACATATCCAGATCGTTTTCTGGTTTGCCCGTTTTTGCACAATTATTCAGGGACTCACGATTGCCGTCGCCGCTTTTTCAGCAGGGTGGATCGAGCAGGCACACAAACAATACCCACACTGTTTTTCGGATGTCACGCCCGGCGATGTTGGTAAAGCTGAAAAATGCCAGTCCGAGATCAGATTATGGAAACAGCCACTTCTGAAACCTCAACAGTAAACTTGCCCTCCACACCATTAATTAAAGGCTTCTCGATTGCCATAAAAAATATCCATTCTGTCATACACGAATCAAGGTTCCTCTTTATGAAGCGCTTACTTTTTGTCTTACTGCTTTTCGTGCCAATGCTCGCTCACGCAGCGACCCAGAACGTAATACTGAGCGCTGGCAACACTACCTCCCGACTGCATGCAAAGACCCTTTTCATGCCTGTCGATGGCACCTTCGAGAAAGTCGTTGGAGCCCTTTCCTACGATCCCGAAACGCAGGTTTGTCACATCGATCTCAGAATGGAGGTCAGCTCCCTGAAGGTTGGCAGCGCGCTTCTACGCACAGCGATGCTATCCGGGCTTATGCTGGATAGTGATGACCATCCCTCCATGCGCTTCGCTGGTGACTGCCAGCCAAAAATCACCAATAACAAGCTGGAAACCTTGCTCGTGGGCAAACTCACCATGCGTGGACAGACGCATCCCCTTACATTCAAGGTCAAGATGCATTTTTCGCGTAACACACTGACTGAAATCAGCAGTTCCGCGACTTTCGACCAGCGCCAATGGGGCTTGAGCACAATGCTGGGTACGGTGCAGCCACTCGTTCAGGCCGAAACGAGCATCATACTGAAGTAATATAAAAAAACAGATGAATAACTTGCTGCCAATCGTAAATCAGGGAACTCAATAAAATAAAAATACCGAAGATGAATTCATCTTCGGTATAACAATGGCCGAAAATTTATTTTCTCTACGGGTATATGGAAGAACACTTCTCCCATACAGCCGCACATTTATGTCAGCCCTGCTTTGGGCAGAACAGAACACGCAGCGACCGCACACCCTGCGCGCCGTGGATCAGCACACCTTCAATGTCCGCAGTTGCAGACGGCCCCGTCTGGAAAACCGCATATTTATGTTCGCGCAATTCCGGACGCCGGTAAGCGTTATGCAGGTTGGCCACGATCTGCGAAGGATCAAGCAGAACAATCAGATGCTGCGGGAGATAACCGCTCGTATTGACGATCAGTTCGTCATCCGTGAGGCAGAGCGAACCTGTCTCGGCCACGCCAAAAGCCGCACGCACAACACCGATTTCCACATCGGCAAGAGAATGCGGGTCCATGTCCGGCAGAATCTGACGGATCTGGAGAGATGCATCCCCATGCAGTTCCGGCACACAGGTAGCGATAATGCCCTTGTCCGCCACTGCGGCGCGAAGGGCGGAAATCGGATCCTGCCCCTGAGAATCAAGCACTTTTCCGCCCATCTTCACGAGCATTTCGGAAAAGGCCGTCACCAGATCGGATGGAGCTTTCTCATCGAACAGTGGCACGTCCGGCAGCGGAGGCTGAATTTTCGGACGATTGGCCCGGATAGCGGCGAAAATCGCCGCGCGGCTGTCTGTGCTGCTCATCACTTCTTCTTCCCATCCACGCCACGGGTACGCTTATACCACTGATGGAATGTTTCCTTTGGCACATGCGGCATTTCACGACCACGCGTCCAGGTGTTCAGCTTGTTATACAGAACGAAGCGCGGCAAATGACGCAGGGCGCTGTCGGCCATCGGCAGGCTCGCACGATACAGCTTCGGTGACGCCAGCAGGGCCCCTGCCGCTTTCATCATGCTCTTCTTGAAAGCCGGAATTTCGTGATTCTCGGCCAGAACCTGACGCCAGTCGGCAATCTGCTCGTGAATGTTGATCTTCACCGGACAGACGTTCGTGCAGCTTCCGTTCATGGTCGAGGAGAACGGCAGCGTCGAATATTTATGGCGGTTGAAGGTCGGATCGATAATTAGCCCGATTGGACCGGCATAAGTCGCGCCATAGCTAAGACCGCCGGAACGACGGAACACCGGACAGGTGTTCATGCACGCACCGCAACGGATACATTTCAGGGAGGTCCAGAACTTCTCCAGCCCGAGACGATCCGTCCGGCCGTTATCGACGATCACGATATGCATTTCAGCCCCGCGGCGTGGGCCACGGAAATGCGACGTGTACTGCGTGATCGGTGAGCCCAGAGCACTGCGGGACAGCATCCGGACGAACACCGCCAGCGAGTTCAGGTTCGGGATGATCTTCTCGATGCCCATCGAGACAATGTGCAGGCCCGTCGTGTTGGCTGACAGATCCGCGTTGCCTTCGTTGGTGCAGACCACAACCGAACCGGTTTCCGCAACCGCGAAGTTGCAGCCCGTCATACCCGCATCTGCTTTCAGGATCAGCGGACGCGTATGTTCGCGCTGCTGCTCGGTCAGATAGCTGACGTCAGAATTGTCCGGGTCAGAGCCGAGTGTTTTTGCAAACACTTCTGCCACGTCCGTCCGCAGCTTGTGAACCGCAGGCACCACGACGTGGCTGGGGTTTTCATTATCAAGCTGCTGGATCCGCTCGCCAAGGTCGGTCTCGACAACCGTGACCCCTTCATGCGCCATCGCTTCACGGAAGCCGCATTCCTCGGTGAGCATGGATTTGCTCTTGATGAGGCTTTTGGCATTCTTGGAGCGCAGAATTTCCGCAACGATGCTGTTATGCTCGGCAGCATCCTTCGCCCAGTGAACCTTGACGCCATTCGCAATGGCGTTCTTCTCGAACTGCTCGAGATAAGTGTCCAGATGCGTCAGCGTGTGCGTCTTGATGTCGGACGCAAGCTGGCGGAGATCTTCCCACTCTTCGATGATCTCTTTCTGACCATCGCGCTTTTTGCGCAGATCCCACAGACGCTGGTCATGCATGGCCAGATGCTGGGGAGCTGCCATGAAACGGCGCGCTGCTTCCTGCTGATCGATCGGATGATTGCCCCGAATGACCGCGCCACGAGGCTGCGGCTCAGGACCACGGGCCGGCATGGTGACGGACGCGCCAGCACCATGCGTCAGATTGGCAGGTGCGCCATCGTTAGTGCGACCGGCCGGTGTGGTCGGCGCCGTCTGATTCTCGATGCTCATACCCGTTCCCCGTTCAGGATCTGCGAAATGTGGATGTATTTCGTCGGCAGACCGAGCCGCTTGGCGCACCCTTCCTGGTGCATCATGCAAGAACTGTCTGAAGAAGTTACATATTCCGCGCCGGACTTCGCCTGATCCCGCGCCTTGTCCTGCCCCATACGGGCGGATGTCGCTTCCTCGAACACGGAGAAAGTGCCGCCAAAACCACAGCATTCATCCGGACGGGTAATATCGACCAGTTCGAGCCCCTTCACCATGCCGAGCAGATCACGTGGCTTGGAGAATGTCTTCTCGCGGAGTTCCGTCATGCTGGCGATATTGAGGCCGCGCAGGGCGTTGCAGTTATTGTGCAGCGCCACCTTGTGCGGAAATTCAGCCCACGGAAAACCGTCCACTTTCAGCACGTCATGCAGAAACTCGACCAGTTCGTATGTGTGCTCGCGAACGTGCTTCACATCATCGGTCTGTGCAACGGCGTCGAAGTTATTGCGGATGTGGTTCACGCAGCTGCCGGACGGCGCAACGATATAATCATAATCCTTGAAGTTACGAACGAAGAGTTCCTCCGTCGCTTTTGATTCCTTGTGACAGCCCGTGTTGGTCATCGGCTGACCGCAGCAGGTCTGGTCAAACGGATATTCAACTTCGCAGCCGAAGCGCTCCAGCAACTCGAGCGTCGCCTGCCCCACCTCGGGGTGAAACGCATCAACGTAACACGGAACAAACAACCCAACTCGCATGGAACGCTTCCTCAAAGAGATGACCCCGCCATTCTCGAAAGGGGGTGCCACCTTATAGCTATTACAGGTGCCGGAAATGCTCTTTTCGCACACTCCTGTCGAGTTCAGATCCGCCCGCTTCAGACAGACATTCCCGCCAGACCCGGAAATGAAACCGGCATTTTGATTCGGTCCTGACTATTACGTCCGGAGCGCCACAAGTAAACCGATACAGATCAACAGTTCGATACTCAGGTCCCCAGACGACATCGCCCCGACGAAACTGCCGGGGCGATGAAATCAACGATCTTTTAAAACCGTATGCCTTCAGTTTTTCTGAGGCGGACGACTGTTGGCCTTGGCAACCTTCTTGCCCCACTGGACCAGTGTATCGGTGCAGTCTTCAGTCGCGATATGGCACTCGATGAAGGTCGGACCCTTCTTGTTAGCCTTGGCCTTCGCAATGGCGTCAGCCAGTTCTGCGCCGGTGCGGGCATGCAGACCCAGACCATGACCGTCCTCGGCGTTGAACGCCTTGATGAGACCGGCATAGTCCCAGTTCTTGATGTAGTTGTATGGGCCGTCATGGATCTTGATCTCGATGACGTAACCACGGTTGTTCACAAGGAACACGGTGACCGGCACTTCGTAGCGGATCATCTGCGCCACTTCCTGCGCAGTGAGCTGGAAGGAACCATCACCAACCATCAGGAGGTGCTGACGGTCAGGCGAACCGATGGCGTTACCGAGAGCTGCTGGCACCGACCAGCCGATGGAACCCCACTGCATTTCCGTCTCGACGCGAGCGCCGCTCGGCAGATGCATGCGAACAGCGTTGAACCAGCTGTCACCCGTCTCGGCCGTGATTGTGGTGTTTCCATCAATCATGGCGTTGATCTGACGCGCCATTTCATCGTTGGTCAGCGGCACAGTCGGAGCAGTTTCCGGAATCTTGACCGGTGTGTAGGTCGTGTTTTCTACCGTAGCCGGACGGCTCGGAGCCTTCTCGCTCAGGGCGGCGATGAAGGCACCAAGGTGGAAGCCGGCGAAGCTCTTGCCGTCCACCGTCACTTCTACGAGATCAGCAATCAGGGCCTGTGAGGCAGGCGGCTTGGACTGCCAGCCGACCGTTGCGTAGTCGTTGAAGATCGGAGCAAGGCAGATTACGCCATCGGCCTTTTCGACCAGTTCCTGCGCGCCAGGAGAGCTGACTTCACCCCAGTAAACGCCACGGAACGCCTTGTGCCCTTCAGGGAAGAAGCTCTTCGCGGCGGCCATCACCGTCACGGCGCAACCAATGCGATCCGCAAGCGCCACGATCGGCTCAAGCGAGCCCAGCGTGCGCACGCGGCTACCGACGAGGATAACGATGTTCTTGCGCGTTTCGATAAACGTGCAGGCGGCTTTTACGGCAGCGTCAAGGCTGACCTTGTCAGGCGTTGTTTCCGCCAGCAGCGCACCAACCGGACCCGGGCGGACGCACTCGGCAGACGCCAGGTTGCAGGGGATCTCGATATAGCAGGGCTTGCGCATACGCAGGGCCGTACGGATCGCGTGGTCGATCTGGGCCGGAGCGTTCTCGGCAGAGAGAATGACTTCCGTGGCGCAGGTGACCTGACGGAACATCTCGGCCTGATAGCCGTAGTTCGAATTGCCGATCGTGTGATGCAGGATATGACCTGAACCCTGATCATTGGTGTTCGGTCCACCGGACACGAAGATCACCGGCAGGCTCTCGGCATAGGCGGAACCGATGGCATTGATGGCTGACAGGGCGCCGACATTGAAGGTGACAACCAAGGCCGCGGCGCCATTGGCGCGGGCATAACCCTCAGCGGTGTAACCGCAGTTCAGCTCGTTACAGCTGTAAAGCTGCTTGGTTGAGCCTTCTTCCAGAAGCTGGTCGAGCAGGACGAGGTTGAAGTCGCCAGCAACCGCAAAATGGTCCTTCAGGCCGATCTGGCCCAGACGCTCGGAAAGATAATGGCCGACAGTATATGGCTTGGTCATGAAATGCCTCCTCTAGAGGATTTGCCGGGTTTTCCTGCCCGACACCCCAATTTGGCAAGCACTGTGACGAGAGAGTCGCCTCATGACCACTATATGGAAACAGCGCGATCCATATATAAAAAATATGGATCGCGCTGTTCGCAGAAAAACGCCAGATCTGGCGGAAGACTCAGACCTTGTTCACTGAAGCGTCATAAATCTTGTCAATTGTTTTACCAAGTGTAGCGTCGAATTCGGCGTCGGACATGCCGTCCTGCAACCCACCGAGTAGAGCGCGGGAGAAGCTGGCGATCATGCCGTGATTCTTCTTCAGACGCTCACAGGACTCATCGAGTGAATAACCGCCCGAAAGAGCCACCACACGCTCGACGCGCGGATGCTTGACGAGGTCTTCATACAGGTCGGCAATCTCTGGGATCGTGACCTTCAGCATGACCTTGTAATCGCCCGGCATCGCATTGAGCGCCTTGAGCAGCTCATCATGCAGAATGGCTTCGGCGCCCTTCTTGTCCGGGCTCTTCACCAGCACTTCCGGCTCGATGATCGCAACCAGACCGTGAGACGCGACCTGATGGGCAATCTCGAACTGCTGCTTCACAACAGCGGCAATGCCTTCCTGATCCGGCAGGTTGATGACCGAACGCTCCTTGGTGCCGTAAATGCCCAGCTTCGCAGCGCGCTCCAGCAGCGCATCAAGACCGGGATTCGGCTTCATCAGACGCACGCCATTGGCTTCGTCCTCAAGACCCTTGTCGATCTTCAGGAACGGAACAACGCCACGCTCTTCCCACAGATAGGTCGGAACCGGCTTGCCGTTTGCAAGACCATCCATGGTGCGCTCGAACAGGATCGCACCAATCACCTTGTCGCCGGAAAAGCTCGGAGCGGTGATAATCCGCACACGCATGTCGTGGATAAGACGGAACATATCCTCTTCAGAAGAATAGGCCGTCTCAGGAATGCCATAAGCCTTCAGAGCGCCCGGCGTTGAACCGCCGCTCTGGTCGAGTGCCGCGATAAAGCCACCCTTTTCCGAAATCTGGCTCTTCATACGGTCGTTGGACATTCTTATTACCCTTTATTCTTAACGTATGGTGCGTGCCTGGGAACGCCCGAACAGCCAATGCCACTTCTGACTTCGGCCCATGCCGCGACAGAAGAAACATCGACCCCACACCCTTCCGGTCCCTACCTGCACACCAACGAAACCCAAAAGGACTGAAATCCGAGTGGCCCAATCCAGACCGCGTGACATTTACACGGAGTGGCGGACTGTGCCACCTCCTCCGTAGGGAAGATAATATTAAAAATCCTAAAAGCGGCGTTATCAGGGCGTTTCCGGCTGCTCTTTCATCACCATATTGGTCAGTATCGGAGAAGACGAGGTTTCCGGCATCAGCATAGGCGGCTTTCTGGGCGTCAGATACCAGCCGATCACAAAGACGATCACCAGCAGCGGCGTCGCGCCGACAGTGATGGCTCCGGCCGGATAATCGCACGCCATCAGCACGACCACAGCAGCCAGAAAAGCCAGCGTCAGCCAGGATGTGAACGGCGCGCCCGGCATGCGGAATGAGGATGGTGCGGCTATTTCCCCGCGGACGACGGCCCTGCGGAAGGCGATCTGGCTCAGGATGATGATACCCCATGTGCAGATAATGCCGATCGCCGCAAAACTGAGCACAATCTCAAAAACACTCTGCGGCACAATGTAATTGAGAACGACACCGACAAGATAAAACGCAGCGATCAGCAGAATACCTGCATAAGGCACGGAGTGGCTGTTCATGGCGCTCAGGAATCGGGGAGCAGAGCCACCGAGAGCCAGCGCGCGCAGCACGCGACTGGTGGAATAAACGCCGGAGTTCAGGCTGGACAGGGCCGCCGTCAGCACGATGAAATTCATCACGCTATCCGCATAAGGCACGCCCAGCGCATTGAAGAAGGTCACGAACGGACTTTCGCTTGCCTGATAGGCCGTCCACGGCAGCAGACAGACCAGCAGCACAACGGACCCGACATAGAAAACGGCAATCCGCCAGATCACACTGTTGACGGCCCGGGGCAGGATCTCATGCGGATTGTCACACTCACCAGCCGCCGTGCCGATCAGTTCGATCCCGGAGTAGGCGAAAACCACTCCCTGCGTCAGCGCGAGCGCCGCCAGCATACCGTGCGGGAAGAAACCACCATTATCTGCGATGAGGTGGAACCCTGTTTCATGCCCCGCCACAGGCATACCGGTGCCCAGTATGATCGAACCGGCAATCAGAAAAACAACCAGAGCGACAACCTTGATCATGGAGAACCAGAATTCCATTTCTCCAAAATATTTTACGCCGATGAGATTCATGCCCGTCACGATGCACAGGGCAATCAGCGCCAGCAGCCATTGTGGAAAAGAAGAGAATGCGCTCCAGAAATGCATATAAAGAGCGACGGCCGTAATATCGGCGATTCCGGTCATCACCCAGTTGAGGAATGACACCCAACCCGCCACAAAAGCCGCCTTGTCTCCCAGAAACTCACGGGCATGGGACACGTAACTCCCGCTACTCGGGCTGTACATGGTCAGTTCGCCAAGAGCCCGCAGGATGAAAAAGCTGAAAAGTCCGCACACCGCATAAACGATGGCCAGCGAGGGACCGCCCTGCTGGAGACGACTTCCCGCACCAAGGAAAAGGCCAGTGCCGATACAGCCGCCAATGGCGATCATCTGCATCTGCCTGCGACCCAGGGTCTTTTTATAGCCTTCGCTGGTGCTGTTCCGGTTGATTGTCGACTCAGTCATTCCATCCCGATCCCGTCTCTCCTGCAGGAGCCTTACGAAACAGATTGGTTCGAACCCGAAATGTTGTCCATCGAAAAACGGCAGATTTTTTCAGGACTTCAGATAGAAGGAAGATCTCAGAAAACCGTATTGATGGCGAACTGGGGAGAGACTTTTATGCCGGTATTATGCCCGGCATAGTAAACCGACGACCCCGCGATCACGCCCCAACGTGCATTCCAGTTATATTCTATGGCAGGCGCCACCTGCCAGTCTGTCGAGGCGGAACCGGTTTTGTTGACGGTCTGCCCCGAAGCGTAACGTCCCTTCAAACGGGAGCCATTTGACCAGTCCCGCGCCACGTCGGCGGCCAGCACCCATTTCTGGTTCAGGGCGTATTCCAGCGAAAAGCCCACCTGCCCGCTCATCCCAGGGCTTCCACGCCCGACGAAACCTTCCGACGTTCCGTAGCTGGTGACATCCCGCAAGCGCGCCGAATTCAGCGCATGCCTGAACCAGCTCCAGACACGCAGGCGCAGTTCGTGTCCCCCCGGCAATGTATAAGTGGACTGTTCCGTCAGAGCCATACGAAACACATAGGCCCCGGTCCCGAAGCCGTCCTGCGACGCCCCCAGACGGGAATAGTCACCAGTCGGAAAAATGACACCCGCGAAAAGGTTCAGATCAGGAATGTAACGTTTTGGGTTGGCCCGCATGAAACGCCAGATCATGTCGACCGGAAAATCGCCGAACTTGGGTCCGTGCGCATGCCCTGCCCCGTGTTTCCAGCCATAACTGATCACCGTATGCGCCTGGATGCTGAGATCATCCAGAATGCCGTACTTCCACATTGTGGAGTTGGAGAATGTCTGCTGACGTGGGTGCAGCGGATGTCCCGTCCCATTGGATGCGAACGTCCCGACGGGCTGACTATAGGAGAAATAGGGCTCGATGCCCGCGTCTCCAGCATGATTCTTGGCTCCGGATGGCGAGACCAGTGATCCTGTGTACCATTGCCCGGCTCTGGCATCCGACAAGCCGACCGAGAACAGGAGAAACACACCACAAACACAACCACCTGTGTTCCGCACCAACATCCTGCCAGTCATCTTCATCATTTTGCCAGATCAGTCACCACTTGCGGCGACCAACACTACATATCATTTATATTGTCAAGTATTTATATTGCAAAAGTAAAAAGAAATACTTTAAATACATCTTAAAGTAAAGAGTATAAATTTACTAAAACCACAATACTCCTAAAAATTGAATTTTATTACTTTGACGTATCAACAGTTTTTCCTCTATAAAACCGGCCACGCGTCTAACACCACTCAACGGAGAAGAAAAACTCGATGGCCGCAGCCGCACCTCAGGTCGATACAAAAAGACGCACTTACGCCATTCTCATCGCACTGGGTCTCGGTGTTGTGAGCGGGCTTCTTCTTCACACGCTGGGTGATAGCGCCATCTACGGAGCGGAACAGGCAGGAAAGCTGATGACCGGGCTGTTCCTGCGTCTGATCAAGATGGTCATCGCACCGCTTGTCTTCGCCACGCTCGTCAGCGGCATCGGGAAGCTGGGTGACGATACGCTGGTCCTGCGTGTCGGAGGGCGCATCCTGCTCTGGTTTATCGCCATGTCCTTCGTGTCGCTCACGATAGGCCTTCTGGCGGCCAACATCCTGCAGCCCGGCATCGGCTTTTCACCGCCACCAATCACGGACATTGCGTCTCTCAAGCATCCTTTCCAGCCGATCGACTTCATCCTGCACATTGCGCCGACGAGCATTCTGGATGCCATGGCCCGAAACGACATCCTTCAAATTGTCGTATTCTCGGTGCTGTTCGGATTAGCTCTCCCCGCCGCAGGCAAGGCGGGTAAAATCATGCTCAACTGGACCGAAGAACTCGGTCACATCATGCTCCGGATGACGGACATGGTCATGCTTCTGGCTCCCATGGCTGTCTTCGGTTCCGTGATGGGCAGTCTCGCCAGCGGCGGCGGTGCAATGCTGCTGCATTACGGGCGTTTTCTTGTCGAATTCTACAGCACCATCCTCATTCTGTGGTGCGTTCTGACAGGACTGGCTTTCCTGGTGCTTGGTCCGCGCATCAAGGGGCTTCTCAAGGAACTTTTTCAGCCCATTATCCTCGGTTACGCCACGGCGAGCAGTGAATCCGTCTATCCGCTACTGCTTGAGAAACTTGAAAACTTCGGCGTGCCGACCCGCATCGGTGGGTTCGTTCTACCCCTCGGTTACAGCTTCAATCTGGATGGTTCGATCCTGTTCCAGTCTTTTGGAGCAATCTTTATCGCTCAGGCTTACGGGATCACCCTGCCCTGGTCCCAGCAGGCCCTTATGGTGCTGGTCATGATGCTGAGCAGCAAAGGCATTGCAGGCGTGCCTCGCGCCTCCCTTGTAACGCTCGTTGCCGTATTGCCGCAGTTCGGACTTCCGGAGGCCGGGATCGCTCTCATACTAGGGATCGACCATTTTCTCGACATGGCCCGGACCGCCACCAATGTGCTTGGCAACGGCTATGCGGCCGCCATTTCCGCAAAATGGGAAGGCGAGCTTTCAGATGGGCCGACCAAGGATGTCATGTAAAACAGCCTGACATAAAAAGTTCTTTTCCAGTAATAGAATGCCAACACAACACAATTTTCAGAACGTCATCTTTTCAAAAGATGACGTTCTCTAAAGCTTCTTCAACAAATTTTACCAAGAACTCCCACTGAGATTTACAGGAGATTTTGTGGAAATATGTTCACAACATAGCAAGGAAATAGATCACTATATAATTAATTAAGGGGCTGGCATAAGTAAGCCGAGAAAGGTTCGATATGTCGGATGAAAACATGTCGTCGTAGCCGACTGCCTGTCAGCATTCAAAAACGCCTTCCGGAGCGCCACTAAAATTGTAGGCGTCAATCGTAATACAGCGACTCTGTATTACCAGAAACTGCGAGAAGTCATCGTAGAACAGATTGCTCATGAGGCACCGGCCCCGGGTAAAATTGAAGTCGATGAGAGCTATTCCGGTAGATATCACAAAGGAAAACGAGGCCGGGGCGCTACCGGGAAAGTAGCCGTCTTCGGCCTGCTGAAACGGCATGTCCATGCCGTCATGATCCTCAATGCCGGACATCAGACACTGATGTCGATCATTCGAAAGAAGGTGCAGCCAGATTCAATTGTTTACAGCGCTTCCTGGCCGAGTGCGAGAGGCGCATCAACATCCGCTCGCCTGCAAAACTCATGAAAATCCTCTCTCAATGGACTAAACTGCCCGCCTGAACCGTCACAAATAATGCTCACCTATGCCAGCCCCTAAAAATATACGTATTTGCAAGCCAAAACTCTCCCCCATAGTCCGCCAGAAATGTTTGACGCACCCCCAAAAGGAACATAACATGAACAAGCTATGAAACGCACCTTCTCGGAAAGACTAGCCCTTCTGTCAGACGCTGCAAAATACGATGCCTCCTGTGCATCGAGCGGCTCGGATCGGCGTGGGTCAAAGAAGGAGCCGGGACTGGGGTCAACCGAACGAAGCGGCATCTGTCATTCATGGACACCTGATGGGCGCTGCGTCTCGCTGCTCAAGATCCTGATGACCAATTTCTGCATTTACGACTGCGCCTACTGCATCAACAGGGTGTCATCCGGCGTGGAACGCGCTCGCTTTTCGGTCGAGGAAATCGTCTGGCTGACGATGGAGTTTTATCGCCGCAACTATATCGAGGGACTATTCCTGTCCTCCGGTATCATCCGCTCGTCCGACTACACAATGGAAGAGCTTGTGCGTGTCGCCAAGGTCCTGCGTCTGGACCGAGGTTTTCGCGGTTACATTCACCTGAAAGCCATCCCTGACGCCTCGCCCGATCTGTTGGCGGAAGCCGGACTGTATGCTGATCGTCTTTCCATCAATGTGGAGATGCCCACCGAAACCGGACTGACTCAATATGCGCCGGAGAAGGATTCCATTGGCATCCGATCCGCCATGGGGCACATCCGCAAAAAGATGGATGCGACGAAGGAGAAAACCCTCGCCGGACGCCGCCCGCCCCGCTTTGCGCCCGGCGGTCAAAGCACACAGATGATTGTCGGTGCGGACGCTGCGACTGATCAGGATATTCTTTCAAGCAGTTCCGCGCTTTATTCCGACTACCGGCTAAAGCGGGTCTATTATTCCGCTTTCAGCCCCATTCCCCACGCCTCGCAGGCTCTCCCCGCGCAGAAACCACCGCTTCTGCGCGAGCATCGTCTGTATCAGGCAGACTGGCTGTTCCGTTTTTATGGTTTCCAGTTTCAGGAAATCACCGAAAACCGTCCCGACGGCATGCTTGATCTGGAAGTCGATCCAAAACTGAGCTGGGCTCTGGACAACCGTGCCGTCTTCCCGGTGGACATCAATCAGGCTCCCCGCGAACTCCTGCTGCGCGTGCCCGGTCTGGGACCGCGGTCCGTCAAGGTTCTGCTGGCAACGCGTCGCCATAAAACCATCCGACTGGATGATCTGGAGCGACTGCGCGTCAGTATAAGAAAAATACGTCCGTTCATCACCACGCCGGACTGGCGACCTGTCAAACTGATCGACCGGATGGATCTCAAATCCCTTTTTGCACCGCCGCCTCAGCAACTGTCACTTCTATGAAAGAGCATCTCGTTTCACTGCCGGACGCGGCTCCCTTTTCCCTGTGGCGGCTTCATGTCCGCCCGCTTCTGGCCGCAGGGATCGCACCTGAACATATCATCTGGCGCAGCACGTCCGAACAAGATGATCTGTTTTCACAGCCTGAGCCGCCGCCAGAAACCAAGACAGCCACGTCACAGACAATCAGCAAGGACTGCCTGCGGTTTCTCGAAACCCTTCTTTGTCACGCCAGTCCTGAAAGATTCTCCCTCGCCTACCGCATTCTCTGGCGAAGCAGGAGAGAACGCGCTCTTTTGAAGACAGGCACCGACCCCGATGTCGTCATGGCCAACAGAATGGCCCATCAGATCGGTCGTGAAGTGCATAAGATGAAAGCCTTTGTGCGTTTCAGGGAGAAAACGCCCCAAGGCAGCAACATGCGTCATTTTGTCGCGTGGTTTGAACCGGAACACCACATTCTTGAGAAGGCAGCGCCTTTCTTCGCACGCCGGTTCTCCGACATGAACTGGATGGTTCTCACACCAAAAGGGTCTATCGGCTGGGATGGAGAAACCTGCGTCGTTACAAGAGAAGCCTGCACACGGACGATCTTTGAAGACGAGGCGGAGGCCTTATGGAAGACCTATTACCGCTCCATCTTCAATCCCGCCCGCGTCAAAGTGAAGGCGATGCGATCGGAAATGTCTCCCAAATACTGGAAAAACCTCCCGGAAACTGAGTTGATCCCCGAGATGCTCGCTCAAGCCGCCCGCCAGACATGGTGAAGCTGCGTTCAGGATGGCTGGGCAATCGACCCGTTCTGGCCTACCATTCCGCCCACAATGACGACTGACGCCGCCCCTCACCTGTTTTCTGCTTCCGTCGAGGCGCTTCTTGCCCGTGCGGACGAGTTGTGCGCCCAACGGCATGTCCGGCTGACCGCCCTGCGACGTCAGATTCTCGGTCTGATGCTTGAGGCCAATGCTCCGCTGGGCGCGTATGACCTTCTGCAACGCCTGCAGGCCATTCAGGGCAACGCCGCTCCGCCAACGGTCTATCGGACGCTCGAATTCCTCATGGAGTTCGGACTGATCCACAAGATCGAACGACTGTCAGCCTTCATGCCCTGCACGCACACACTCGGTCGTGCGCCCTGTCACGAGCACGACGCCGATTGTGTCCACGCCAGCCAGTTCCTGATCTGCCGCAACTGCTCCAGCGTCACCGAACTTGAAGATTCCACGATTCTGGCCTCGATTGTCGCTGCGTCCCAAAAATCCGGGTTCCGGCTTCAGCATACAACCGTCGAAGTTGAAGGCCTGTGCGCGAAATGCGCGGCTCTCGCATAATATGACGAGGTAAAATCAGTCCGCGTTCAAGACTGACAGTGAAGCCGGAGCATAATATACGCCCCGGCTTCCGCACTGACTCCTCACTGTCCGAGATATGCCTGAACCGCTGGCAGACCCGGCTTGCCGTCCACTGTAGTAACGCCTTCCAGCCACTTCGCTACAGCATCAGGATGCGTCTTCATCCAGTCTTTTGTTACATTTTCTGGTTTTGTATGGCTGTCAGAAACAGTTTTCATCATCTCACTTTCAGATGGGACCGACAAAGTTAATTGTTTTAGCATATGTCCAATATTAGGGCACTTTTCCACATAACCACTACTGACAACCGTATCGACCTCAGCTGATGCACCAAACTGTTTCTCGGCACCCGTCAAATAAGTAAGATGAAAATTCATGTTCATGGGATGCGGCTCCCACGCAAGAAACACTATAGGTTTATGAGCAGAAATAGCACGCCCAACTTGCGACAACATACCCTGCTCACTGCTTTCATTAAGATGAAATTTCCCCAGACCAAAATCATCGTTCTTAATTATATTAAGAATTATCTTGTTACCATCATTACCTGATTCAATTCCATAAATAGTATTGTTTAATTTTTCTGCCCAACCTGCAATATCTTCAAATTTTTTCAGACCTTCTTTACCGACATAATCTGGGACAGCAAGGCTATAATGTGCATCGACAAGATTTTTATTAATTCGTTCAACCTTCCCTCTTTTTAAATAAGGATCAATAAAAGAAGCTCCCGAAGGCTCCCAGTCACTTAAAAACACATCAAGCTGATGATTTTCAAGTGAAAGGTAAGCAACAGCAAGTGTCACCATAGTTATCTTATTTTTATAACCCAGTCCTGTAAGGAGATTTGTTGCAACCCCATTAATAACAGCGCTATCCGACCATCCTGCATCTCCGATACGCACCATCTGACAGGCTTCTGGTTCGGCAGCCTGAGCTGGCAGAATGCGCAGCCCGACGCCAAGAAAAACCATGGAAGCGAGAAGTTTCTTCTTCATACCAGTGACACGTCCTTTTCCTGTCTGCCCGTTGCCGAAGTATGGGCGCACCTCAATACATTCCGCAACAGAAACAATTAAATCCTGCATGACTATGGCGCGACTTCCGCGCCGCAAGCTTTCTCTCCCCTATCAGAACTTGCATTATCCATGATCAAAACACGATCAATTGACTTTCGATGCGCGGGCAACTCCCGTAATCGCGCCGATCATGTCAGCGTCATCACATAATCCGATAATCTGACTGCCATCAGAAATCAGAACGGGCATCCCGCTTTTCTGGCGCAGAAGCGCGACTGTGTTGAGTGAAGCCGTAACCGGCACACAATAAACACACCCTGAAATCACCTGCAGTTCTGAAATATCGTCAGTGTCGTGATATTGCAGGGCAACTTCTGTCCCCGTCCTGTCCGTCACGGTAGCCGTCACGGGATTGAAGCCATAATAACCGGTTGCATCAAGCTGAATGGTGTTCTCATCCCACCGGGGACAAACTTCCAGAAGACGCATGACACTTGCTGCATTCAGTAATGGCAGCGGATTCATGTGTCTTACAAAATCACGGACATAATCATCGACGGGCGAGGAAATGATTTCCTGTGGAGGTCCCGCCTGAATGATCCGGCCTTCCCGCATGATGGCGATATTGCTGCCAATCCGGAGAGCCTCATCAATATCGTGGCTTACGAATACAATGGTTTTCTTGAGCCGTGTCTGAAGATCCAGAAGCTCGTCCTGAAGCTTGCGACGGATCAACGGATCAAGCGCCGAAAAAGGCTCATCCATCAGGAGAATGTCAGCATCCGTTGCAAAAGCCCGTGCCAGACCCACACGCTGCTGCATACCGCCCGAGAGTTCCGAAACATAGGAATTGGCCCAGCGTGTCAGGCCAACCAGCTCCAGTTTTTCCTCGGCGATTTTACGGCGCGCATTGGGAGTGAACCCGCGAAGCTCCAGACCAAACGAGACATTCTCCCGCACAGTTCTCCACGGCAGCAGACCAAACTGCTGGAAGACCATGGTGACACGGGTACGCCGCATATCGCGCAATGTTTCATCATCACAGCTGGCAATATCGACAAAGGCCGTGCCATTCCCGATCTCGACACTGCCCCGTGTCACCTTGTTGAGGCGGTTGGCAGCCCGCAGCAATGTCGATTTACCGGAACCGGACAGTCCCATCAGCACACTGATCTCGCCGCGACGGATCTCAAGATTGGCGTTTGCCACACCGACAGTTACCCCCAGTTCAGCAGCGATCTGCTCCCGTGTACCACCCTCATCGAGACGTTTGACAGCTTGGGAAATCGCACTTGCCGAATTGTTTCGATGAAAAAGAATATCGACATTCTTGAAGGAAAGAGCAGCTGTTTTAGCTTGTGGTTCTGTCCGCACGGCTTCCATCCTGATCGTCTCCTCAGTGCGTTTTCTTGCGGCAGAGCCGGTCCAGAATGATGGCGACCAGAACAATCGCCAGACCGGATTCAAACCCGGTGTCGATCTGGACCGTATTCAGGGCCCGCACGACCGGCACACCCAGTCCACCGGCACCCACCAGGGCGGCAATCACCACCATGGAAAGGCTGAGCATGATGCATTGGCTCAGTCCCTCGCGGATCATGGGAAGCGCTGCCGGCACCTCAACCTTCCATAAACGTTGTCTTGGCGTGGCACCAAAAGCATCGCCCGCCTCAAGCAAAGCCTTGGGAACAGACAAAATCCCGAGTTGCGTCATGCGGATGGGTGCCGGGATAGCAAAGACAACCGTGGAAATCGTGCCGGGCACGGTGCCCAGACCAAACAGGATCAGGGTCGGGATCAGATAAACAAAGGTCGGCAGGGTCTGCATGAGATCCAGAACCGGGTGCAGGATGCGCGCCAGCCATGGTCGATGCGCGGAGGCGATCCCGATCGGCACGCCAATCAGCATGCATGTGAACGTCGCAAAAAAGATGAGCGACAGGGTCGCCATCGTTTCCTGCCAGTATCCCTGATTGATGATGAACAGCAGACCGAGCGCAACCAGCACGCAGGTGCCGATGGCACGTTTCCAGAACCACACGCCGATTGTCAGAGCTGCCACAAACAGGACAGGCGGGACAGACGTCAGCAGATTGGTGAAACCATCGGCACAGGAACCGATCGCCTCACTGATGACGTCGAAACCACCCTGACAATGATCCCTTATCCAGTCAACGGCATTCGATGCCACTTCACCGACAGGTATTTTATGCGATGTAATCCAGTCTTCGAGCCCGTTCATTGATCTCGCTTCACAGTCTGGAGATTTCAGGTCTGGCCAGGGCAGGCGGAAAGCCGCGAGCTGGCATTCCCGTGAGCCGTGTCATATGGACCCACCCTTTCTTCAGTTCGACATCGTAACCGAAAGGCGAGGGATATAAAGTTCTTTCGTGTATCACGTCAGAGAACACATCCTATGCCGCCTGATCTGAAACCGTTCAGGCTGACTACAGTTTATTCACAGCCCCATCATTGCGTTCAAGAAACAGAAAGGTATTGATTTATTCCGACGTCGCATTGGATAAAGTCGCCTTCCGTCATCCTTTTCGATTAGCCTGCCATTCGCCCCATTGAATCAATGATCAAAGACGACCCACCGTCGTAAAAACAGCTCTTTTTTGAACAAAAACGCCAGAAAATTAGCGATTAAATTCATCTTTCCATTCACTGATTTCCTGTGGACATTATTTTTTCGTTTCGACATAAAGACAGTATTGAACGATCATTCAAAGGCATTCGGATTCCATGATGCAGCCCCCCGCTCCTTCCGCCATGGCACGACTGGATGATGAGCGTCGCCGCAATTTTGTTGCCGCAACACTCTCTGTTCTCGCCGACAACGGGTATGTCGGAACGACGCTCGCCCGGATCGCCGAGCGCGCTGATGTCTCTCCCAGCCTGCTGGTTCATTATTTCGGCGACAAGGATACCCTGCTTGGCACAGCCTTCTGGTATCAGTCCGAATCGCTACGCCATGAGATCCTGAACCGCTTTCTGACTGCCCGCACTCCACGCGAGCGCCTGCAGGCCGTCATTGATTCCCTGTTGGCCCGGGACCAGTTTCAGCAGGAAGAAGGCGCGACATGGCTGTCTTTCTGGGGGCAGGTCCCTTATGTACCGACGCTCAAACGTATCCAGAGAATCTATCAGAAGCGGATTCTGTCCAATCTTTCGCACGATCTGAAAACGCTTTTGCCTGGCCGGGACGTACATTCTCTCGCCACCTCGATCGCTGCGCTGATTGACGGCACATGGCTTCGGGCAGCGCTTTCGGACTGGGAAGAAGCGGACAGCACAGCCGCCCGTGCGCAGGTTACGGCTTTTCTGAACAGTCAGATCGCCCTGCATCAGACGAACCTCCCCGCACCATCGCTTCAGGTCAGACGGGAGGACGTCTGCAGCAACTGGATCAACGGGCGCTCCATGCCGACGAAGGGCGCACGGTTCGAGACACATAATCCGGCCACCGACGAAGTGCTCGCGGAGGTGGAAATCGCTGGCGAGCAAGAACACGCGGCTGCGGTAGAAAGCGCCAAACGCGGACAGAAGATCTGGGCACGGATGACCGGCACAGAACGGGGCCGTGTCCTGCGCAAGGCCGCTGATCTTCTCCGCCGCGACAATGACATGCTCGCCCGCATTGAAACGCTCGACACGGGCAAGCCGATCGCTGAGACGGCGGCAGTGGACATTCTCTCGGGCGCGGACGCTCTCGAATATTTTGGCTCTGTCGCCTGCGCGATCAATGGCGAGGCGATGGATCTTGGCGAGCAGGCCTTCGCTTATACGCGCCGCGAACCGCTTGGCGTGACAGCCGGTATCGGCGCATGGAATTACCCGATCCAGATCGCCTGCTGGAAATCCGCACCAGCGCTGGCCTGCGGCAATGCGATGATCTTCAAAAGCTCCGAGATGACGCCGCTGACGTCGGTGCGCCTGGCCGAGATCTACCGTGAGGCCGGCTTGCCCGATGGTGTTTTCAACGTGCTGCACGGCGCGGGTGATGTGGGTCGACGCCTGTGTGCCGATCCCGATATTCGCAAGGTCAGCCTCACGGGTTCTGTTCCCACAGGCAAGGCTGTGATGCGTGAGGCGTCCAACACACTGAAATATGTTACACTGGAACTGGGTGGAAAATCTCCGCTCATCATCTTTGACGATGCCGACGTGGACAATGCCGTCTCCGCCGCACTGCTTGGCAACTTCTACTCGGGTGGCGAAATCTGCTCGAATGGAACACGCGTTTTCGTGCAGTCCGGAATCCGGGATCGCTTCCTTGCTGAACTGAAGCGGCGCGTCGAAGCGATGAAGATCGGTGACCCGCTGGCGGCAGATACGGATGTCGGTGCGCTCATCAGCGTGCCGCATCTGGAAAAGGTCATGGCCTACGTGGAAAGCGGCATTGCACAAGGCGCGCAACTTCTAACCGGCGGCCATCGCCTTACAGAAGGTGCATTCGGCAAGGGCGCGTTTATGCAGCCGACCATCTTTACCGGCTGCAATGATGACATGAAAATCGCCCGAGAGGAAATCTTCGGCCCAGTCATGACCGTTCTCGATTTCCATGACGAGGATGAAGTCGTTACCCGCGCCAATGCGACAGAGTTCGGCCTGGCGGCTGGCGTGTTCACAAACGATCTCGCACGTGGCCATCGCGTCGTCGCGGCGCTGGAAGCGGGTACCTGCTGGATCAACCAGTACAACATCACACCGATCGAAATGCCGTTCGGTGGCTACAAGCAGTCCGGGCTGGGTCGTGAAAACAGTCAGGCAGCACTGGACCATTACACACAGATCAAGAGCGTCTATGTGGCGCTCGGCAATGTCGAATCCCCCTACTGAGGAGACAGGCCATGAAACAGGAATTTGATTATATCGTCGTCGGGGCCGGGTCTGCCGGATGCGTGCTGGCCAATCGCCTGACGGAAGACGGCAAGGACACTGTGCTGCTGCTGGAATTCGGCGGCAGCGACAAGTCGATCATCGTGCAGATGCCCACCGCACTGGCGATGCCGATGCACTCCAAGCGCTTCAACTGGTTTTACGAAAGCGAGCCGGAACCTTATCTTGGTGGCAGGCGCATGTTCACGCCGCGCGGCAAGGGGCTTGGTGGCTCATCCTCCATCAACGGCATGGTGTATGTGCGCGGCAATGCGTTCGATTTCGAAGACTGGGTGAAGGAAGGCGCAACCGGCTGGTCGTATGCCGATGTTCTGCCCTATTTCAAAAAAGCCGAGTCCTGCACGGAAGGTGATGACACCTATCGTGGTCGGACAGGTCCGTTGCACACCCAGTATGGCACGGTGGATAATCCACTCCATTCAGCATGGCTGAAAGCTGGTTATCAGGCCGGATATCCGGTCACGCATGATTATAACGGTTACCAGCAGGAAGGCTTCGACAAGATGAGCATGACCGTCAAGGACGGTCGGCGCTGGAACACGGCGAATGCCTATCTGCGTCCAGTCATGCATCGAAAAAATCTTGAGGTGCACCAGCAGGCCCGCGCGACGAAGATCCTGTTTGAAGGCAAACGCGCTGTCGGCATTGCCTATACCCGCGCAGGTAAGGAATGTATCGCACGGGCTCGAAAGGAAGTGATTCTCTCCGGCGGTTCAATCAATTCGCCACAGCTTCTACTTCTTTCCGGAATCGGACCAGCTGAACAACTGAAAGCTCTCGGGATTCCAGTGATCGCGGATCGTCCGGGTGTGGGCGAGAATTTGCAGGATCATCTGGAGTTCTATTTCCAGATCGCCTGCAAGAAACCGATCACTCTCTATTCCGCCATGAGCCCGCTGGCGAAACTGAAGATCGGCCTGCGCTGGATTCTTCGGAAAGATGGCCTTGGCGCTACGAACCATTTCGAAAGCTGTGGTTTTATCCGCAGTAAGGCTGGCATTTCCTATCCGGACATCCAGTTCCATTTCCTGCCGCTGGCTGTCACCTATGACGGCAAGGGGCTGGCCTCCGGTCACGGCTATCAGGCTCATGTCGGCCCGATGCGTTCGAAAAGCCGGGGTCATGTGCGCCTGAAATCGGCAAATCCTGAGGACAAGCCTAAGATACTCTTCAACTACCTGAGCCATCTGGATGACTGGGAAGAGATGCGCGCCTGCGTCCGCCTGACCCGCGAACTGTTCAATCAGGAAGCGTTCCAGCCCTTCCACGGTCATGAACTGCAACCCGGTGAGGATTGCACATCTGACGAACAGATTGACGAGTTCATCCGTCAGAAAGTTGAAAGCGCACTCCATCCCTCCTGCACCTGCAAGATGGGCGCACTCGACGACCCGATGGCGGTCGTCGATCCGGAAACACGTGTGATTGGCGTGGAAGGACTGCGCGTGGTGGATTCTTCCATCATGCCGCGTGTCACCAATGGCAATCTCAACGCGCCGACGACAATGATCGCGGAAAAGGCAGCCGATCACATCCGTAACCGACCTATGCTGCCGCCGTCGCATGCGCCGTATTACGTCGCACCACACTGGGAGACCCGGCAGCGCTGACCTGTCGGGCACGAAAACGGGAAATCCAATGTCATGTCAGTGACGATTGAAACCCTTACCGGCGAAAGCCTTCTTTCGGTTGTCCCTGATCTCGCGCGACTGCGGATCACGATCTTCCGGGAATGGCCTTATCTCTATGATGGGAACCTTGCCTACGAAGAAAAATATCTGCACGCCTACATGCAGAGTCCCGGCACAGCGGTTGTCGTGGCAAAGGATGGCGACAGGGTCGTTGGGGCTTCGACCTGCCTCCCGCTGAAGGATGAAATGGCGTGCATCCGTGCGCCTTTTGAAGAACGTGGTCTATCCCCAAAGGATTTTTTCTATTTCGGAGAATCCGTCCTGCTGGAATCCTATCGTGGGCAGGGTATCGGCGTGCGTTTTTTTGAGGAGCGCGAGCGTCACGCACGCTCCGCAAGCGATGCGCCGTTCGCTGTATTCTGTGCCGTCCGTCGCTGGAAAACCGATCCACGTCGACCGGAGAATGCTCAGTCTCTTGCAGATTTCTGGATGAAACGCGGCTTTATGCCTCTGCCCGGCGTCTTCTGCCATCTGGACTGGAAAGAACCCGGCGTCCCCGGTCAACGGGACCACCTTCTCGATTTTCATATCAAACCACTCAGAGGCGACCCGATCCCCGAGGCGCTCCTGCAAAAAGATCAGGACGAGGATTGATGAACAAACCCCTCCGACTAGGTGTTCTGGCCTGGGAAGTCGCGAAAATCGACTCTCTGGAAGACTATGCTCTCCATCTCGACAGACTGGTGGCCGAGGGCGCTGCAAAATCCGATCTGCTGCTGATGCCGGAATATGCCTGCATGGAAGCGGCAGCGGCCGTCACGAAAGAACCAGATCCCTCCGCTGAACTGGAAGCAATCTGCACGCACAGTGACGCCATTCTGGCCATCATGCGGGAAGCCGCGAAAAAGCATGCGGTCTGGCTGATGCCGGGCACACTCCCCCGTTCGGAAGCAACAGGCGTGCGCAATCGTGCACCACTGATCGCACCGGACGGTTCCGTCGCGTTTCAGGACAAGCATGTCATGACCCGGTTCGAAACCGAATCATGGGGTGTAAAAGCAGGCAATCCACCCGGCGTGTTCGAAACACCCTGGGGACTGATCGGAACCTCTGTCTGTTATGACTCGGAATTTCCCATGCTGGCACGGGCGCAGGTCGAGGCCGGCGCATGGCTGATCCTTGTGCCGACCTGCACGGATTCCATGCACGGCTTCAACCGCGTGAAGATTTCCGCACAGGCGCGGGCGCTGGAAAACCAGTGCTTCGTGGCGGTTTCACCCACTGTCGGTGATGCGCCATGGCTGGCCACACTGGACGAAAATCATGGGTGCGCTGGTGTGTATGGCCCGGTTGACCGGGGCTTTCCTGATGACGGCGTGATCGTCGAAGGAAAACTTGATCAAGGTGGCTGGATCTTTGCCACCCTTTCTCCCGACACACTGGAAGAAGTGCGGGAGAATGGTGCCGTTCGTAACTGTCGGGACTGGCCGACCATCGTGCCGTCCGCCGGGAAGAATGCTTTTTCGGACGCATAAAAATTTCAGCGTTTCCGGGCAAGGAGACGTCGCAAATATGAAAGTCTCGAACGGCTCCTTGTTCCTATATTTTCATGTAATAGCGGCAGACCGAAGAATGGCCTTCCATTCTTCCACTGCCGAACATCAGTTCAGGGCACGGCAAAAATCATGAGCACGGACACGTTGAAGAGTTTTTTCCAGTCTTCGTTAGCGGAGGTTGACGCTGAGGTTGCGGCAGCGATTGCGAGCGAGTTCGAGCGTCAGCGCGACGGGATCGAGCTGATTGCGTCGGAGAACATGGTGTCGGAGGCTGTCCTGCAGGCTCAGGGCAGCGTTCTGACCAACAAATATGCCGAGGGCTATCCGGGTCGTCGCTACTATGGCGGCTGCTCCGAGGTCGACAAGGTCGAGGTCCTCGCCATCGAGCGGGCCAAGCAGATGTTCGGCGCGGGCTTCGCCAACGTGCAGCCGCATTCGGGCGCGAACGCCAACCAGGCGGCGTTCATGTCGGTCGTGGCGCCGGGCGATACGGTGCTGGGCATGAGCCTCGCCGCCGGTGGTCACCTTACACACGGTGCAGCCCCGAACTATTCCGGCAAGTGGTTCAACGCCGTGCAGTATGGCGTGCGCAAGGAAGATGGCTATCTCGACTACGAAGAGATGGAATCACTGGCCCGTGAGCACAAGCCGAAGCTGATCGTCGCCGGCAGCTCCGCCTATCCGCGCATCATCGACTTCGCCCGCTTCCGCAAGATCGCTGACGAGGTCGGCGCTTTCCTGATGGTGGACATGGCGCACTTCGCCGGTCTGGTGGCGGCTGGTCTCTATCCGAGCCCGATCCCGCACGCCGACATCGTCACGACCACGACGCACAAGACGCTGCGCGGTCCTCGCGGCGGCCTGATCCTGACAAACAACGAGGCGCTGGCGAAGAAGATCAATTCCGCCGTCTTCCCCGGCCTGCAAGGCGGCCCGCTGATGCATGTGATCGCCGCCAAGGCTGTCGCGTTCGGCGAGGCGCTGAAGCCGGAGTTCAAGGAGTATCAGAAAGCCGTCGCCGCCAACGCGAAGGTTCTGGGCGAGACACTTGTGGCGCGTGGTTTCGACCTCGTGACCGGCGGCACGGACAGCCATCTGCTGCTGGTTGATCTGCGTCCGAAGAAGGTGACGGGCAAGATCGCGGAAAAGGCTCTGGAGCGTGCGGGCATCACGGCGAACAAGAACGCCGTGCCGTTTGATCCGGAAAAGCCTGCGATCACATCCGGCATCCGTCTGGGCAGTCCGGCGGCGACGGCGCGCGGTTTCCGCGAGGCCGAGTTCCGTCAGGTCGGCGAGATGATCGACGAGGTTCTGACCGCGCTGGCCGCCGCTGGTGGCGAGGGTGATGCCGCCGTCGAGAACGCTGTCCATGAGCGGGTCAAGGCGCTGTGTGCAAAGTTCCCGATCTATAAACATTGATTCTCATCGGTTTTCTCACAAGATTTCAGGAAATTTCATGACACAGGCTACGACCCGGATTCTGATCGAGTCCTATTACGCAACCTTCAACGCAGGAAACCGCGATGACTTCCTTGCCCTGCTCGCCGACGACGTCATCCACGACATCAATCAGGGTGGCAGAGAGATCGGGAAGGAAGCGTTCCGCGCTTTTCTGGGGCGCATGGACCGCTGCTACAAGGAAACCATTGCCGACATCGCGGTGATGGTGAACGAGGACGGCACTCGTGCTGCTGCCGAGTTCATGGTGCATGGAGAATACCTCTCCACAGATGACGGACTGCCTGAAGCGAAGGGCCAGACCTATCTTCTACCTGCCGGAGCGTTCTTTTCCGTGCGTGACGGCAAGGTGTCGAGAATCTCCAACTATTACAATCTCCCGGAATGGGAGCGTCAGGTTACAGCCTGACACAGCATGAAGGCGACACGCACTCTGCCAGGAATCATGCGTGTCGCCGTTCGATTGCACCCTGTCGCTTTTACGAAAGTCCGTCCTCACATAGCTTGCAGTTTGAAAAAGCATTTGTTGGCGGCTCTTCGTTCGTCCTACAGTCAGAACGAACAAACCGGCGATAGTCAGTCGCGCGGACTCTGAACGGCTGGAGGTGCAGTATGTTGCAACGGAAACAGTCGCTACCCACCGAGACACCGAGCCTGCGTGTCGGAATCATTCTGGCGGAGAATTTTACTCTGTCCGCCTTCTCCCTGTTCATCGACCATCTCCGCCTTGCCGCCGACAAGGAGGACAAGAGCCGCCCCATCCTGTGCAGCTGGCAGATCATGAACAGTCGGCCGGAATCCATCCGCGCCAGTTGCGGCATTTCCGTCAGCCGGACATCTGACCTGATCAATCCCGCCGAGTTTGACTATATCGCCGTCGTGGGTGGTCTGCTGCATGGGCGCAGGCAGGTGGATGAAGCGGCCATACGCTATCTTCAGAAGGCTGCCAGTCTCGGCATACCGCTGATCGGCATCTGCACAGGCGCTTTCGTGCTGGCGCGGGCTGGTGTGATGAGCGGTCGCACTTGCTGCGTCAGTTGGTATCATCGTCAGGATTTTCTGGAAGAATTCCCGGATCAGCAGGTCACCAGCGAGCAGATGTATCTGGTTGATGGCGACCGCATCACCTGTTCAGGTGGCGGCGGAACGGCGGAACTGGCCTTGCATCTCATCGAAAAGCATCTAAGCCGTCCGCTGGCGCGCAAAGCCAGTCATATTCTGCTTCTGGATCGCCCCCGTCGTGGGGATACCCCCTCTCTTCAGCCTCACCCGCCGATTAGTGAAGATATTGAGCATGTGGTCGATCAGCGGGTCAGGCGGGCAATGATGGAAATGGAGCAGAACATGATCGACCCGCTCCCGATCAGCTCCGTTGCCAAACGGCTCGGTATTTCTTCGCGCCAGCTGGAAAGACTGTTTCAGTCGGTTCTGGGCATCCGTCCTGCGGTGTTCTACCGGATGATCCGGCTGCGCTATGCCCGGTCTCTTCTCTCTCAAGGAGAAATGTCGATCACTCAGGTCGCGATCGAAACCGGTTTTTCCGATTGCGCGCATTTTTCACGCCAGTTCAAGACCATGTTCGGTCATTCGCCGAGCTCGGTAAAAGGACGGAGTGAGCAGACACCACTTTCCCTTTCCCCGCTTCTTGCCAGCCTGAAGTCCCGGGAACGAGCGGGCGTTAGGTTGTTTGAATCTACCTGATTGCGCGGCCAGTCATGAGAAAATGCTAAAATTTTCTCATGACTGGCACATTCCAAGGCTTTTTGGAAAAAGCTTTACCAAAAACTTCTGCATGATTTACAGAAATTTTCTCACACAGCCTCAAAAACTCTCCTAACAAACTACATCTCACCCTTTTTCTGCCGAAACTTTCTTTGCTCGACGGGGAGCTGAATCCTCAGGCGAAACAGCCGGGGGTTCCCCCTCTCCTTCATGACGGGGTGTAATCCTGTTCCATACATCCAGAGCCGCACTTTTGTAGGCTTCGGCAAAGGTTGGATAATTGAAGGTTGCTTCAATGAAATACTCGAAGCTGCCATCAAAGTTCAGAACAGCCTGACCGATGTGGATCAGTTCGGTCGCCGCTTCTCCGACAATATGCACACCGAGAAGTCTGTGCGTCTCCAGACAAACGATGATCTTCAGAAAACCACCGCGCTCGCCCATGATCTGACCACGGGAGGTTTCGCGAAAACGGGCAATCCCTGTTTCGTAAGGGATTTTCTTTTTCCGGACTTCCTCCTCTGTCATCCCGACCATGGAGATTTCGGGAACCGAGTAGATTCCATAAGGGAAAAATTTCGGAGCCGGGGGCACAGGCTGGCCGCAGGCGTGACAGGCGGCAATGCGGCCCTGCTCCATGGATGTGGAAGCCAGAGCCGGAAAACCGATCACATCGCCCGTCGCGTAGATGCTGGGCACGCTGGTCTGGAACGTCACCGGATCAACTGTGAGACGTCCGCGATTATCCGCTTCCAGCCCCGCAGCAGCCAGATTGAGGCCCGCCGTCGCCCCCTGTCTGCCGCCTGTATAAAGCAGGACGTCAGCACGAACCCGTCGTCCACCTTCCAAAATAGCGACGGGCTGTTCGGCCTCGATCACAATGGATTCCAAGGCGCTGCCGAGGCGGAAATTGACGCTCTGGTCACGCAGCTGGTGAACGAACTCATCCACCACCTCACGATCGATGAAATCGAGAATATGGTCACGCTGATCAATGATGGTGACACGCACATCCAGCGCACTGAAGATGGTCGCATATTCGATGCCGATCACACCCGCGCCAACAACGGTCAGTGAGCGGGGAATACGTTCCAGACTGACCATACCGTCACTGTCGATGACGCGTTTTCCGTCAAACGGAATATTTCTTGGTCGATGCGGTACGGACCCCACCGCCACGACAATCGCCTTGCCGCTGACGATACGACGGTTTTTTTCGTCATCCTCGATTTCGACCGTATGCGGCCCCATGAATCTGGCGCTGCCATATTCCACGGTAATGCCGTTGCGGAGGAACTGGTGTTCCAGAATATCAACCTCGTCCTGCAGGGTTTTACCAAGACGCATGTCGAGATCCTGCGCCCCGATATCCTGCTTGACCCGATAGTTGATCCCGTAAATTCCGCGCTCACGCCAACCGGTCAGGTTGAGCACCGTTTCCCGCAGGGTTTTCGACGGAATGGTTCCGGTGTGGACGGAAACGCCGCCCAGTTGTCCGCGTCTGTCGATGATCAGCACGGAGCGTCCGAATTTGGAAGCCTGAACGGCTGCCCGCCGACCTGAAGGTCCACTCCCGATGACAATCAGGTCATAATCAAACGATTCAGCCATACGCTCTTGCCCGCCTGTTTCCATCTGCAATCATGACGCATAGCCGCATGAAGGGTTCCGCTTTGTAAGCCAACAGATGTTACTGACCGCTTTTGCTCACCAATAGGCAAGCCTCAAGGCTTGTGACAAGTCTCTAACTTGCATTGCGATATAACTAACTCTCATTCAATGGATGATATTCTAGTGATCAAGGTTTGTTTGGCTTACAAGTTTTTGCACGGCTGCGAGAAGCGCCTAGACTGCGGCTTCTTTTGCAGCCTTAAGTTCCAATCTACCTTCAACGACTGACAGAGCAATAAAGGCTGACAGTTGATCTTTTACTTGATCTACCGCCTACTCAAATGACGTCGAACTTTTGAATGTTTTATCCGTGCTTTCCCGTCTGATTCGCTGCATCGCCTCACACACTTCTTGGCTTAACAGCGGTGGCGCTGCCCCTCATCCGACACGAAAGTATAAGACGCCTCAATCAAAAATCCATAACACAGGCGCTAGCTGTGCCTTCGTATATCCTCACTTTTCCCAAGAGCAAACACTGGATACGTCGTTCCATCATAAAATACCATGTAAGCCGTGAATAACATTTAGCTATCTACAAGTCCCAGCAGACGTCTTACTAAAAGACTCCTGCCAACATCAAGGAGCAAGACATTCCGGACCAACAAATAATTCAGCTACAATCGAAGCTGTCGCATAAGAACAATCGCTGTTCATGACTGAGCCAAGGAACTGTAGAGATGCCACAATTGGTTTGTGAAAGGGTCGCCTCTCCGGCGAAGGACTGACTGCGCTGATGCCCTTATTTCAAGCCAACGCATCACCTCCGCCCGAGACGTTATATCCACCACTCGAAACAAACCGAGTAGACGCCTGTCTTCTAAAGAAAGTTCTTCAAACGTCTCTCCATTTTTTGACGATGCACTCCTGATCAATGTATCAAAATCCACTCCAATAGCAACAGCAACTCGTGAAAGATTCCTTATTGAGCAACCGCGTTTTCCGCCTTCCCACAACGCGATAGCAGCACGAGATAGACCCGTTTTTTGCGCTACATCTCCCTGTGAAAGACCAGCCTGCACCCGTTGTATCAGCAGACGCTTTCCAATTTCCTCATCAGAAGCTCTTGACCATGACTGATGCATGTCGCATTCAAAGAGAATCGCTTGCTGCACTCGAATCCAGCCAACAAAATCCGCGATTGCTACAGCCTGAAGGAAGCATCTGTCCGTCCGCTTTTCTTCACGGAAAGCAACTGAATGTCCTTCCACAAGTATAACACGACGATTCACAACATGATCTGAGTTCTTACCCCAGAGCTGCCCTGCTTGTAGACGAATACTCGTCATGGTCAGGTCCTCCTGAATACGAGAAACATCAATGCTCCCCATAGAATTGAGCTGAGAATGATTGCGAAAAAAATTCCTCTGAATGGTCTGAGAGGATCATCGACCTCCCATCTAGGAGATAATCCCCTCAGACCCTCAATATTTTTCATAGTCGACAAAACCTTCGTGTCTGCCGTTCAATATATTTCCGGACAACAATATGGGGTTTCTTCTGAAAAATGCTCCGTTCTCCGACAGGGAACGGAGCGCGCAAATCTAGACTGACACTCGCATGAGTTCTGTGTCCTGACCTGCCATTAGATATGGCCCAGCGGCCATAACCCGCATAATCAACATAGCCACTCCGGCGGAAGGACGCTTGCCGAGCGGGAGAACAGCATTACCTGTAGTCCAGCGCGCTTCTGTTCCTTCCAGCCCGTGCCATCCTTCAACCTCAGTATCCGCCAGATGACTGGTTACGGACACCCTCCGACCACTTTCGAAGAGAGTAATTTCACCAATAGCCACACCCAACTGGCGACGATCATCGACAAAAGGACCAATCACATCAGTTGGACGACTGGCTTTGGAAATAATACGCACCTTCTCAACGGATGCTGGGATCATAAACATAATATACCCGTCATGCTCACGCACCTGACGTATAGTAGCTCCAGCTTCCGTCACAAGGTGCATATCCGCATCTTCCGTAAGAACTGGCTGCCCTTTCTTCCATTCCACCCGAGCAACCTCAGCACGTTGGTCAATCGCCCGAAATAGCGGTTCCACAAAATTCCGCGCGACAGTTAACGACGCTCCACCGTCTTTCTCCCAAGATTTTTCTCTTCCGCCACCCAAAACTGCAAGGTTTCCATGCTGTTTGAACGATGACCTGTTACCTGTATCAAGGTAACTTTCCGTTAGCACCCCATCCGCCCAGATGACTGAGTGCGACTCTGTCTCGACATGGTAATAGGTATAGCTAGTGATTGTTTTATCGTAGAAAATTGACCTTCCGTTCACTAGCATCCGAACCGGAACAAAGCTTTCTTCAAAGAACAAGCAATGTTCCGACGTGATCAACATATCCTTATAAGGCACACCGTCTGCGATTGCGTCCTTCAGCACACGAACAGGATAACCCGCCTCATCGTCAGGAAGCCCCCCACGGACAACAACTTTCTGATTACCAACCCACGTAACCGCCCTACTGATCTCCGCGTTATTCCGCCAGTCAAATACTGACAACACATCACCAATCTGCACATCCTCAACAGCAACTTCACCTTTAGATGTTCGGATCATGCTGCCAACAAGGAAACAAGCACCAATGTAGGTATTGCCATTAGCATAAGTGATCCGCAGCGGGTTTGTCTCCAAATCAGCCGAATTGACTGAGTTATTGTAAGTGCCCACAGGAACATTTGCCCCTGACGCAACCGTGACCGTGTATTCGGCTGACTGCGTCCCGTCACTTCCAATCAGAGTAATAGTGCGTGTATCACCGCTGCCGGAGATAATATATCCGGAAACAGGCGCAACTGTATTCTGTATTTCGATCGTATCTTTAGACGGGTCATATCCGGCAATTGTCGTGCCTGACAGATTGAGGAACACACCACCGCCATTCAGAACAAGTGTGCCGCCACCTGTCGTAAAATTAACCGTCGTTCCTTGAAGCAGGCTAACCAACTGAGTGTTGCCGTTATAAGTTCCGCCATAACCAATATTGATAGTTGAGCCGCTCAAGGCACCGGCTACTAGACCACCCGAAAATGAAGCCGTGCCGCCATATACATCCACCGTAATTGCTGTAGCGGCATTGACCAGAAAATTAATATCCGTGGTTCCACCAATCGTAAAAACAGGCGCAGAAAGAGCAGATAGAACAATATCAATAGTACCCGTAGATCCAGGGACCGACACCCAGTCTCCACCGATTACAGAAACAAGACTGCCGTTGACCGCACTAGTTCCGGTCTGGATATGATATCCACGCAAAAGAGAGTCAGGAACCCCCGTTAATGTTTCAACCGTATTTCCACTTGAATCTGCAATTGTTACGTTGGAAGCACCCAGACCCGCGTCAGAGATAGTCCACGTCGTTTCAACGATCTTGTTGCCGCTGGCGTCAAGAACGTAATTACCCTGAGAATCCGTTTCGTATGTGTAATACGTCCCTACGCTACTCATAGCCGACCTCTCACAAATTGTGAATTTTGCAAACGTAAAAACCGAACATTTGCGTTTCGTGACTTCCTAATCTAACCCTATCTCGCCGACTACTGTTTTGCAAGCAATTTAAAGATAGAAAAAACAAAACACACAAAAAGCCTCTCTCAAAAATCACGATTTGCGCAAACCCTCATCCTACCATAAGTGAAAAATCTTCAATGATAGGATTTCGAATGAGCAACAGGGTTGGGTATGCACGCGTAAGCACGATTGGACAGACACTGGATATGCAGGTGCAGACACTCAGGTCCTGCGGTTGCAACAAGATATTCAAAGAAAAAGCGAGTGGGGCTGATTCAGAACGAAGTGAACTGAAAAGACTCATACGGTCTATTTCGGAGGGTGATACGGTGATTGTCACCAGGATTGACCGTCTAGCCCGAAGCACCTTTGACCTCTTTGCCATCGTAAGAAAAATCACGCAAAAAGGAGCACAGTTCTACTCACTTGCGGAGCCGTGGGCAGACACGGCAACAAGCACGGGTCGCCTGATGCTTGCCGTTCTGGGCGGGTTGGCTGATGTTGAACGTGATTTGATCCGCACACGCACTGCGGAAGGACGTGCCCGCGCACGAAACGCAGGCGTCAAGATGGGACGTCCAACACGCATTACCAATATTCAGCGTCAGGAAATCAAGATCCGACGTTTGGCTGGTCAGCCATTGAAAGAAATTGCTACTGACTTTGGAATCAGCCTCAGCACCGTATCACGTATAGCAACAGAAAAAATCACGAAACAGTGATATTTTGTTTTTATTAACCCATATTATGGTAATTACATAATTTCATAAATAATAATATTTTTAAATATTCAGATAATCATAATAAATATATAGCCATTTAATAGAAACCGAAATATTGTCTAATCTGCAATAATGACACCTTACACTTTGATGTCCTTGTCAGGTTCACTGGTGAAAATACCGCGAGAAACCCGGAACAGCGTCTCGCGTAGCCATCGATGCACCGGGTCCGTGTCGCGCCGTGGATGCCATGCCTGAAACGCTTCGACATAAGGCAGGGACAACGGAAATGCGAAGGCCGCCAGACCAAGCGCGTCCATGGAGATATGCTGCAACACAAGATCCGGGACCGCCAGAATGAGGTCCGTATCCTTCATGCTCTCGACCATGGCGTGATAATTCGGCACGACCATCACAATACGGCGGGTCAGCCCATAATGATCCCGCAAGGCCCAGTCGATCGGTCCCCGCGCCCTGCCCCGCCGGGACACGCTGATATAATCGTACAGCACCATACTCTGCGGCGTAATCGGCTCGGCCAGAATGGGGTGGCCTTTCCGGACCAGCCCATACATCTGGTGACGGAACAGTGTCTGCCTTCGGATTTCCGGCTTCATGCTGTCGGTCGCGCCGATGTAGAGATCGATGCTGTTGTGACGCAGAGGATCGGACGCCGGATCATCCACTTCCGGCGCGAAGACGATCTCGCATTTGGGGCATTCCTGACGCAGAGCGCGCAACAGGGGCAAACCAAGTGCGGCGACGATCAGATCATTGGCGCGGATGGTGAAGGTCGGCTCCATGTTGGCCAGATCGGCCATAACCTGTGTCTCGATCAGACTGTCCGCCGCCCGTACGACTTCCTGCACACGATCCAGAATACCGGCGGCAAAGGATGACGCTGTCATCCGACGACCAGACTGAACAAGAATGGGATCGGAAAAGACCGTCCGCAACTTGGCCAGATGACGGCTCATCGCTGGCTCGCTCACCTTGAGGCGACGCGCAGCGACCGAGACGCTTTCCTCCTCGATCAGCACCTGAAGGTAGCGTAGCAAATCAAGATCATAGCCTCGCATCCTTCCAGCTATAGACTTCGCCCAGCGCAGGGACCAGCACTAACCGTTCCGGAAAGTGGAATCATTGCCTATCCGAAGTGAGGGTTTTCACTGCCGGTTTCCTGATGATTATGCGCGCATGACCATCGCAGCCCCCGCACCGGCAACCGGCGCGCCCGTCATTCATGCCGCACCGCCGATGCCGTCCTACATCCCGCCGTTCGGCCTGCGGACCGTGATCGGCTGCCTCGGCATGCTGCTCGCGGTGCATGTGGCGGGTTTCAACGAGCATGTTACCGAGATCGGCCTGTCCGACATTCGCGGCGCGATGCACATCGGTCACGATGAAGGCACGTGGGTCATCGCCATCTACGAGGCGTTCAACATCGCCGCCATGGCCTTCACGCCGTGGTTCTACATGACGTTCTCGATCTACCGCTTCTCCATCTTCATGACGGCGATGCTGGCGCTGCTCTCCATCCCGGCCCCCTTCATGCCGGACGTCACATCGCTCTGCATCCTGCGCGCCTTTCAGGGTCTCGCGGGCGGCTGCCTGCCGCCAGTGCTGATGACCGTCATGCTGAAATACCTGCCGCCACCGATCCGCGTGTTTGGCATCGGCGGCTACGCCATGAGCGCGACCTTCGGCCCGAATCTTGGCCTGCCACTAGAGGCGTTCTGGTTTGAGCATGTCGGCTGGCACTGGCTGTACTGGGAGATCATCCCCACTGCGGCGCTCGCCATCGCCATGATGGCCTACGGGCTGCCAAAAGACCCGATGCATTTCGAGCGGTTCGAGAAGTTCAACTGGTTCGGCATTCTGGTCGGCCTGCCCGCCATCTGCTCGCTGGTCATCGTGCTGTATCAGGGCGACCGGCTGGACTGGTATCGCTCTCCGATCATCACTAACCTGACCTTCTGGGGGCTGGCTGCCTTTATCGTCTTCGTGATCAACGAGGCGTATCACCCCAGCCCGTATTTCCGTATCCAGTACTGGAAATCCCGCAACATTCAGGCGTCGCTGCTGTCGCTGGTGGGCATCCTCGCCATCTGTTCCATCATGGGCGGCATTCCGGCGACCTATCTTGAAGCGGTGCGTGGCTATCGCCCTATTCAGGCTGCTCCCGTCTCACTGGTCGTGGCCCTGCCGCAGCTCATTATGCTGCCGTTGATCGCCGCCATCTGTAACAGCCGCAAGGTGGATTGCCGCTTCGTGCTGGCGGGCGGGATGCTCTGCCTCGCAGGCTCGGCCTATCTCGGCACATGGCTGACGGTCGACTGGGTACGGGACAATTTCTATCTGCTCCAGATCCTTCAGGTTTTTGGCCAGCCCATGACCGTCATCCCCACCCTCATGCTGGCGACGATGGCGATGGGACCGGCGGACGGCCCCTTCATCTCCGGCATGGTGAACATGCTCAAGGGACTGGCCAACGCCGTCGCCTTTGCGCTGTTCTCCGCCTCCACACGCCGTCGCGAGCAGTATCACTCGACCATGCTGCTCGATCACCACGGCACGCACGGCCTTGCCCTTCAGGGCATGGGCGACCCGATCAACCAGCAGCTTTCGGTCACGTCGCCGGACAGCGCCCATGTCGCCCGCAATTCGCTTCAGGTCTTCCACACCTATGTGCATGAGCAGGCGCTCGTACTGGCGTTGAACGACATCTACTACGTGCTGATCTGGGTCTGCCTTGGTTACGCCGTCATGAATCTCATCCTGCCGCACCGGGTCTATCCGCCCCGTGCGCCCTCACCCAATGCTCCAGCCCGCTGAATCCGGAAACAGCCGTCATGATCTATAAAAAACCTCTTCTCTATGCCGGATGCGCGGCTGTGGTGCTGGCCTGCGTCGCATGGGGCGGCGCACGCTTCGTCAACGGCGACGGGATCAACCAGTACACCAACGACGCCTATGTCACCGCCGACTTCACGACCGTCGCACCCAAGGTCGCCGGGCGTATTGACCGCGTGATCGCACAGGACAACGAACAGGTCCGCGCGGGTGAGGAACTCGCTCATATCGAGGACGACGATTACCGCGCCGCCCTCGACGTGGCGAAGGGCAACGTGCTGGCGGCACAGGGTGACGTGACCAATCTGGAAGCGGAACTGGCCCGGCAGGATTCAGTGATCGCCGAGGTCCGCGCAGCCGTTCTCGCCGATCAGGCTAACCTGCTGTTCGCACGCCAGAACACCACTCGTTACCGCAATCTGTCAGCGGGTGGCGCAGGCACCATTGAGCAGAAGCAGTCTTCCGAAGCGCATGAGAAGGAAGAACAGGCCGCCATCGCCCGCGATCAGGCCGGTGTTGACGCCGCTGTCCGGCAGATCGCCGTCCTCAAGGGACAGCTTGAGCGCGCGCGCGGCGTTCTGCTTCGGGCACAGGGCGATACGAAACAGGCCGAACTGAACCTCTCCTACTGCACCATCCCCGCCCCGGTTGACGGCGTGGTCGGCGAGCGTGGCGTGCGCGTGGGTGCTTACGTTCATCCGGGCACCGGCATCCTTGCCGTGGTGCCAACACAGGCAGCCTATGTGCTGGCGAACTTTCAGGAAACGCAGCTGACGAAGGTGCAGACCGGACAACGCGCTACCATCTGGGTCGATACGTTTCCCAATCATCCGCTGAAAGCGCATGTCGACTCCCTCGCTCCCGCAACGGGCGTGGCCTTCGCGCCAATCCAGCCAGACAACGCCACCGGCAACTTCACCAAGGTCGTGCAGCGTATCCCGGTCAAGCTGACCTTCGACGCCGACCAGCCTCTTGCCGCAAAGGTGCGTGTCGGCATGTCGGTGGAAGTGAACATCGATACCAGCTCGAAGCCGGAAGGCCCACATGCCGGAGATAACCGCTATGTCTGGCACTAATCCGTTGCGGCAGGCTCTCCTTTCAGGACTGGCAGTGCTGGCTCTGGCGGGCTGCACGGTCGGACCCGACTTTCACAAGCCGCAGGTGGCCACGCCGGAAAAATGGCGCGATCCATTGCCTGTCGCCGAAAGCCGGGTCACTACCGCGTCCACCGATCCGGCCTGGTGGAAGCTGTTCAACGACCCCATTCTAACCCGTCTGGAAAACGACGTCGCGGCGTCGAACCTCGACCTGAAAGCCGCGTCCTTCCGTCTGGCGGAAAGCACGGCGGAACGGCGTATCGCCAGCGCCGCACAGTTTCCTCACATGGAAGCCAACGGCTCCTATGCCCGCGAACGCGCCAGCACAAACGGCATCCTCGGCCTGATGGGCACGATGGAGCGGGCGGAAGCCGGTAGCATCGCGAGTGGCACACAGGGTTTCGGGCCTGTGGCGCTCCCCGGCGGAGTCGGTAATCCATCCTTCAATCTGCCGCAATATGGTCTGAACGCATCGTGGGAAGTCGATCTCTGGGGTCATGTCCGCAGGCAGGTCGAAGCCGCGACGGCTGCCATGCATGGCACTCAGGAGATGCAACGCGACGTGCTGGTTTCGCTGATGGCGGAAACGGCGCAGAACTATATCGATCTACGCGCCACACAATCGCAGATCGATATCCTGAACCACAATATCGACATCGCCCGTCACAGTGTGCAACTGACGACGCTGCGGTTCGATCAGGGTGCGGCGACACGACTGGATGTGGCCGAGGCGACCGGACAACTTCACAGTTTTGAATCCCGCCTGTCTCCGCTGAAAAGTCAGGAAATCCATCTTCTCAATGCGCTGAGTTTCCTTGTGGCGCGTGAACCGGGCGCGCTGAATGCGGAACTGGGCAAGCCTGCCGTTGTCCCGCCCGTCCCGGAGGAAGTGCCAGCCGGTCTGCCCTCCGAACTGGCCGAACGACGCCCTGACATCCGTATGGCCTCGGAACGTCTGCACGCCGCGACCGCGAATATCGGCGTGGCCATCGCCGACTTCTTTCCGCGCGTCACCCTGTCCGGCAGTCTGGATGTGCAGGCGCTTCAGTTTAGCGGATTGGGCTCATGGGCCTCCCGGCAATATGGGTTTGGTCCGACCGCAACGCTGCCGATCTTTGAGGGTGGTCGTCTGACCGGCCAGCTTCGTCTGAGAAAGGCGCAACAGCAGGAAGCTGCAACACTCTTCCAGCGCACCACCCTGAAGGCGTGGCAGGAAATCGACGACGCCATGGCCACCTTCACCGCCGCGCAGAACCAGCGGGACCGACTGGCGGAAGCGGTGCATGAAAACGAGATCGCCGTGGAAACAGCAAAAGCACAGTATGTTGAAGGATCATCGGACTTCCTGAACGTCCTGACCGTGCAGAATGCGCTTCTGGCTTCCCAGAGCGCGCTTGTTGATGCGACAGCACGCGTGGCACTCTCTGTCACGCACCTTTACCGTGCGCTCGGAGGAGGCTGGGAAACTCTTTATCCGGCGGCCGCCAGCAACAGGAACATGCCCGCATGAACGCAGCCAGAATGATCATCCGTCGGTCTGAATCACTTGGCACGGCGCTTTCCGACGGCGTGACGCTTCGATGCCACTTCGCCTTCGCGGATTGGCAGGATCCGACGCATGTTCATGAAGGCAGCCTGCGAGCCGTGAACATCCTTTCGCTACCTTCGGGTGATCGTTACCGGATCGGGCCTGAATCCAACGTGGAAATCCTCACATGGGTCGAGCGTGGATCACTGACTACGAAAACTGATGATTTTTCGTGTGAAAATCTGAAACCGGGTGATCTGCACCTTGTCAGCGCCGGACAGGGATGCACCTCTCTCAACTGGAGCGCTGAACAAGGTGCTACGGACTGTCTGCAATTCTGGCTGCTTCCGGATCAGACCAACTGTGAGCCGACGCAGGAGGTCCGACAGGCTTTTCCTGAAACGCAGGATGGCGCTTTCCGTATCCTGGCCTCCGGTTTTCCGGAAGATGATCCCGAAGAAGGAGAGACCGTCGCGGACGGTTCGCCGATAGCCCTGCAAACCCGCGCCCGTCTTCTGAGAGCAACTCTTCCGGCCAATGAAGGCGCTGTTTATCAGACAACGCCCGGACGTGATCTTTATCTGATTGTCATCTCGGGGCATGTCACGATCAAAGACGCCGTTCTCTTTCAGGGTGATGCCGCCGCTTTTGAAAACTGCGAAACCTTCACAGTCATCGCGCAGGAAAAATCCGTCCTGTTGCTGACAGATGTTCCTGCGATCTGAGCGTCAGACCCCTTTCAGGATCTTCGCATGGTGGTTCATGTGATCTTCGATAAAGGTCTGAATGAACCAGTAAGAGTGATCATATCCTGCATGGCGACGTAGCGTGAGCTTCTGGCCCACCGCCTTTGCCGCCTCTTCCAGATGCCAGGGCTGGAGTTCGCGCTCAAGGAACTGATCGCCGTCGCCCTGATCCACAAGGATCGTGGTCGGGTGCGTATGACCGGCTTTTAGAAGCAGAGTGGCGTCATGCTGTGCCCACGCTGCCTTGTCCGGACCAAGATAGGCCGTAAAGGCCTTTTCGCCCCACGGCACAGCGGCCGGATGCACGATCGGCGCGAAGGCCGACACGGACTTCCACTTCTCGGGCGAGCGGAGCGCATGGACCAGCGCTCCGTGACCACCCATCGAATGGCCGCAGATACCCTGTCGCGTCAGATCAACCGGGAACTGGCTTGCGACCAGTTTCGGCAGTTCCTCGCTGATGAACGTGCCCATGCGATAATGCGCCCGCCAGGGTGTCTGCGTGGCATCCAGATAGAAACCGGCGCCCACTCCCAGATCCCAGCTATCCGTCTCACCCGGCACATTCGCGCCACGAGGGGATGTATCGCACGCCACCAGAGCGATGCCATGCTTTGCCGCAAAACGAACGATGTTCGACTTGATCAGGAACGTATCCTGCGTGCAGGTCAGTCCCGCCAGCAGATACAGCACGGGAACTGGCTTGTCCTTGCTCGCGCCTTCGGGGATGAAAACACCGAAGGTGGTCGGAAGCCCGAGAGCCTCCGACTGGACCGTGTAGAAGCCGAGTTCGCCCCCGCAGCAGACGTGTTTGGATGCTGTTGTCAGGGTCATGTCCTGCTCCTCAGAATTCGACGACAGTGCGGATGCTCTCGCCACGCGTCATCATGTCGAAGCCCTCATTGATTTTCTCAAGTGGGAGCTTGTGCGTGATGAGATCGTCGATATTGATGCGGTTTTCCATGTACCAGTCAACAATTTTCGGCACATCGGTCCGGCCGCGCGCACCACCGAACGCCGAGCCGATCCAGCGACGGCCCGTGACAAGCTGGAACGGACGGGTGCTGATTTCCTGTCCGGCACCAGCAACACCGATGACCGTGGACACACCCCAGCCACGATGGGCGCACTCAAGAGCCTGACGCATCAGGGTCGTATTGCCGACGCACTCGAAAGTGTAGTCAGCGCCGCCACCCGTCAGTTCGATGATACGACCAACGACGTCACCATCCGGCAGATCCTTCGGGTTGACGAAGTGCGTCATGCCGAACTTGCGGGCCATTTCCTCACGAGCCGGGTTGATGTCCACGCCGATGATCTTCTCGGCGCCCACCAGCTTCGCGCCCTGAATCACGTTCAAACCGATGCCACCAAGGCCGAACACGGCGACCGTGGAATTCGGCTCAACCTTGGCCGTAAAAATGACCGCGCCAATACCCGTCGTCACACCGCAGCCGATGTAGCAGATCTTGTCGAACGGCGCGTCCTCACGGACCTTCGCCAGCGCGATTTCCGGCAGAACCGTGAAGTTCGCGAAGGTCGAGCAGCCCATGTAATGATGGATCGGCTGTCCCTTGAAAGAGAAGCGCGAGGTGCCGTCCGGCATCAGGCCCTTGCCCTGAGTTGCGCGGATGGACGTGCAGAGATTGGTCTTCTGCGAAAG
This sequence comes from Acetobacter aceti NBRC 14818, assembly GCF_000193495.2. NCBI lineage: Bacteria > Pseudomonadati > Pseudomonadota > Alphaproteobacteria > Acetobacterales > Acetobacteraceae > Acetobacter > Acetobacter aceti. The sequence continues at coordinate 3,352,013 of NZ_AP023410.1, read as the reverse complement.
GCAGGATTTACACTCACGACATTCCGGCGTGTAGAGCGGGATGACATGATCGCCCGGCTTCAGGTGTTTCACGCCTGCGCCAACTTCGCGAACGATGCCCGCGCCTTCATGGCCGAGAATGGCGGGAAACAGACCTTCCGGATCAGCGCCGGACAGGGTGAACTTGTCCGTGTGACACAGGCCGGTCGCCTTGATCTCGACCAGCACTTCACCCTCGCGCGGGCCTTCGAGCTGGACCGTCTCGATCTCCAGTGGCTTGCCGGCTTCAAACGCTACCGCAGCTCTTACGTCCATTGCGCTTTTCTCTTTCTTTCTCTGTTACTTCCATGATCAGGCTTCGGGAGCCTGACCGGCATTGGGCAGAACACCCAGAGCACGAAGATGCGCGACAATCGCGCGCGCAGCCTCGTGCGGATCGGGATCGACCATAAGCTGGCCGCCTCCGCTGTCCTTCGATGCGCCCGAAATCAGTTTCGGACGTCTGCGATAAGGACGAAGCGTTCCTGCCTCTTCATCAGCAGAAGCAGGGTGAACCGTAACGACCTCTTCGTCCACCCGCGTTTCCCGCTGACGGGCAAATACAAAAGCGGGAACACAACGGGCTGTCTCCGGAACGGTGACGACACAGGGGAATGTCACCGAAACAGGTTTGACCGCTCCTCTTGCCCGAAACTGAGCAAGGGTCAGTTGACCGGCAGCGGTCTGTTCCATGAGCGCGCCAATATCGGTGGCGATGGGCCAGCCGAGCGCCTGCGCAAGCTGATATGGCAACAGGCCTGTATCACTGCCGCCGCGACCGCGCGAAGCGGCCAGCACCAGATCTGGCCCACCATCCGCGAATAGGGCGTGGGTTTTCACTGCCTCGGCCAGAGCCTGCACAGGATCGGCTTCCCCACCTTTCAGACAGATAATGTGCGTAAGGCCATAACCACCATATTCCGCCAGAGCCGGGCTGGCCGGTCCGACATGCAGGCCGATCATCTGCGTGACGCCAAGTTCGCGCGCGAGTCCAATGGCGCGGATTTCCCCCGGCACAGGTGCAGGACGACCCGATACGGGATCAATCCCGATGGAAAGAAGGATGACAGCCTTCATGCGCCCTTCTCCCCATATTCAGCGGCGAGAATCTCGCACAGCGCAGGCATGACAGCCTGTGCATCAGCAATGATGGCGAGACCAGCGCGCGCCACCATCGCCGCGTGAAGGTCGGTGTTGACCGCCACGACATGCTCCACCCGCCCGAGCCCCTGAAGATGCTGTGGTGCTCCGGCAATGCCCAGCGCGACATAACACAGCGCGTCGAGAATCGTGCCGGACGCACCCACCTGCGTCGAACGCGGCATGTCGCCATTGTCGCACACCACACGGCTCGCGCCCGGGGTTGCGTGCAGGGCGCGCACGGTGGCACGAAAACTGGCAAAATCCGTCACACCCCGTCCTGCCGACACGACAAATGGTGCATCTCCGAGATTCATGGTGGCCGGATCGGCAGGAATGACTGCGCCGACCGTCATGCGCGCAGACGCCGGAACCGGCCCTTCAATTGTTTCTTCCAGAGACAGGATTTCGTGCGCGTCCCCTTCCCATGTCGGCACACGATCCGGCGCAAGCGTCATCAGAGGGGCAAGGCCGCCTACCCATTCCTGACGCCCTGCGCCACAAGGGCGAATGACCTGTTTCGGCCCCAGTACCTCAATCCCCGGCAACAGCCCCAGACCCGTACGAGCCGCAAGACGCCGCGCCGTGTCAGCACCTTCCTCGCTTTCCGGCAGGAGAACATGACGTGGCGACAGCGCATCCATCACGGCGACAAGTTCCGCCACGCGCCCGTCAGGATCAGAACCACTGGAAAGCAGCACAAAGCGATCTGCTCCTGCCTGACCGAGCGATGCTTCATCGACAGTCTCACCGACGACCACGACCGCCCCGCCTCCGGCATCCGCCAGCTTACGGGCCGCGCCCAGCACCTGACGATCTGCCCGATCGAGCCGTCCCTCAGGCAAGTCGGGCACAACGATGATGAAAAACTCCGGCTGTTCGACGCGAATTTTCTTTACGACAGACGCAGTGGAAGCAGCACTTCCCGCCATCTGCCCGATAAGACCAGAGCGCACCAGACGCGCCCGACCATCCCGTCCCGTCGTCAGAAGCCGTTGCCGCTCCGTGCGCGGATCACGCCGCAAACGACCGGAAGGCGACGTCATCGGCCCATCCGGCGTGGCGCTCATGTCGTAACGCAGCCGTCCGTTTCCCGGCACAAGACGGGCCGCCCGTTCGGCTCGTGGATCTCGACGGAGACGGAGCGCATTCATGCGGGCACCACCGCTTCCAGCACGAGTTCGGCGATGTCCTTCACCTCGGGACGCGGCTCCGGCACGCCCTCCAACATGGCCGTGCAGCCGGGGCATCCCACCGCGACAATCGCAGCACCGACTTCGGCAGCCTGTCCCATGCGGATGTCAGGAATACGCTGCTCGGCATCGACATCGCTGACCGGATTACCACCGCCGCCGCCACAGCACATGGACTGCTTCCCGTGTCTCTCCATCTCGACCGTTGTCTTGCAGGCCGCCGCCAGCAGACGACGCGGCGCATCGAATTCGCCATTGTAGCGTCCGAGATAACAGGGATCGTGATAAGCGACGGATGGCAGATCGCGCGCATCGAGTTTCAGACGCCCCGCACTGACCAGTTCGTCGAGGAACGTGGTGTGATGCACCACTTCCCACTTGCCGCCGAGTGCCGGATATTCGTTCTTCAGCACGTTCAGAGCGTGCGGATCGGCGGTGACAATCCGCTGGAAACGGCGGCTGTTCAGGGTGCTGATTACTTCCGTGGCCAGTCCATGAAAGGTCGCTTCATCCCCCAGACGCCGCGCCAGATCGCCGCAATCCAGTTCAGCCTCGCCCAGAATGGCGAACTTCACGTCCGCCAGATGTAGCAGCTTCACGAGCGCGCGCAGCGTGCGGGCGTAGCGCAGTTCATACGCGCCATCGCCCAGCCACAGCAGCACGTCTGTCTCATCCGCTTCGGTAAGAACTGGAACATTCTCGCCCGCCAGCCCATCCGCACGGGCAGACAGCGGACGCCCCCCGGACTCACCGGTGTCACGCAGGCGGCGCAGCGCATCCGCGGCTCCGGGGCGCACTTCACCTAACATGAGTGTCTGGCCGCGCCGGAGATCGACGATGGCGTCCACATGCTCGATCATCATCGGGCATTGCTCGACGCATGAACGGCAGGTGGTGCAGGCCCATAGCGTATCGGGGTGGATCATCGCATCCGCACCGATGATCGCGCTGGTCATGCTCCCCTTGCCCGCCGTCGGGGGTACGTGCGGCGCGGGTGAGCCGGTATAGACGCTGGCGTTCTCACCGCGGGCGGACAGCGCCAGTCCCTGAATGAGCGCCTTCGGGTTCAGTCTCTGTCCGGCAGCGAAAGCGGGGCAATGCTGCTCACACCGCCCGCATTCGATGCATGCATCGAAAGATGCAAGGATATTCCACGCAAAATCACCGGGAACGAGCGTGCCAAGCGTGGGAGCCGCGAGATCCAGCGGGCGCAGATCGGTGCTGCGACCGCCGCCGAACCTTTCCGGCCGCGAATGGGCCGCCAGCCATGTCACACCGGAAAACGCATGCCGCATCGGGCCACGCGCTACCTGCACGACCAGTCCCGCGCCACCGGCAGCCATCATGGCGAGCGGCACGAGTGCGACGCCTGTCCTTCCCGGCATGGCGACATGCACCAGCGCGACAAGCGCGCCGCCAAGATTCCACGCCAGCAGCGCATTCGGCAGCCAGAGGAATTTACCTCCCGAGAGCCAGGAGGGCTTCTTCGGGTTACGGCGTTTCCACACGAGATACGTGCCGCCAATGGCCGTGACGAAGAACACGCCAACACCGCCCCAGTAGAGGCGGCTTTCACGGAGCGCAGGAATCACGCCAGCCGCGAGAACCGCAGAACCGGCTAGTGTCCCCCCTGCAACCAGCGCATGCATTGGAGCCGCGCCCTTGCGACGCTCGACAGCATGGTGGACATCCACGAGATAGCGCTGCGGCACGGCGGCGAGCCCACGGATCATGTCCCTCGGGCTGGCTTTTCCTTTACGCCAGCGCCGGACCATCGGCACGGCGGAGACCGCGAGCGCGCCTGCCATCCCCCAGACCAGCCCGGATGCGAGGAGACCTGTCCTCCCGGCCACGCTCAGAAATCCTTGCAGAGACGGAGCGCGTCGTAGAGCGCCGCATGAATGTTGCGTCCGGCTACCGCGTCACCAATGCGGAACAGCGCGTATTCCCCGCTTTTCAGCCCTTCTACAGCGGGCTGCGTCCGGCCCTGCAGAAGTGTCGGAAGATCGGTCTGCCCGTGATTGGCAGAGCCTTCCTTCAGTTCCATGTAGAGCGCGTCGCGCGGAAGAGTGCCGCATTCGACAATGACATGATCGACGAGACGCTCTTCTTCCGTGTCCGTCATGGTGTTACGCAGAACGGCGACCAACCGGTTTCCCTCACGCGAAACCTCACGCAGTTCCATGTTTGGCGACATGACAACGCCAAGTTTATACATCTCCCGCAGATGGATCGGCTGGTTGGTGGTGCCGACTTCCTGCGCGATGAGCCGGTCATGCGTCGCCATTTCCACAAGACATCCGCGCGTCGCCATGACCTCGGCAACGGACGCGGCATTGTGCTGGCCCATTTCGTCAAACAGCAGAACACTGCCCGAAGGATTGACTGCGCCGGACAGCACATCCGCCGTGGTGTGAATGAGGTCAGCGCCTTCAAACTCACCGCGCCAAGCACTCCCGCCGGTAGCGACAATGACGATATCCGGCTTCTCCAGGCGCACCATTTCGGCAGTGGCTTCCGTGCCCGTGCGCACATCGACACCCAGTTTGCGCACCTGCCCGTCCAGCCAGCGTACGATCCCGGTCAGCGCCTCGCGCCATGTCGCCTTTGCGGCAAGATTGACCTGTCCGCCGGTCTCGTTCTCGCGCTCGAACAGCACGACGCTATGACCACGCAGCGCACAGACACGGGCGGCTTCCAGCCCGGCCACACCACCACCGATGATGACAACCCTGTGCTTCGTGCCCGTTGTCGGCTGAACGTCGTGCGGCATGGTCTGTTCACGACCCGTCGCGGCGTTTTGCAGGCAGAGCGCATCGCCGCCGACATAGATGCGGTCGATGCAGTATCCAGCACCGACGCACTGGCGGATATCGTCCGCACGCCCCGCCGCGAGCTTGTTCACGATATGCGGGTCCGCAATATGGGCGCGGGTCATGGCGACCATATCGATATGACCTTCCGCAATGGCGCGCGCGGCGGTCGCCACATCCATGATGCGCTGGGCGTGGAACACCGGAACATCGGTTTCACGCTTGATAGCGCTGGCGAGATGCAGAAACGGCGCGACGGGAAAAGACATGTTCGGCAGGCTGACGGCGTGCGACATCTCGTCACGAGCCTGCCCACCAATGACGTTGACAAAATCCACCAGTCCGCGTGACGCGTAATCGCTGGCGATTGTCAGGCAGTCTTCCTGTGACAGACCGTTTTGCAGCATTTCGTTGCCGGACATCCGCATGCCAACAACAAAATCCTCGCCCACTGCTTCGCGAATGGCTGTCAGAACCTCAATGCCGAAGCGCATACGGTTTTCAAGCGAGCCGCCATACTCATCGACACGATCATTTGCAGACGGGCTCCAGAACTGGTCGAGCAGATGACCATGCGCACCGGAAATTTCCAGCCCGTCCAGGCCACCTTTCTTGCAGCGCACCGCCGCATCAGCAAAAGCCCTGACCACACGACGGATATCCTCGATCTCCATTTCCTTTGGCATGGAACGGGAGGCCGGTTCACGACGTGGCGACGGACCGATGACCGGTAGCCACGCATCAGTATCCCAGCGCGTGCGCCGTCCCATGTGGGTGATCTGGATCATCAGTTTCGCACCGTGGCCATGCACACGATCCGCGAACTGCTGGAAATAGGGAATCACGCTGTCATCAACAACGGAAACCTGATTCCACGGTGTTGCCGGGCTATCATGATCGACCGAGGACGAGCCGCCGAACATGGTCAGACCGATGCCGCCCTTGGCCTTCTCGGCGTGATAGAGCTGATACCGTTCCTGCGGCTTGCCGTCCTTGCCATAGCCCGGCGCATGGCTCGTGCTCATGACACGATTGCGGATCACCATGTTTCTGATCCGCAGAGGCTTGAACAGGGCTTCGATATTGGAGCTCATGCGGACACATCCATGGTTGAAGTCTGTCTGGGAGAACCTTCTTTCCGCCGCCGTTCATCACGGGGCGGACAGCCGAAACGGCTGCGATAGGCTGAACTGAAATGTGAGCTGGAAACAAAGCCGCAGGCCGTTCCGATATCGGTGACCGACATCGTGGTCTGACGAAGCAGACGGCGGGCGCGTTCCAGACGCACTCCGACGAGATAGGCTGCCGGTGTGACGCCTGCATGTCGGCGAAAGATCCGCTCCAATTGCCTTACGGAAAGATGAGCGGCTCCAGCGATTTCCTCGATCCGTAACGGCCGGTCGCTCTCCCGCTCGATCAGGCTCAGAGCGCGTGCCATCGCTTCCGGCGTTCCCGGCGGAACGGGCACCGGCTGCCGTTCGTCTCCCGGACGATCACGTTCCAGAAGAAACTGCGTGGAGATTTCATTGACACGCGACGTGCCGTAACGGGAGGCAATGATCTTCAGCATCATGTCGAGCGGCGCGAGACCTCCCGTGCAGGTCAGACGATTGCGATCGATGACGAAGAAGTCGTCCGTGATGTCAATTTCGGGAAACTCCTCGCGGATTGAAGGCAGGTTTTCCCAGTGTATGGCGCAGCGATAGCCCCGAAGGAGACCCGCTTCCGCAAGTGCGAAAGTGCCAGTGCACAACGCTCCGAGCACGACACCCTGGCGAGCCTGCTGCCGCAGCCATGTCAGCAATGCGGCCCCGGTCGCTGCACGCACATCGACGCCACCGCAGACAAAGACAACGTCAAAGCGAGGCGCTGTTCTGACAGAATGTGTGGGTGCAAGTGAAAGACCATTACTGGATAAGGCGGCTCCCCCATCCAGTGACAACACCGACCAGATATAGGCCTCCTCACTCGCCAGCCTGTTGGCCATCCGCAGCGCTTCGATGGCGTTACTCACGGCGATCATCGAATAGCCTGACAGTGTCAGGAAACCAAAGCGCCGGAAGCTGCTGAGATCGGGCGAAGCAGACATCGTCAGCGTTCGATCACCACGTCGCTGGTGGGCTTTGAACAGCAGATCAGGATCATGCCCATATCGACTTCACGCTGGCGGATACCTCCTTCGTGCTTCATTTCCACAGTCCCTGATACGAGCTTGCACTTGCAGGTTCCACACAGTCCCTTTCCGCAGGATGCCGGAACGCGCATTCCCTCGGCACGGGCGGCGGAAAGAATGTTGGTGTCCGTGCCACATTCGATCTCACGACGGCTTTTTGTGAAGTTGACCTTGTAAGTCGTCTCACCCGGCTCCGGTGCGGCGAAGGCTTCTTCAAGTTCCCCTTGCATGAGTGTAGCGAAATCGAAACTTTCCTCATGATGACGGGTCATGTCGAAACCACTGTCGGCAAGCAGCGTGCGGACTGCGGCCATATAAGGCTCCGGGCCACAGACATAGACCTCGCGCTCCAGAAAATCAGGAGCGACCAGAGGCAACATTGAGGCGACAAGCCGTCCGCGCAATCCCTGCCAGCGACCGGAGGGCGTATCGCTCTCACAGATCGTGGAAGCACGGAAATCGGGCCAGCGCTGCTCCATCAGCGCCAGTTCTCGCGCAAAAATCAGATCGTCAGGACTACGGGCGCTGTGGAGAAACACCACATCCGCCTCCCCCCCAAGATCCATCAGCGTACGGGACATGGACATCATCGGTGTGATGCCGCTTCCCCCTGACAGAAAGAGAAACTTTTTCGATGAACTATCCGAGCACGTAAACTCTCCAGCCGGTCCCGTAACCTTTACTTCCATCCCCGGTTGCAGAGTGTCGTGCAGCCAGTTCGAAACCGGCCCTTTCGCCACCCGCTTCACAGTAATCGACACACGATCCGGGCGGGTGGGTGCGGAAGATAGCGTATAGCTTCGGTTGATCTCCTCTCCCGATGGTCCACATGGAAGGGAAAATGTCATGAACTGGCCAGGCCGATAGCAAAAACGGCGCGCCTGTGGAGCGGAAAACACGAATGTCTTCACATCGTGTGTTTCGTCGATGACCTGACGGCAGACAAGCACCTCATCCCGCTCAGCGTCCCACAGAGGAGCGGAAGCCAGATCGTTCAGTTCTGCAAGCACGCCGTTCACCGTCATGCCAGAGCCGCCTTCATGCGACCGATGTACCAGGCAGCGAATTTCTCAACCAGACCTTCCGTGTAAGGAGAGTATGGTCCGGCCTCAAATGCGGGATCGGTCGCGCCCTGTTGGGAAATCTCGACCAGATCCGCATCCTGCTGGTTCGTGGCCCGCCAGACTTCTGTCAGACGTTGCAGATCATAATCGACACCCTCGACCGCATCCTTGTGCACGAGCCACTTTGTGCGGACCAACGTCGTGCCAGCATCCAGTGGGAACACGGCGAAGGTGACAATGTGATCGCCCATAAAATGATGCCATGAGTTGGGCTGTGTCCAGAAGGACAAACCACCAATCGCCTTGTCTTTCAGATCTCCCAACGGAACGCGGCAGGCAGCTTTGGTGTCCATCGTCTGGCTTTCACCAGAGCGGTCGATCGGCAGCCGTTCGGTCCGGAAACCCGTGATTCTGTCATCAAGATGCTCAACCTCACGGGAGGGAAGCCCCTCTTCTTCCCAGCGCGCATGGCATGTGGTGGCCAGTTCCGCATAACGCTGCGCGTCACGCTGGCTTTCCTCATCCAGCGTTCCGGGCGCATAGCCGAAGCCATAGGCAAAAAGCGGAATGGTCAGCTCAGGATGGTTCGGGCCGCAGTGATAGCACTCGCGGTTATTTTCCAGCGTGAGCTTCCAGTTTCCCTTCTCGATGAGATCGGACTCAAAGGCCACCCGTGTATTTTTCAGATCATGCGGCGCAAGATACGGTTCCATGACACGGGCCATGTCCTCGATATCTTCCGGCGGATTTTCGGCCAGACAGATAAAGATCAGTCCCGCAACCGAACGCACCGCCACTTTCTTGAGACCACGACATTTGGGGTCAAAATCTTCCCCCATATGCTCGGCGAATTTCAGCGCGCCATCAATTCCATAGGTCCATGAATGATAGGGACAGACGATGTTGCCGATCATCGTCTTGCCTTCGGGAATCATCCGGGCGCCACGGTGACGGCAGACATTATGGAACGCCCGGATCGCATCATCATCGTCACGGGTGATGATGACGGAAGATTTCCCGATATTGACGACCATCGCATCGCCGGGTTCGGCAACATCCGGTTCGACACCGACATAAATCCAGTGCTGACCGAAGATGTGCTTCATGTCCTCATCGAAGATGCCCTCATCCGTGTAGAACGGTGCCTCAAGGGCGAAACCCGGCTTGCGGCGGGCAAGGAGCGTTTTGAGCATTTCTTCTGTTTGACCGGACATGAGGGTGTTTCCTTCCCGACCCGACTCTGGTTCGACGCATTCAGTATGCGACTTTCAGAAAGTTTTAATTTCCTAATTACGACATATTTTTACACCGTAACGACTTTGATGCCCGACTGTCCAATCCAAAAAATTAATGGGCTTTTCGTTGCGAATTAGAGCCAAACTTTATACTTTTATATCAAAAGGATAATTGAAATATATCAGCACTCAGGGAAACGGACAGCCAGCCCACCCAGAGAAGTCTCCTTGTAGCGACTGCTCATATCCTTGCCGGTCTCGTACATTGTCTTGATCACGTCATCGAGAGAGACGTGATGGGAGCCATCGCCCCGCATGGCCAGAGAGGCCGCGTTGATCGCCTTGATTGCCCCAAACGCGTTGCGTTCGATGCAGGGGATCTGCACCAGACCACCCACCGGATCGCATGTCATGCCGAGATGATGCTCCATCCCGATTTCCGCCGCGTTCTCGACCTGCGCTGCCCCTGCCCCCAAGGCCGCGGACAGACCAGCCGCCGCCATGGAACAGGCGACGCCGACCTCTCCCTGACACCCTACTTCCGCACCAGAAATGGACGCATTGCGCTTGAACAGCCCACCGATGGCAACGGCTGTCAGCAGAAAATCACGTTCACCGGCGCGGGATGCGCCTGCGCTGTAATCACGATAATACCGGAGCACGGCAGGAACAACGCCCGCAGCGCCATTGGTCGGCGCGGTGACGATGCGCCCCCCCGCTGCATTCTCCTCGTTCACAGCAATCGCGAACAGACTGACCCAGTCCATGATCTCGTGAGCCGTGCGGACGTTGCGAAACCGATCCGCCTCCAGCCGGTCGCGGATGGCGGGTGCACGCCGCTTCACGCCGAGGCGACCGGGCAACACGCCTTCCGTTCTCATCCCCCGATCAACGCACGCCATCATCACGTCGATGATGCGATCCACATAGGCCAGCACCTCTTCCACCGGACGCAGGGCGCTCTCATTGGCCAGCACGATCTCGGGAATACTGAGGCCACTACGCCGCGCACAGGCAAGAAGCTGTGCGCCGCTGCGAAAATCGAATGGCACATTGACGTTCTGCGGCACGGCCTCCGCGTTCCTGTCTTCTGGCACGACAAAGCCGCCACCGATCGAGCAGTAACGACGGATCAGAACAGCTTTTCCATTTCCATCCGTGGCGAGAAACTGAAGCGTGTTCGGATGGACGGGCGGAATCGTCTCCTTATCAAAGATGATGTCCTTGTCGGCATCGAACGTGAAAATGCAGCCACGCGGACCTAGCTCATGCGTCTCACGCACACGTGCAAGAACGGCCTCGGCCTCATCCGGGTCAACCCTATCAGGATGCAGTCCACCCAGGCCGAGAATGACGGCGCGATCCGTGGCGTGGCCCACTCCCGTCCATGCCAGCGAACCATAGAGCGTGACCCGGACATGCAGGGGATGGACCGCGTCATCCGCAAGCGCCGCCAGTTCGGTGACAAACTCCGCGGCGGCTTTCATCGGACCGACCGTATGGGAGGAAGAAGGACCAATGCCGATCTTGAAGATTTCAAAAACACTGATCATGGCGAACTTTCCGATATGCCTTTACGCAGCCGCTCTGGACTCACGCCGAAAGTGCCGTGCGGACCATCCTTGCAAAGAACCGCTTCGATAAAACGCGAACCCGAAACCCGTTTCCCATGGGACGAAACGCGCTTCGGATCACTCATTCAGACCAAAAGATATCGTATTATTAAGCGCTTTTCCGAAAGCACCGGAAAAGCGCTTAAAGGTAGCGCCTCACCAGGCCGCGTCGAGCGCCGCCGCATCCATCATGGACGACATATAGGGCCCAAAAGAACGCCACACTTCCAGATGGAACGTGTTTTCTCCCGTGCGCCAGACCATGCCGTCAGCCTTGCCGAACAGCGTGCGTGTGACCATCCCGACCGGAAAGGACCGCTCCCGCATGTCCAGCGGACTCAATGCCGCCAGCGTGTCACGCAGCTTTTCACCTTCCAGTGTCCAGCCGATCTGGCGCTCCGAAACTTCCACCAGACTGTTCGGCACAGTGCCGAGATAGGTGGTGACGGCTTCAGGCAGCCCTGCCTCACCTGTGATGATGAACAGTTCCTGCGGCGCGAGACGCAGCAGCGTGCAGTCACCAACGATCACACTTTCCAGCATGGCCGGAGCCCAGGACAGACCGAAGGCCCATGCCACACCTTCCAGCGTGTCCTTGCGACCCTGAAGGGCGAAGCGACGCCCTCCCTTGAGAGGCGTGGCCGTGAACCCGGCGCGGGAGATAGCCAGTGAGTTGGAAACAGAGACGTCAGACATTGAGGCGGGCTCCTTCCGCGTCATAGAACACCGGACTGGTGACGGTGACCGGGATCACCTTGTCTTCCATCGGCACGTAGAGGGTCTGTCCCATGCGGGCGCGCCCACCGGACACCATGGCGAGAGCGATGGACCGGCCCAGCGTCGCACTGTGGTAGGACGAGGTGACATGGCCAATTTTGTCCATCGGAATGACCTCGTTCGGGCTGGCGACAAGCTGCGCCCCTTCTTCCAGCACTTCCTGCGGCGCTTGCGTGTAGAGGCCGACAAGTTGGTAGCGGTCCGGGTCCTGCATCGCTGGGAGAGCCAGTGAGCGTTTACCCACGAAGTCCTTCTTCAACTTGCTGACCGCCCAGCCACAGCCCGCATCATCCGGCGTCGCCGTGCCATCGGTTTCCTGCCCGACGATGATGTAGCCTTTCTCGGCACGCAGGACGTGCATCGTCTCCGTGCCATAAGGCGTCATGTCGTAAGGCTTGCCCGCCTCCCAGATACGCTCCCACACTTCGAGTGCACGGCTCGGCGGCACGTTCACTTCGAAGCCAAGCTCGCCGGAGAAGCTGACCCGGAACAGGCGCATCGGGATTCCACCGATAGTGCCTTCCACGACGCTCATATGCGGCATGGTGGCGTGCGAAATGTCCAGCCCGTCCACCAAAGGCGCCAGAACCTCGCGTGCCTTCGGACCCTGCACCGCGATGACCGCCCACTCTTCCGAGGTGGAAGTCAGCCAGACATCGAGATCCTGCCATTCGGTCTGGAGGTAGTCCTCCATCATGGTCAGAACGCCTGCCGCGCCACCTGTCGTGGTGGTGACGTGGAAACGATCTTTCGCGATGCGACCGACAACACCGTCATCATAAACGAAGCCGTTTTCGCGACACATCAGGCCGTAACGGCATTTGCCGACACCCAGCTTGGTCCAGCCGTTGACATACATCCGGTTCATGAACTCGGCGGCGTCAGGTCCGACGACCTCGATCTTGCCCAGCGTGGTGGCGTCGAAGATGCCAACGCTCTTGCGGACAGCGAGGCACTCACGGGCCACGGCGGCGTCCATGTCTTCACCCGGCTGCGGGAAGTAGCGGGCGCGACGCCACAGGCTGACATCTTCGAAGACCGCGCCCTTGCTGCGCGCCCAGGGGTCGATCGGTGTGCGGCGATCCGGATCGAACAGGTTACCCCGCTCATGACCGCTGAACGCGCCGAACGTCACCGGCGTGTAAGGCGCACGGAACGTGGTGAGACCGATCTGCTGCTTCGGACGACCCAGCGCGCTGGACGCAATGCCGAGCGCATTCAGGTTCGAGGTCTTGCCCTGATCGGTGGCCATGCCGGTGGTCGTGTAGCGCTTGATGTGCTCGATCGAACGGAAGCCCTCGCGCACAGCAAGTTTCACGTCCTTGGCCGTCACGTCGTTCTGGTAATCGACGAACGCCATGGCCGTCAGGCCCTTGCCGCGACGGGGCAGCGCACCGGTGAAGCCACCGCGACCGATGGCGTCGCTGGTCACTTCCCACAGAGGAAGATCGACCTCACCGTCAAAACCTGCGTCTTTCGCAGCACCGGCACCAGCTTTCAGACCATCGGCCAGCACTTCTCCAAGGTCGTAGATCCCGCGACAGGAACCGGTTGAACGCTCTGCCTGAGCAGACTCGCCCGGTAGATAGGTATCGAGATCGGCGTTGTAGACCACCTTGCCCTTGGACTGGGAGAACAGGTGCAGGCTCGGCGTCCAGCCACCCGCCATGAGCAGCAGGTCGCAACTGTAGTTCTTGCCCTCACCCACATCGCCACCCGGCAGAACCGGAGCCAGTTCGACGCTGTGAATACGCTGCGAACCGTGAGCGCGCTGGACCGTGCTGTTGACCAGAACCTTGATACCCGCAGCTTTTACCTTGCGAAACAGTTCAGAGTCAGGCTTCGGACGGATATCGACGATGGCAGCGATTTTCACACCCGCTTCAAGCAGATCGAGCGCCACGCGATAGGCACTGTCGTCCGCCGTGGCGATGACAGCCTTACGACCACAGGCCACGCCATACCGATTGAGGTAAGTCTGCGCCGCGCTGGCGAGCATGACGCCCGGACGGTCATTACCTTCGAACACCAGCGGACGTTCGATCGCACCGGACGCGATAACCACCTGTTTCGCGCGCACCTGCCATAGACGCTCGCGCGGCGTGGCCGGGTTTGGCGTGCTCAGATGATCGGTCAGGCGTTCGTTGAGCGCGACCATGTTGTGCGGACCATAATTGAACACCGTGGTGCGGGTGAACATCCGCACGTTGGGCAGCTTCTTCAGTTCGGCGACCGTGCGCTCGACCCACTCGGAAGCAGGCAGACCGTCGATACGGGATGCGCGATCAAAGAGCAGGCTGCCACCGAACTCCGCCGTCTCGTCGGCGAGCATCACTTCCGCGCCAGCCTTCGCGGCCGTCAGAGCCGCCGCCAGACCAGCGGGGCCACCACCGGCTACCAGCACGTCGCAGAACGTGTACTGGAAAGCGTAATGATCCGGATCAGGCTCGGTTGGAGCCACACCCAGACCAGCCGAACGACGGATGATCGGCTCATAGACCTTGGTCCAGAAATTCCGCGGCCACATAAAGGTCTTGTAGTAGAAGCCTGACGGAATCAGTGGTGAGGCCAGATTGTTCACCGCCCCCATGTCGAACTGAAGACAGGGGAAGCGGTTCTGGCTCTGCGCGGTCAGACCGTCATAGACCTCGACCTGCGTGGCGACGAGGTTCGGCGTTTGCAGTGCAGGACCGGAACCGACAGCCACGACGGCGTTCGGCTCGTCGGAACCGGCGGAGATCGGGCCGCGTGGACGGTGATATTTGAAGGACCGCCCCATCAGGTGAACGCCGTTCGCCAGCAGGGCCGAGGCGAGCGTATCACCCTCGAAGCCTTCAAAGCTGCGGCCGTCAAATGTGAAGCGCACAGGGCGGCGCGTGTTGACGCGACCGCGACCGGGAACGCGGGCAGAAGCTCGGGACAAGCTACTCATCGTGCAGCCTCCGCAGCCTGTTCCGGAGTGACTTCCGGACGCGGCTGTCCGATTTCATAGGTGACAACGAAACGATCCGTCCGCGTATCGCGGATGGCGTTGAAGAAGCGGTTGCAGCCGTGAGCATGACGCCACCGCTCGGCGATCAGTCCCTTCGGGTTGTCGCGCATGTAGAGATACTGAGCCCATTCCTCATCAGTCAGGCTCATGGGATCACGAGGACGGTCGATATGAGCCTCGCCCCCGTTGGAAAATTCGACTTCGGCTCGTTCCCCGCAATACGGGCAGCGGATCAGCAGCATGATGCACTCGCTCCTCGGAGCAGACCGGATGTGAAAACTCGTGCCGTTATCGGCGATGATTTCTGAAGCATGAGGCGACACACCATCTCAGTGCGCCACCGCCGCTGCCGCCGCTTCGTCAATCATCACGCCGTCACGGAAGCGCTCGATGGTGAAGGGCGCATTGATCGGATGCGGCTCATTCTTCGCGATGGTCCAGGCAAACAGGTTCGCCGCACCCGGCGTCGCCTTGAAGCCGCCCGTTCCCCAGCCGCAGTTGACGTAAAGCCCCGGCACCGAGGTCTTCGCCGTGATCGGCGAACGGTCGGGCGTGTTGTCCGTGATACCGCCCCACGAACGCATCATGCGCAAACGGCGGAACATCGGGAACAGCTCGCAGATCGCCGCCAATGTTTCGGCCGGAATATGCAGTCCACCGCGCTGGGTATAGGACACATAGGAGTCCGTTCCCGCGCCGATCACCATCTCGCCTTTGTCAGACTGGCTGATATAGGCGTGAATGGTGTTGGACATGACGATGGTCGGGAAAGCAGGCTTCACCGGCTCGGAGACAAGCGCCTGAAGCGGATTGCTCTGCAATGGCAGACGGATGCCCGCCATTTCCAGAACGACCGAACTGTGACCCGCTGCCGAAACAGCGACCTTTTTCGCGTTGACCGTGCCCTTCGTGGTCTCGACGCCGGTGACAGCGCCATCCGGACCACGATTGATGCCGGTCACTTCGCAATTCTCGATGATGTCCACACCCATGTCGCTGGCGGCACGGGCAAAACCCCATGCCACGGCGTCGTGGCGGGCCGTGCCAGCGCGACGCTGAAGCGAGGCGCCGAGAACCGGATAACGGATGTTCGGCGAGATGTTCAGCGGCGGACAGAATTCCTTCGCCTCCTCCGCCGACAGCCACTCGTTGTCGATTCCGTTCAGACGATTGGCATGAACGTGACGTTTGAACACCTGCACGTCATGCACGGTGTGCGCCACCATCAGGCATCCGCGCTGACTGAACATGACGTTGTAGTTCAGTTCCTGCGAGAGATTTTCCCACAGTTTCAGAGAATGCTCGTAATAGGAGGAGCTTTCGTCGAACAGGTAGTTCGAGCGAATGATGGTGGTGTTACGGGCGGTGTTGCCACCCGCCAGCCAGCCACGCTCGATCACGGCGATGTTGCGCAGCCCGTGCTGTTTGGCGAGGTAATACGCCGCACCGAGGCCGTGGCCGCCGCCACCGACAATGATAATATCATAAGCCTTCTTTGGCTGCTCGACGGAGCGCCATTGCGGCTTCCAGCCCAGATGGCCACCGAGAGCCTTTCTGGCCAGGGAAAGAGCAGAAAATCGTTCCATATCCGTCCCGCATCACAACAGGTTCATGAGGCGAGCATGCGCCCCGAAATCCGGGGTCGCTGGTCAGGATCAGACGGGAAACTTGAATAAATGCGACACTGTGAAAATTTTTATCGCATTCGAAATGAACAATGCCAACAGACCCTTCATTTCAAGGGCCGTGGAGAGTGATCAAACGGATAAAATGATGATCCTGTTTGCAGGAACACGCAGCGGGACTGGAAAAAACCTCAGATCCCGAAACAGGCGGCGGTGCCACCCGGTCACTCTGCAGGGATAAGCGACATTATCCAAAATACGGCAGAGAAATATCCCGCCTGCACAAAATCCGGCAGGCGGGAGAGACGCCTTATTTCGTCGTGACGAGCATGATCTCAACGAGCATCTTCGGGTCAGCCATGACAGCCTGCACGCAGGCGCGGGCCGGTGCACCGTTTTCCGGCAGCCATGCGCTCCAGACTTCGTTCAGCGTGGTGCGGTCGTTGATGTTTTTCAGCCAGATCTGGGCCTGCAGGATACGGGTCTTGTCCGTGCCGTGCTCTTCCAGAAGCGTATCGAGCTGCTCAAGGATATCCTGCGTCTGGCCCTTGGCATCCTTCGTGAGGTCGCGGGCGACCATGCCCTGTGTGAAAATAAAGCCGTGATATTCGACGGCCTTGGACAGAATCTTGTTCGGTTCTGTGCGGAGAATCTTGCTCATGATGCCATCTCTCTTTCCTGGTGGTAGGTTAACGGGCGCATTCTTAACAAACTTACCCGCCGTATCACAATCGACAGGTCTCCTGGCAGTTGAAGGGGTCGAGAGTCACAAGCCGTTTGAATGCTCCCGCTTCCAGCCCCGCAGGAGATTCCTTCTCTGGCAGCGGAATGTCTTCCTTCATGAGTTGACAACAGAACGGTCTTACAAAGACCGCTACCAATGAACCGCATAGCGCTTTTCAATCTTCATGGAAGACCTATAGTGAGCGCTCTGAAAGAAACATGAAATCCGCGAGAGAATGTCATTGACCCCTGATGCCCCGCCCGAACTCTCCGCCGTCTATCGTGGCGAGAAAATGCCCTGTTTCTGGCTTCTGGCGTCGGGCATCGAAAGCGGCTGGCTTCCTCAGGTAAAACCGGCTCCCGGCGACACGCTGCCGGAAGGCATCCCCCATCGTATCGCCCAGTACTGGCACTCGTCCGTTCTGCCGGAAGAAGTGCAGCGTGCTGTCGAGACCATGAAGGCGCATAATCCGGGCTTCGCGCATCATCTGGTCTGCGATGAGTCCGCCAGAGTTTTCATCCAGCAGCATTACGGAGAAGAAAAAGCGCGCCTGTTCGATGCCTGCTTCCACGCCACAATGCGCTCTGATTTCTGGCGTCTGTGCGATCTGTATGAATATGGCGGAATCTATGTCGATGTGGACACCATTGCACACGCCCCTCTGTCGCGCATTGCCGCCGGAGCGAATTTCAACTGCATGGTGACCTACGCCATCGGTCAGCCCTGGTGCATCAACAACGGCTTTTTCATCGCGACTCCCCGAAATCCGGTGATACACGCCATCCTGACACTGATGTTCGACAACGTCTCACGCTTTGTCCGCACCGGCCAGTTTGAGAATGTCTGGGTCGAGACGGGGCCGGGCGTCACGACAATGGCGACCATGCGCTGGCTGGCGAAGCAGTCCGTCGATCATGGCGTTTCTCCCACCGCGAGCGATCTGATATTCCGGCCCTATACAGCCGTTACAGACGCCTTCAATGATGCGGATATGGCCTACAAGGCGCATCCTGAAGGAAACTGGCGGGGCGCCACTCCCACGGGCCAGAAGCGGTAACGCATCCCGACATTTTTCGCGCCTGCCAGTGGCTGCCCGAAAGAAAGTCAGCACTGCCCTCATGTTCACATCCTGAATCCAGCCTCATGTCAGACAAGAAAACCTCCCGCTCAGCCCTCGCCAGTCCGAGACGCCGTGCTGCCCTGTCTTCTCTCGTCACGCTTGGTGCGACGGGCTGTCTTGCCGGAATTGCACACGCCGCCGAGACGACCGGAACGCCCTCCACACCCACGACGCCTCTTCCTCCGCAGGCTCCGGATCACACGCATGATGCTGAGCCAAATGCCTCACATCCCTCCCCGGCCGATCAACCAGGAAACGCGCTGATGCATCCCGCAATGGAGACCCCTGCGGACACGCTGTATCGTCCCTCCGTCCATTTCAGCCCGACCACAGGCTTCATGAACGATCCGAACGGTCTGGTGTTCGACGGCACGCGCTATCACCTCTACTACCAGTATGATCCGTTCGCGCCGTATGCCGGCCATGTTCACTGGGGACACGCGACGAGCACGGATCTTCTGCACTGGCAGGATCAGCCGATCGCCATTCCGGAGACCAAGGCGGGCGAGGCCTATACAGGCTGCGCTGTCGTCGATGAGAAGAACACGTCCGGTCTCTTCGCGTCAGGCGAAAGCGGTATCGTCGCCCTTTACACCCGCGCCAGCCCCACCGAGCAGGCCCAGTATCTCGCTGTCAGCAAGGATCAGGGACAGACCTTCACGGAATACGAACACAATCCGATTCTGGATCTCGGCAGCAATTCCTTCCGTGACCCGCAGGTGATCTTCCATAAACCCACACGGCAGTGGGTCATGGTGGTGGCGAAGTCCCGCCTGCATCAGATTGCGTTCTACGCCTCCACGGACCTGATTCACTGGGTGCATCTCAGCGATTTCGGCCCGTCCGGCCTGTTCGGCGTCGATTACGAATGCCCCAATCTGCTTGAAGTGCCGGTTGAAGGCGGTGGCACGCGCTGGGTGCTGTTCGTCTCCGTCAATCCCGGTGCGCCGCTGGGAGGCAGCACGACCCAGTATTTCATCGGCAGTTTCGACGGCTCGCGCTTCACGCCGGATGACACCGTGATAGGCCTGACGGACTTCGCCAAGGACGCCTACGCGCTTCAGGTCTACAGTAATATGCCGAAGGACGAGGCTGTCTCCATCGCATGGTTCGGCAACTGGCAGTATTGTCAGGAACTGCCGACCCGGACATGGCGCGGGTGCATGACCCTGCCGCGCACCATGACATTGAAGCGGGATTTCGCCGGCTGGCTGCGCCTTGCCCAGCAACCGCGTGGTGTGGAGAGCCTGTGGGACAGGCCGCTTTCCTTTCAGCCACGTCGACTTGCAGCCGGAACCAGTGTGCAAACGGCCATTCCCATCGGTTCAGCGCTTGATCTGAGCCTGAGCGCGACCGTGGATGAGCGCCCTGCAGGGCTGCCACCGGGAGACAAGGGCCGTACCGGGCGCTTTGTCATCACATTCGGCAATGAACAGGGCGAAGCCCTGACAATCGGGTTTGACGCCTTTTCCGGTCAACTCTGGCTGGATCGCGGGAATCTGCGCGGTTTCTCACAGCCTTTCTTCACCGGAGAGTTCTCGACAGTCCTCAACCCTGATGACCGGCATTTCTCCATTCGTGTCATTCTCGATGCCAGCACGCTCGAGATTTTCGCCAACGGAGGACTTTCCGTGGGGACGGCTCTGATCTATCCCTCCGCGCCCCTCACCTTCCTGCGTCTCGAGACATCAGGGGCAAGCGCGACGGTGGACAGCATCAGCCTGCATTCCCTCCACAAGACCATGGAACGGGAAACGTCGATCTGAGTAAGTCATTATCGGGTTGGAGCCGCTTTCAGTAAGGCTCCAACCCGGAACTACCCTTGAGCCGATATCCTTCAAAGTCGCCAGATTCCCTTCAGGCGCAAACTGCTTTAGAGTGCTATGCATGAACAGATTTTGCGAATGGTTTCCGACATGAGCCGCGTTTCCATCGAACTGGTTCCCCGCGACGCGGAGACTCTCACTCGTGAGGTGCGGGAACTGCGCGAGTGTCTGCCTTTCGTCGATACGATCAACATTCCCGACATCCAGCGGTTCTCCCTGCGCAGCTGGGACGCCGCCGCCATGGCGCAGGGCAGTTTCCGCTCGATCATCCCACATATCCGGGCCATCGATATCGACCCGAAGGGACCACTCCCCGGTCTGGACACGCCGGGTCTGAAGGAAGTTCTGATCATCAAGGGCGACCCTCCGGCAGACCTGAACCACCGCGTCTTCCCGAACACATCAGACGCCATCATCCGACGTTATGTGCGGGAAGCGCCGCATCTGAAGGTGTACGCCGCGTTTGATCCCTATCGTCGTGCCCCCTACCGTGAACTGGAAGAACTGGCCCGCAAGAAGGATGCCGGAGCCTGCGGTTTCTTCACCCAGCCCCTGTTTGACATGCGGATGCTCGATCTCTGCCGGGAATGGCTACAGGACGAGACAGTCTTCTGGGGTTTCTCTCCCGTTATCGGGCCGAAATCACGCTCCTACTGGGAGACGACAAACCATATTGTCTTTCCGCATGATTTCTCTCCCACCCTTGAAGCCAATCTCGCATTTGCAAGACAGGCCATTCAGGAAGTGCGGGCTGGTGGCGGCTCCGTCTATCTGATGCCGCTACGGGTCAGACTCGCCAGCTACCTCTCCCCCCTCGCTGACGTATTGATGACATAATCTGCCTTTCAAATCCCGGTTTTCTGCGGTTCACACAAAGTTTTGTTGCATTTTTGAAACAACAAAACACCAAACTCCTGCCCAATTTGCTGGCCATAAAGGCAGAGGCAGGTTATTAAGGAACTGTTAGTCAGTATCCTTTATGCAGGCCAGAGGGTCAGTCTTGTTTCGTGTGTCGCAGCACAGACACAGGGCTGGCCCTTTTTTGTGCGCGCTCTTTGCGTCAGATACGGATCGCTGCAACAGGCTCACACTGGCCTGCGTCTTTCCGCGATATTCTGTTTTTCCTGACCGTCCAAAAGCTTTCTGTAACCGGCAGCAGCTTCCTGCGGGCCGGTCATTTCTTCGCTGTGAGTTCCGCCAGTCTCTTCCGGGCCATGTCCATTGCAAGATGAAGGGCACCCAGCAGATGATCCTCTCCAATCAGATCAATCAGGCGGTGACGAACCATATCGCTCCGCAGATCATTGCTCACACGTCCGAAAAACAGTTCAACCCTCCGCGCCTGTAAACGCGTCACCAGATCGCGCATCATGGCCGCCGCCGAATAATCGATATCCGTAATGGCTCCGGCATCGACCACAATGCAGAACACTGGATGCGGTGCGGTTTCGACAAGCTCCATCACATCATCGGCGAACCGCGTGCAGTTGGCATAGAAGAGATCGGCCGCGAACCGATAGATGATCAGTCCCGGCTCGGTTTCCTCTCCCGCATGACAGCGCGTAGCCTCGAAAACTCCAGCGCGGACAGGTTGGAGCACGCTGGTATGCGGCTCGTAACTGTGTCGCACGTGACGCAGAAGCGACAGCACGATCGCCAGAAAGATCCCCTGCTCCACTCCGACCGCCACCACCGTCGCCGCCGTGATGAGGGCAAGGTGGAACTCGCCGGGACTTTCCCGCCGGATGGCGAGCAGACCCGACACGTTGATCATGTCGACCCCGATGACGAACACGATGCTCGCCAGCACGCATTGCGGCAGATACTGCAAAGGGGCAGTCGCGCAGAGCAGGATCACACCAGTGACCAGCGCAACGACAACCTGCGCCCGCTGGCTACGTGCTCCGAACTGCACCGCCAGCGTCGTCTGCGTCGGGCTGCCATTGACCACAAACGTGCCGCTGAGCGCCGCCGCCATGTTGGCTCCCGACAGCCCCAGAATGTCGGCGTTTTCATCAACGGTTTCGCCATACTGCACGGCAAAGGCCCGTGACGTCGCAGCGCTCTGGGCGATGATCACGAACATGCAGGAAAGAGCCGTCGGCACGATGACCGACAGCTCATCAAGACCGAAATGCGGCAGTCCAAGACGAGGCAGACCGCCACTAACCGGCCCCAGCGTGGCGATCCCCATATGCGAAAAGCCGAACCACGCACTCGCCACAATGCTGCCGATTACAGCCACCAGCGCACCCGGAATACGAGGCGTCAGATGCCGTGCCGCCACAATGCACCCCGCCACCAGCAACGAAAGGGCAATGGTCGGCATACTGGCGTCATAAGCATGCGTTACATCGCCCCACAACTGAAGCAGCGAATTTTCACCCTTCTTGGAAATGCCGAGCATATCGTGCAGCATGGAAATGGCGACCTGACAGCCTACACCGGTCAGAAAGCCTACCAGCACCGTGCGCGAGAGAAAATCCGCAAGAAATCCCAGCCGGAACAGCCGTGCGATCAAAAGCAATCCGGCGGTGAACAGCGCCACGACCGGCACCAGCGCAATGTAGGCCGCACTTCCGATCGGCGCGACGGACTTGAGACCACCAGCCAGAATCGCCGCCGTCGCTGAGTCCGCCGCCACAACGAGGTGACGTGACGATCCCAGTGCGGCAAAGATGAGCGGCGGCAGAAGGGCCGTATAAAGCCCCATGACGGCTGGCACCCCGGCGATCCGCGCGTAGCCCATCACCTGAGGCACACTCAGCGCCGCCTCTGACAGTCCGGCGATGCAGTCTCCCCACCATGCGTTTTTTTTCTTCGCGCTGGCCATCGTGCTGTGTCTTCCATCCTCCCTTTGCTTCAAACCATCATTGACCTGACCACCGGAAATGGGAACCCATGCGGACCGGCACGCACCCATGTCTGCTATGAATCATCAGGAATGGCCTTTCAGCCCATGCTCCGGTGTTGCGTTCCGACGCGTGAAAAGGCATCCACGCGGGATGATTTCCGGTTTCCGCTGACGTTCGATAAACATGAGCGGGAAAAGGCCCGTCCGGAAATCGTGCATCCTTCCGGGCGTTTCGGCAGCATCAGGACGACAGAGACCGTATTACGATGACCCAGCTACTGCTCCATGACAGCCAGCGGCGAGCGACAGTTCCGTTCGAGCCGCTCGATCCGGAGCATGTGAAGGTCTATTACTGCGGCCCCACGGTCTATGACCTGCCGCATGTCGGCAATTTGCGAGCCATGCTGACGGCAGATATTCTCACCCGCCTGCTGCGCAGGCTCTATCCGCGCGTGACGTTCGTGCGCAACATCACCGACGTGGACGACAAGATCACCGCACGTGCCGCGCAGAACAACGAGGACATCGCCTCCCTCACCGCCCGCACAACCGCAGAGTTCCATGCCGATCTCGCAGCGATGAACATGCTGCCGCCGGATATCGAGCCCCGAGCCACACACAATATCGAACAGATGGTGGCGATGATCGCCCGCCTGATCGAACTCGGCCACGCCTATGAGGCGGAAGGCCATGTGCTGTTCGCCGTGGCATCCTTCCCGTCCTACGGCGCGCTTTCGGGACGTGATCCGGAAGATCTGGTCGCAGGCGCACGTGTCGAGGTCGCTCCCTACAAGCGCGATCCGGGTGATTTCGTGTTGTGGAAACCCTCCACGCCGACACAGCCCGGTTGGCCTTCTCCGTGGGGACGCGGCCGGCCCGGCTGGCACATCGAATGCTCGGCCATGTCGCATCGCTATCTCGGCGACAGTTTCGACATTCACGGCGGCGGCAGCGACCTGCTCTTTCCGCACCATGAAAACGAACGCGCCCAGAGCCTGTGCTGCTTCCCCGGCAGCAAGTTCGCCGATTACTGGGTGCATAACGCCATGCTGCTGGTCGATGGCGAGAAGATGTCCAAGTCACTGGGCAACTTCCTGACCATCCGTGACGTGCTGGCAAAAGGTCCGGTCGAAGCGCTGCGTCTCCTGCTGATGGGCGCACAGTATCGCTCGGTCCTGAACTTCACATGGGCGGGGCTGGACGAAGCCAAGCGCACGCTCGATCGGTTCTATCGGGCACTGGAAGGTGCATGGCCGCTGGATGTGGAAGAGCGTGATATTCCGGCTCCTTTCCTTGCCGCTCTGTGCGATGACCTGAACACGCCAAAAGCTATTGCCGAACTGCACGCCATGGCGACCGCAGCACTCTCTGGCGACCGTGAAGCTGCCGCCGATCTGCTGGTCGCGGGTCAAATGATCGGCCTGTTCATGCAGGAGCCTGCCGCATGGTTCCGGGGCGAGGCTGGAGACGGCCCATCCGAAGCCGAGATCGACGCGCTGATCGCCGAACGTCTGGCGGCCCGCAAGGCGAAGGATTTCGCCCGCGCCGACGCCATCCGCAAGGAACTGACCGACAACGGCGTGGTGCTTGAAGACGGTCCCGGTGGGACGACATGGAGGCGCGCATGACCGGACGTGATGGCGGCGCCGATATCGAACCGATCGGCAACAGTCCGGTCGTCATTCTCGTGCGCCCGCAGATGGCGGAAAACATCGGCACGACCGCACGTGCCATGGCCAATGGCGGTCTGTTTCACATGCGCATTGTCGCCCCGCGTGACGGGTGGCCGCAGGAACGGGCATGGCGTGCCGCCTCCGGCGCGGACCGTATCCTTGAAGCCGCGGAAGTGTTCGAGACGGTCGATGACGCCATCGCCGACCTGCATCACGTCTATGCGACCTGCCCCCGTCCCCGCCATATCGTCAAGCCGCTGCTGACCGCCCGTGGCGGCGCCATCGAACTGCGCGAAGCGACCAATCGCGGCCTGAAGGTCGGGCTGATGTTTGGTCCCGAGCGTGCCGGTCTCGACAATGAGGACATGGCGCGGGCTGACGCGCTGATCCGCTATCCGCTCAATCCGGCGTTCATGTCGCTGAATCTGGCGCAGGCCGTGATGATCATGGCCTATGAGTGGTGGCTGACAGAGGACAGCACGCCGCCTCGTGAACTGATGACCAATGAAACGCATGTCGCCACCAAAGGCGAGCTTGAGAATTTCATGGATCATCTTATCCGCGAACTCGATGACTGTGGCTTTCTCCGCAACGAGCAGAAACGCCCGGGAATGGTCCGCAATCTGCGGCACTTCTTCACGCGCGGCGAAGTGACCGAGCAGGAATTGAGAACGCTGCACGGTGTGGTTACGGAACTGGTCAACCGACGCCGGGTCTGCTGAGAAAACGGCGGGATATGTTCAGTATATTGAACATATCCCGCTGCTCCGGCAATCAGTATCTCTTAGAAAACTCCTAAAGAATCCTACGAATCCGGATAAAATCCGATTTTTGGACAACACCAAAAAAATCCAGCATTGTGGACAGAAGCGATCCGGGACAATGACTGGAACAGAAAGGTGTTGATTCATGGCATCCCAGAAATCCTCGCTCCGTGGCATGGCGCTGCTCAATGATGGCGACGTCAATCACGGCACAGGCTTTACCGTCGAGGAACGGAAGACTCTTGGTCTTGAGGGTCTGATCCCGCCTCACGTTGAAACGCTCGACAGGCAGATGGAGCGATCGCTCCACCATATCGAACTCAAGCCGGACGATCTTGAACGCTATATCTATCTGAACTCGCTGGTCGACCGAAACGAGACCCTTTTCTACAAGGTCCTGCGGTCCGACCCGGCCCGTTTCGTGCCGATCATCTATGCCCCTACCCTCGCCCGGGCCTGCAAGCTGTTTAGCCATATCTACCGGCGTCCTCGGGGTATGTACATCACCCTCGACATGAAAGGCCGCATCGCGGAAGTGCTCCGCAACTGGCCGGAAAGCGATGTCCGAACGATCTGCGTGACGACGGGAGGCCGTATCCTAGGACTTGGCGACATCGGCGTGAACGGTATGGGCATCCCCATCGGCAAGCTGCAACTCTATACCGTCTGCGGCTCAGTCCCGCCGCGCTCCCTGCTTCCCATCCAGCTTGATATCGGCACGACCAATGCAGCCCTGAGAGCGGACCCGCTCTATCTGGGCGCACGCCGCGAGCCCCCCCCGATTGAAGAACTCGACGAGTTTGTCGAGGAGTTTGTGCAGGCTGTGCAGGAAGTTTTCCCGGGCTGCTGTCTGCATTTCGAGGACTGGAAAGGCACAGATGCGCTGCGTTACCTTGCCAGATATCGTGACAAGGTCCTGTGCTACAACGATGATATTCAGGGCACGGCTGCGGTCACGCTCGTCGGCCTGGTGACTGCTCTTCGTGTCAAGAAGGAAAAACTCTCCGAGCAGCGCTATCTGTTTCTCGGAGCAGGATCATCCGGTCTGGGCACGGCTGATATGCTGGTTTCCGCCATGAAGCTGGAAGGACTGACCGATGAGCAGGCCTGCGAACGCATCACCCTGATGGATGTGGAGGGTCTTCTGGAAACATCCCGTACAGACCTCCTCCCAGAGCAGAAGCGTTTTGCGAAAGATACTGCTCCGACAACGGATCTTCTCGCCACAATCAAAAATACCCGGCCAACGGTTCTGATCGGCGTTTCAACGTGCGGCGGCGCTTTCAATCAGGCCGTTATCAAGGAGATGGCGACACTGAATGAACGACCCATCATATTTTCCCTGTCACTCCCGGAAATAAACGCGGAATGCACGGCGGAGGAAGCATACATCTGGTCGGAAGGACGCGCGCTTTTCGCCGGTGGTATCCAGTTCCCCAACGTCGAACTGGACGGCAAGGTTTTCTATCCGGGACAGGCGAACAACTTCTATATTTTCCCCGGTCTTGGTCTTGCTGTGTACGCGACACATCCTGAAATCATCACGGATGAACTGATTATTGAAGCGGCCAGGTCCCTGACGGATCAGGTCGATGAAGTCGCGCTGGAACGTGGACGACTGTTCCCCCCGCAGACCGATATCATCGATGTTTCCATGACATCTGCCGTGCGTCTTGCAGAATTCATTTTCGACAAGGGTATGGCGCGGGTGGACAGGCCCAATGATATCAGGGCATGGATCGAGAAGCTGGCTTACGATCCGCATTACTGAGAGTATTTACGAAGCCTGAGCATGTCTCGTTCAGAAAGGCTATGTCCCATGAAGCTTTTTGAAAAAAAGCTTCACCAAAAACTTCTGGGATATTTATAGAGTTTTTGTAGAGAGAACTCTTCTTGCAATAAGTAAATCCCCACACCACAAAATCTGATGTGGGGATTTTTACAGACAGTTCCAGAAACAGTTTTCCTGAATCAGACTTCATCCAGAGTGAAAAAGGCAAAAGCGCTCGGCGTGCCTGTCGGCGTAAAGTTCCAGGTAAAATCCAGAGCGCCAGTATCGGGATTCACACGCCATGACGTAATAGAATCACTGCGCTGATTGGCGACAAACATGAACTTGCCGGATGGATCGAATGCAAAGGACCGTCCGTAATTGGCGCGTTCCCATACTTCATCAAAGAGCTCAATAGACCCGTCATCCTTGACCCGGAAACAGGCAATGGAATCACCCAGACGATTGGTGACATACAGAAACTTGCCGCTCGGATGCAGGCCGATTTCGGCGGCGAGTGTGCTGCCACGGAATTTGGCCGTCACGGTCGAGGCCGTCTGACGCACCGACATCGCTCCCGTTTCCTGATCGTAATCAGCGACGACAATACGGGAATTCTGCTCTCCCAGAATGTAGATCACCTTGCCGTTCGGGCTGAAACAGAAATGTCGCGGCGCGGAACCAGGCTCCATTGTCAGCCAGGGTGTCGCTGCCGGTGTCAGAACACCCTTGTCCGGATCCAGTTTCCAGACATAGACGCGGTCCAGCCCGGCATCACACCCGATGATGAAACGACCGGCCACGTCGGCCTGAATCATGTGCATATGGGCCGCAGAATGATCACTGACTGCATAGTTGCCCGGAGGGTTGTCTTTTGCTCTCTCCGGCATCTTCGGACCGGTATTGTGCACGAGATCGGAAAGCTCTCCGAGACTTCCATCAGGCTGGATACGGATGACGGCAGCACTTCCACCGGTATAATTGGCGACCAGCAGATAACGACCGGATGGATGCACGCTCAGAAAAGCCGGGTCCGCTCCGCCCGTCGCGACAGTATTCAGCTTTGTGATGACACCTGTGCGCTGATCGATCGAATAGGCCGTCGCTGATCCGCTCTTCTGCCCTCCGAAGTCACTGATCTCATTGACGACATAGAGAAACCGATGATCCGCCGACAGCGCAAGGAAAGAAGGATTGTCTGCCGGAGTAATCTGGCCAAGCTGGGTCAGCACCCCGGTTTCCGCATTCATTTCGAACAGCGTGATGCCCTTGGCATTCGCATCAGCCGGGCCGGATCTGGTATAACCGCCGACATAACACAACGTACGCGGATTACCGCTGTTTTTCCGTGCCGCCGCTTCAGGTGACGCTTTCGGCAACGCGGCTTTGGGAATGGGCTCAGGCGGCGGTGTCTTTGTTGTTTCTCCGAGAGCGACCTTCACAAGACCGGTTAGCCCAGCCCCCAGAACGGACAATCCGAACAGACGACGTCCAATATCTGTTTTGCTATTCATGATCGTTCCACGTGTTCATAATCAAAATCCGACCGCACTGCCCTTCGAACCAGTATGTCTCTGTTTATGTTACTATTGTGACAATATCCAGATATACCGCCCAGTTCTACACGCCAGTTCTACATGAACCAGAGAGTAAGTCTGCTCGGACCTTTCAAACAGATGTCCGGCGACAGCACGCATCCTCCAGAAAGCCTCCACATGCCGCCTATGCTGAATGCCGTTCCAAAGACTCCTCAGCCGGACTGGCCGTCCTATCTGAGCGTATGCGTCAAAATTCTGGATAAAGGAGTATGCGACAGCACGACAATGATCAGACCACCAACAATGGCGACACGTCCACCGATAAACGCCATGACGTCACGCAGGTCATGCTGTGTCGCCATTTCCATAAACGGATCGGGCTCAAAATCATCACTATCGATCCGCGCCTGAGCCAGAACGGCACGGCGCGAGGCTTCCTCAATTGGAAGGGCCGCCTTGAGAAACAACTCACTTCTGTAAAGATCAAGCGCATCCACGCGATAGCAGCCTGGTGACAGCGCAACCGGCCCGCAACGTGCTATATCCAGCAGTCTCAGGCGAAGCGGTGCAATTCCAAGATAGCGAGCCGCCTCTACACGATCCAGCAAGGACTTGCCGGGAAACGTGTAGACTGTTGGGCCCTGTTCAGACGGCCCGGATGGAGAGGAGGCGTCAACCATTCTGCAAGCCTCTGCGAAACCGGACGTCTCTGTCAACGTCGTATCCAGAGGGACAGCCATGTTACGGTGGGGTCGTTCCACCGGATAACGGTAGCAAAGCGGTATTCTTATAAAAACGAAAAATGATAATGCAGACATGATCCACGGGAGTGAGGAACGCCTTCAGACGTCTCTCACCCAGTGGATCATGGAAGATACATCAGGATCAGAACGGAGACGCACTAGCGGTCATCAGTATCGTCGCCAATTCCGGATCTGATGGATCAGACCGTGGTGGTAACCGTCACTTTTGTGTTGGCGGCGATGGAACTCAGATCGCCGAGACCCTTGTCAACAGCGGACAGCAGGCCGGAAGCGTCCTTGAAGATGGTATTTGCGATGCTGGCAACGCCAGTGTTACCGGAAAGCGCCGTCTGGACTTTTGCACCTGAGTTGGAAACGTCAGTCTCAGCGCGCTGCACGGCATTCTGTGCGTCCGCGAAAATGTCGGAGAGGCAGCTCAGCAAGAAGCCTCGGCCACCAGCTACACTATTCAGTTCATCAATGGAAAGATTACGCATATCGGTTTTCCTTTAAGCAATAAATGACCGCTGCTCATGCTTACCACAGTCCGGGTAACAGGCAACCGTATCGCTCTGAATTACCAAACAACACTCTATCTAATCTGTCTTAACCCTTAAAAGACACACAAATATGTATAATATTTATATATTTATACCTATCTTTTTCCTAATTTTTCCAGCGAATGACATGAAGGCTTCCCGCTCACCGTGGTTCAAACAGACAAACCACAGCACGGTGTAGAAAATCAGCAGAGACAGAAACATCTCTCCTGCAGCCATAGCCGAAGAGACCCCGACCATGGCGGCCACCAACAAGACTGCGCCAGATACCGTTGCAGGCAAAACACGCAGGATTGCAGGCTTCAGAGGCGCGTAAAATCGAAGGCTCACCAAAGAGCGGACACCGTAATCGGCGCAGATCCTGACCGCCCACGCACAGGCTGCTCCCGGCACACCGAAATAAATCAATGAGAGATACAGAACCGGCAGATAGAAAATGATTTCGCCGATGGAAAAACGGGCGTTCACATCCGGTCGGCCAATAGCGTCCAGCAGTCCTGACGCAATGGAATCAACGCCGCTCAGAAAGACACCCACGCACAGAAAACTCATGATCATCGCACTGTGATCTGCGAATGAAGCATCAATCCACAGCGACAGAAAGGCATGGCTGAACAGGGCCGTAATCAGACAGGGTGGAAACAGCAACGCACTGACTGCCAGAACACTCGTGCAATAAATCTCCGATGCGCGCTCCGGCTCACGCCGCCATGAAGAGGCCAGAGCGGGAAAGGATGAGGCGCTGACGGACGAACTCAGCATGTTGAAGCGTGTCACCACATCGGCAGGCGTGGTGTAAAAACTGGTCGCTGCAGCCGAGACGACACTGGCGATCATGAAGCGATCGACATAGTTCAGGATCGGAAAGGCAAGATTGGAAACCGTCATCCATCCGCCGATCCGCAGCAGGGGTTTCAGCAGATAACCGCGGAAACGGGCATGTTTCAATGCCGGAACCAGATGCAGCAGGGATCGTGCATAGGCGAAGGTAAGCCACAATCTACAGGCGAAAATCGCCAGCATGACACCGATCAGGCTGTCCCAGACATACAGCACAAGTACAGGCGCGACATAATAGGCGACTGAAACCGGAATGGTAATCAGATTGACGGTTCGGAATGAATTGTAGCCGGTAAAAACGCCCCAGAATGCGGCATTGATCATCAGCAAAGGACCGGTGGCGCAGAATATCCACAATGACCAGAGCACTTCGGAATGTAATTCTGGCGCGATCTTCAGTCCGTGATCGACCCACAACCCCACCAGTCCGGCAGCGACAAGACCACCCAGGCCACCCATGAGGCCCATCATGGCGCTACCTGTGAAGATCAGGTCCGCCGTCTCAGGCGTGGTTTTCCCTTCAGGACGATCGGCAATCGCACGGGTCAGCGCACGGCCCAGACCCAGATCGAAAATCCCGAGAGTACTGATCAGGCTCAAGGCGATGGTGAAAATGCCCCAGCGCGACAGCCCAAGCAGGTGGATCAGTCGAGGGGTCACAAGAATGGCGACAAAAACCGGCGCAATACGGCCGATAATATTCCAGCCGGTGCTGGTCAGGATATGGCGTGAACGGGGAGATGAACCCGTCTCATCAGAGGAAGACATCGACGGTCGCCGCCCTGCAATTTATCCGCCTCACTCAGAGCCGGACCTCTATCAACTCCCCTAAGTGGAGCTGACTGCCATTTTCCGGATACCGGCGCGGCCTTGTCCAGCCAACTCGGAATAAGCCGGAAAAACTCAGCCGACAGGATCGCCTGCTTGCCGGCTCATGACATGCGCCAGCCCCGCCTTTCCAGATCTCATCTCAAGGAAAGATCGAAAAAGGCAGGACTGGCTATCAGTCAGTCTGACTTACGGCAGGATTTCCGTCTCGGCGAAGAAGAAGCGGATTTCGTTCGCTGCATTCTCTGCGCTGTCGGAACCGTGCACGGAGTTGGCTTCGATGCTCTCGGCGAACTGTGCGCGGATGGTCTGCGGCTCGGCCTTCTTCGGGTCGGTCGCGCCCATGACTTCGCGGTTCTTCGCAACAGCGTTCTCGCCTTCGAGAACCTGAAGAACGACCGGGCCGGAGATCATGAAGGACACCAGTTCGCCGTAGAACGGACGCTCTTTGTGCACGGCGTAGAATGCGCCTGCCTGAGCTTCGCTCAGCTGAACGCGCTTCTGGGCAACGATGCGCAGACCGTTGTCCTCGAACACGGCGTTGATCTTGCCGGTGAGGTTACGACGGGTTGCATCAGGCTTGATGATGGAAAGGGTGCGTTCTACGGCCATGTGTGGCTCCCGATAGTCTGTGTGTCCCGCCCGGAGACGGAACCGGTTCGCGGACCATCCCGCGGATGCATGCCCTCTAGAGCATTCTCGACGTCTCGGGTAGGGCTTTGCTGCATTGGATGCTATGGCGAGACAAACTTTTAACACATTGCCCACCTGCCCATCCTGAATATGAGAGTCCCGTGAGCCTCCTTGT
Organism: Acetobacter aceti NBRC 14818; assembly: GCF_000193495.2. Taxonomy (NCBI): domain Bacteria; kingdom Pseudomonadati; phylum Pseudomonadota; class Alphaproteobacteria; order Acetobacterales; family Acetobacteraceae; genus Acetobacter; species Acetobacter aceti. The sequence goes on along the minus strand of NZ_AP023410.1, from coordinate 3,319,321 downwards.
CATCCATGATCTGACACTCCGCATTGCCGGCCGCACCCTGCTGGATCAGGCGAATCTGTCCATCGAGCCGGCACGCAAGGTGGGCCTGATCGGCCGCAACGGCGCGGGCAAATCCACTCTCCTTGCCGCCATCGCAGGCGATATCCAGCCCGATGGCGGCTCGATCCGCCTTTCCTCCCGCGCCCGCATGGGGCGGGTAAAACAGGAAGCGCCTTCCGGGCCTGCCTCGCTGGTGGACACGGTGCTGGCGGGTGACACGGAACGCGCTTCATTGCTTGCCGAAGCGGAAACCACCACCGACCCGCAACGGATTGCCGAAGTCCACGAACGGCTGATCGCCATCAACGCCGACAGCGCCCCTGCCCGCGCCGCAAGCATCCTCTCCGGTCTCGGCTTCAACGCCGAGGCGCAAGCACGCCCGGTTTCCGACTTCTCCGGCGGGTGGCGGATGCGCGTGTCGCTCGCAACTGCGCTGTTTCTTGAACCCGATCTGCTGCTGCTCGACGAACCGACGAACCATCTCGATCTCGAAGCGACTCTCTGGCTCGAAGGCTGGCTGACACGCTTCGGTGGTGCGGCTCTGATCGTCAGTCATGACCGTGGCCTGCTGGATGCCTGCGTGGACGCCATTGCGCATCTCGATCGCGGCAAGCTGTCGCTGACACCGGGCGGCTATGAAGAGTTTGTCCGTATCCGTACCGAGCAGGCGCTACAGCAGGCACGCGCCGCTGAAAAGGTGGCCGCCCGTCGGGCACATATGCAGTCCTTCGTAGACCGGTTCCGCGCCAAGGCGACCAAGGCGAAACAGGCTCAGGCCCGCATCAAGGCGCTCGAAAAATTGCCCGTGATCGACAGCGTGGTGGAAGACACACCGACGCGCTTCGAATTTCCAGAGCCGGAGCCCCTGCCCCCGCCGATGCTGACCATGGACCGCGTGACGATTGGTTATGACGGTAAGGCGATCCTTTCCAACCTATCGCTCCGGCTGGACATGGAGGACCGTATTGCCCTGCTTGGCGCGAACGGCAACGGTAAATCGACCTTCGCCAAGCTGGTCGCCGGACGACTTCAGCCAATGTCCGGCACCGTCAATCACAGTCCTCGCCTGAAAGTCGGTTATTTCGCCCAGCATCAGGCGGAGGAGCTGGTCATGAGTGACACGCCCATCGACCACATGGCGCGGGCGTTACCGAAAGCCCTTCCGACCGAAGTGCGCTCGCAGCTGGCCCGTTTCGGACTTGATGCAGGCAAAGCAGAAACGAAAGTGTCCGAACTTTCTGGTGGTGAAAAAGCACGTCTATTGCTGGCTCTCGCTACCCGTGACGCTCCCCAGTTGCTCATCCTTGACGAGCCAACCAACCATCTCGATCTCGACGCCAAAGACGCACTCGTGCGGGCCCTGTCCGAATTTGAGGGTGCTGTCCTGCTGATCAGTCATGATCCGCATCTGGTGGAAATGGTCGCTGACCGTCTGTGGCTGGTCGGCGATGGAAAGGTCACACCGTTTGAGGGTGACATGGCTGAATATCGCGCATGGCTATTGGAGCAGTCCCGTGCTGCCGCTCGCAGTGCATCTGGCCGGGAGGCAGACACATCGTCAGGCAAGAAGGAAGAACGTCGAGAACGCGCTGAGGCACGCAAGGCGCTCGCTCCTTTACGCAAGAAGGTAAAAGAGGCTGAAGCCAAGGTCTCAAAGCTGGCGGCGGAACGAGCCAAGGTCGAAGCCCGGCTAGCCGATCCTGCCCTGTATGAGGCATCCGCTGGTGATGATGTCACCAAGCTCACAATGAAACTGGCGACGATCAAGAAAGACGAGGAAAAAGCAGAAGAGGAATGGTTCACTGTTCAGGGTGAACTGGAAGAGGCTTCCGCGGAGGACTGAACATTCTTTTGCTCAGCAATCTTCGCTCGCAAGGGGTCACTTACGGCAGTCTGGAAGCCTGCCTTTAAAACAGCTCGACTTCAGAAGATTCTGGCTGTTGCCGCAGGGTTTCTCCAGACAGAATGGTAGAAACGGCATCCAGTTTCAGAGATCGAAGAATTGCTGCCGGGTCTTTAAGATGACCAGCGGCCACGACATTTTCATCATGAGATGATCGTGTCAAAAGGTCCGCCAACTCAGACGACAACTGGGTCGCCAGATCAAGATTTTGCAGTTCAGGACACACCTCCGCTTCAAGGTGTGTCAATTTGCTCTGCAATGCAGCAAGAAGATGCTCTATGCATTCGGAAATCTTTCCGGCACGAATCAGAAAATCTGCAATAGCAAGAGAAGAGTCATTCATTCAGAAAAACTCCACTTCCTGAGCAGCAGAATCATGACGGCGCAATATATCTTTTCGTGCTGTTTCTACTTCACGATTGACGATATTATCATCACGAATCATCAGTTGCTGCGCTCTACCTGTCGCAGGCCAGAAACGAATTCTTCGTCCTCTATCGCCTCCAAGACTGGAACCCACACAGGAAATACCCTCACTATTCAGAAAATCAGTCGCAAACGTAGCATTGCGCGTACCAATATCACCAAGATTGGCGCGAATATTGGCACCACCAAATAATTTACAACATAAATTACTTTTACGAGCACCCTGCTTTATAAGCCCGTTGATCAGACATTCCATGGCATGAAAACCATACGACAATCTGCTGGTGGCAGAAATTTCACTTCCATCCGGCAAAAGAAAATGATTCATACCGCCAATCTTTGCCGTACTATCAAACATACACGCAGCGATACATGAACCGACAAGCGTCGTCATGATCACCTTGGGATCGCAGGATATGTACATCTCACCCTGCGTCACCAGAATCGTGTCTGCATCAAGCATAGGAAGTTTTTTCAACTTTCATACAATAGTACCAAAAACAGCTTCCATAACCGCTTTCAGCTTGCCAACCGTATAGGGTTTCGCCAGAAAATTATTGACTCCGGCCTTTACAGCTTCCTGAACGAGTTCCTTGCTTGCCTCACCAGTCAGGATAATAAAAGCAGTTTTCGCCATTCGTGGGTTAGCTCTTACCGCTTTCAATAATTCCAGACCGTTCATTTCTGGCATATTAAAATCTGAAATGATAAGATTTACAGAATTTTGCGAAAGATATTCCAGTGCATCTTTTCCATTCTTTCTTTCTGAAACATTAATTATCCCCAGTTGTGCCAGACTGTTACGCAAAATAGCACGAATGGATGTCTGATCATCGACAATCATAACATGAATTGAAGCAGCATCAGGCATCAGACAAAACCTCCATTTTCAGACTTACAATATGAAATCAGCGTCTCTGCGATGGAACTGAGCGGCACCATACGTTCGACGGCTCCAACTTCCATCGCGGCTTTTGGCATCCCATAGACAACACAGGAGGCGGCACTCTGCCCCAAAGTATAGGCACCGGCCTTCCTCATTTCCAACAGACCTTCTGCACCATCACGCCCCATACCGGTCAGAATAACACCAACCGATGATGCTCCGGAACAATGTGCGACAGACCTAAAAAGTTCATCAACAGAAGGACGATGTCCTGAAACAGGCTCACCGACGTCCAGACTGGTGAAAAGTCGCCCTCCTATTTTTTTCAAATGCAAATGTCGGGTTCCTCCCGGGGCAATATAAGCGTGTCCATTTTCCAGTGGAACACCATCCTCTGATTCCTGCACCTGAATATCGCACATTTGATTCAGACGAGTAGCTAAACTTGCCGTAAAAAGTGGAGGCATATGTTGTGTTATCATGATTGGCGGAAACACAGAAGGTAAACGTGGAAGAATAGCTCCCAATGCTTCCACACCACCTGTTGATGCACCAATAGCGATCACCTCTGGGGATATGACCCTCCGTTGAAAAGATTTATTAGAAACACTGTTAATTATGGAATTTCGTCCGGAACTAGAACCTGCCGCAGCCTTCACCAAAGGCACCAGACCGGCATAAGCATCTATACCTGAAAAAGCTGCTGGCTTGGGAAAACAGTCAAACGCTCCAAGCTGTAATGCTTCTATGGAAGTCTCTGCACCGCGAGCAGTAAGACTTGAGACCATCACAACAGGAATGGGACGCATCCGCATGATTTTCTCAAGAAACTGCAACCCATTCATATTGGGCATTTCAATATCAAGCGTTATTACATCAGGCTGATCCTTTATAATAAGATCTCTAGCTTCCAGCGGATCAGCAGCCATACCTATAATTTCAATATCGGGATCCCGACGCAAAGCGGCAGCAATGAAAGCACGACCCGTTTTGGAATCATCGACAATAATAACACGTATCTTTCTACTCATATATCTTTCCTATACGTCGTCGGACACCCGCATGGGGTTATATCCGGAACAATTTCTGGAGCTATTTTTTCTGAATGCCCTATATACAAATAGCCTCCAGGAAGAACCGCATCGGAAAGCCGACGCCACAACATATTCTGTGTGTCACGATCAAAATAGATTGCGACATTACGACAAAAAATAGAAATAAACTGGCACTGCATCGGCCATGGCTTCAAAAGGTTCAAATTTTTGAAGCTGACAAGTTCCTTTAAATCATCCGAAAAATGAATTTCGTTCCCTGTTTTTCTTGACCATTTTTTCAAGAAATTATCGGGAATAGATTCAGTTTCCTTAAGAGAGTAAACACCACGACGACAAAAGTCTATCATTTCAAAACTAATATCTGTTGCCAATATCTTAATATTATAATTATTTGCCTTGGGAAAGGAGTCAAGAATAGTCATGGCAATAGAAAAAGGCTCCTGACCCGACGAACAGGCAGAAGACCAGATTCTTACTTTTTCTCCCCGTTCTGCACGCCTTATTATTTCCGGCATCACAATCTGTGAAAAGTGCTCAAAATGATGTTTTTCACGAAAAAAATTAGTAACATTAGTAGTTAAAGCATCAATCATACATAACTGTTCTTCGCTTCCAGCTGGAGAATTGACAAACGAGACATAGGAACGAAAATCTGGGAGCGAACACAGTCTAACCCGTCTTGACAATCTTGAATACACCAGTGGCTTCTTGGAAGCACTCAAAGAGATACCACTCTTTTCCTTAAGTATATTTCGTATGTTATTGAAATCCGATTCGTCATAGGGAATATCTCCCCCAGACAGATTTTGCTCGGCAAGAGTAATCATGGAACATGTTCCAATGCCTGCTCAGCTACGACAGACAACTGCAGGAAGCCAATCAGTCGTCCATCAAAAGCAATCAGTCCACTAACGAGTGGACCAACATCATCTGTATTCGAAACAGGAACATCCTGAATCATTTCTGGAGTAATATCCAGAATATCGGAAACCTTTGACACCAGAAGCCCTGCTGTCTTGCCATCAACGTCGATAACCATGACCACATTGCGATCTGATGACTTACTATGTGAGACATGCAAAAGTTCACACATATCAATGACAGGCACAATAATACCGCGCAGATTGATTACGCCTTTAATGCAGCGTGGAGTACCAGGAAGAAGAGTTGCTTCTGTCCATCCCCTGATTTCTCTTACGCGCAAAATATCAACGCAATATTCCTGTTCCCCTACATTGAAAGATATGACCTTTCCAGAACCAACAGGCGATATATTATTGTCTTGCATTAGACCTTACCTACACACTCAAGAGAGGTTTCATTTGCATTTTTAGATGTCCACATATCAAGCATTCTACCTTCAGCAGAGACAGCGACTTCCGGTACATCCAATATTAAAGCCACTCGACCACTACCGAGTATTGTTGCTGCTGATACATACCTAACTGAACGATAATTTTTTTCTATACTTTTTATAACGACCTGCATCTGACCTTCAATACGATCAACTGCAAGGGCCGTCATTTTTCCTGCATCATCTTCAACAATAAGAATAACGGGTTGATTTATTTTCTCTTTTCTATTTTTTATCCCAAGAGATTTTGCAACATCTACAATCGGGATAAATTGACCCCTTACACAAATTACAGTAGAGTTATTTCCAGACACAAATATATTTTCTTTGCTTATCAGCATTGTTTCAACAATACAGGAAACAGGCAAGATCAAGAGCTGCTCTGCTACCGTAACCAGCATACCATCCATCACAGCAAGTGTCAGAGGAAGACTCAACGAAAATGAAGAACCTTTTCCAGTCTCGGAAGTAATGGATATTCGTCCGCCCAGATCCTGGATGGCCTGTTTTACGACATCCATACCCACACCACGACCAGAAAGATCTGTAACTGTGGTAGCCGTCGAGAATCCGGGAGCAAAAATAAGATTATCGATCTCAGAATCAGTCAATTGTGCTTCAGCAGAAATAATACCTTTCTCTACTGCAATGTCATGAACACGAACACGATTTATCCCTCCCCCATCATCACTAAGTGTAATAACGACACGACCAGATTTATGTGCAGCTGATAATCTGATAGTACCCATAGCAGGTTTACCTGCTTCCAGGCGGACCTGCTCTTTTTCCACACCATGATCAACGGCATTGCGCAACATGTGCGTCAGGGGATCAGTCAACTTTTCAATCAGAGTTCGATCGACTTCTGTATCCTCGCCCTCCATCTCAAGATGTACTTTTTTACCAGCAAGGTTTGCAGCCTCACGGACAACTCTCTGCATACGCTGGAAGACAGCACGCATGGGCTGCGCACGAACCGCCATGATTGCTTCCTGCAAATCACGCGTTAGTTGCTCAGTGCCGCTCATGGCGTTTGACAGATCATTACTACCCGCATCAGCACGTGGATGTTTCTTTTCCGAAGAAGAAAAAACCTCACGCAATGCAGCTTGTCCGATGACCAACTCCCCTACCAGATCCATCAGGCGATCAATGCGGCTGACATCAACTCGAATACTTGGTGTATTATTACCTGAAGCAGCAGGACGACTCGGTTGTATGTTTTTCTTACTCTCAGACTGATCCGGTAAATTACTCTGTATATTCTCTGTTTTTTCAATTTTTTTTTCTTCTTCATCCTTCTTTACATGTTGATTCGGTTCAAAATCAAAAATTTCAAATCCATCGATGGAATCTACAGGCGTGTCTATATGATTCGGATCTGAGTCTGAATCATTCAATACATCAATAGATACTGGAACGGGAACAAATCCCTCAGGGAGCCCCCAATCCTCCTCTTCTTCCGTTTCCTTTAAGACTTCCGGCTCCGGCTTTTCCTGAAACAGTCTTTCAAGAGCCTCAAAGCTTTCCTGTTGGCGTTTCGCGTCTACAGCGTCTCCGCCCTGTTCAAACGCAGTCAGATCACTGAGAATGTCTGTAGCCCGAAGAAAAATCTGAAGGACTTCTGGTGTCGGTTCGATCTTGTGAGATCGCAAAAGATCCAGTGCCGTTTCGAATACATGAGCGAATCTGACAAGTTCGGTCATGCCGAACGAACCAGCGCCTCCCTTGATCGAATGAACAGCACGGAAGGCACAGTTGACCGTTTCCTGATCAGCCTCGCCTGTTTCAAGAAGCGCTAGAGCCCGCTCAAGTTCGACAAGCTGTTCCGAGCATTCTTCGAAAAATATTGGTTTGATGGCATCAAGTTCGTCCATGATCCGCCTCCGCTTATTCAGGCCGTAACGCGCTCAATGGCCTTCAAAAGAATTGCAGGAGCGAATGGCTTCACGATCCATCCTGTCGCACCAGCCTTTTTTGCCCGTTCTTTTTTGGCGGGGTCAGTTTCCGTCGTCAGCACAAGAATTGGAGTTTTTGCCATAACTTCCAGAGAACGAACTCCAGAAATAAAACCATACCCATCCAGATTAGGCATATTAATATCGGAAATAATTGCAGATGGTGGAGCTGGAAGACGATTCAATGTCTCCAGCCCATCCTTCCCGTCGACAGCCTCCACCACCTGGTAGCCAGCCCCCTCAAGAGTTCGACATAACATATCGCGCATTGTCCGGGAGTCATCGACAATCATGATGGTAGCAGGCATTAGATGATCCTTGTTCTTGTCAGAGCCAATTGGAAGATCAGAAATCTTCCCAGCCATCATCAGAAACCGTATGACGTGCGGCTGCTGCCGGGTTTGGGGCAGGCAAAGGAGCTGAGGCAGGACCAGTCTTCACCTGCAACGACCGAGTGCTCCTCGTTGTCTCTCCCATATTTTTTACAAAGTTCCTGCTTATACTAAACTCTGACACCGCCTTCGCCAGATCCTGAACTTCATGAGTGAGACTGTGACTTGCAGCTGTTGTCTCTTCGACCATCGCGGCATTCTGCTGGGTCGCCTGATCCATTTCTCCTAACGAACCATTGATACGACCGAGATTATCTGCCTGCTCCTGAGCCGAAGAAGATATGGAATCAATAATTTCTGAAATGGTTTCTACATTTTCGGAAATTTTTGAAAGTGCTACACCCGTCTGACTGACAAGCGTTACACCTGTCGAGACCTGACGACTGGAAAGAGCAATCAGTTCCTTGATATTCTTGGCGGACACCGCTGAACGCTGAGCCAGGGAACGAACTTCCGTCGCCACTACAGCAAATCCTCGCCCAGCCTCTCCCGCACGAGCCGCCTCAACCCCGGCGTTCAATGCAAGCAGATTGGTTTGAAAGGCGATTTCATCCATCACACCAAGAATATCAGCAACCTTGGTGGAAGATTCCTCAATCTCATGCATCGCCTTGACAGCGGACTGCACTACAGACGCAGACTCCGAAGCCTGCTCACGCGCACCACCCGTCGCTTTACGGGCATCCATTGCATCCTGAGCCGTTTTCTGGACACGCTGCGTCAACGTATTCACAGCACTGGCGATTTCACCAAGACTTCCCGCCTGATGTTCAGTACGACGCGCCAGATCATCAGAGGCAAGAGCTATTTCTGAACAACTGTCTGCAATTGTGGACGCACTGGAGGCTGCCCGACCAATCGTGCTGGAAAATCTCTCGGCAACCGCATTGAAATCTTCCCGGAACATTTCATATTCCGGAAGAAATGCTTCTGCATATCGAAAACTCAGATCACCTGACGAAAGGCGTTTCATACCCTTCATCAGCTCTCCCATCAGCTTTTCGGTCCGCTGCTGCATCTCATTGCTTTTTGCGGCAAACTCTTTCTGCTTGGCGGCGGCCGCCTGCGACTGCTCAAGCGCCCCCTGATGACGACGAACATTCTCCAGCGCCTGATCACGAAAACATGTGAGAGCCTTTGCAAGACGACCTATGCAGTCTTTGGCCTGCTGATACGGAATAGTGGCATCAAGGTCACCTGAAGCAATTTGCTCCGTTGCAGAAACAATTTTTTCAAAAGGAGCTACCATAGTTTGCACAAGGACATACGTCACCAGCACAAAAAACAAAAGCTGGACAGCACTTCCAGCGACCAGAAACGAATCCGCTTTGGCAATTACCCCCGTCCGCAGCCAGAACAGGCTTGTCCCCAGTTCCATTATGGACAGAGCAATCGGAGCTGCCATGACATAGTAGATTTTCTTACGTGCTGGCGCGACGTACAGCAGCCAATGCAACGACATTTTCAGGCACCCTTAAGTCAACGTTCCCACGAGGGATTTTGTTTCCTCAGGATCCTGCATTAATGCGCTAAATAAAACGTTACCGATTTTTTTATTCTCTTATTCTGTCATCTCCATATTTTTATATCTGCAACAGGCACTCACAAGATGCAGACGTCACATAGCTTTCTCAGCAGTTGTTTCAGACTTTCAACCTGTCCAGAAGGCCATACCACCGCCCATAAGCCTGCACTCCGATATCCGAAAAACGGTGGAGAGCGATTGGTTTAAGCGGTGTTATAGGAAAACCGATCTCCAGCGCAGAAGCCCCCAGCACTCTCTGCGCCAGCATGCGTCCCATTACGGTCGCCATGGCGATACCCCGACCATTATAGCCCAATGCCGCATGCACACCCTCCGCAGGTTGATGCAAATGCGGGAAATGGTCAGCTGTCATGCCCACCCGTCCAACCCAGACATGATCAAGACGTGGCCTGCCAATTTGCGGGAAAAGCTCATGCATGGCCTTCACAAGCGTTGCGGCGTCTTTGTAAGTGGCCTGATCGTGTGCAGGACCACGCGTTCCCATAACCAACCGTCCATGTGCATCGACCTGACTGTACCGCAGAATACGACGCGTTTCCGAAAGTCCCTGTCCGTCCGGCAGAATGGTTTTTCTTATCTCCGGCGCCAGCGGCTCCGTTGAGACCTGAATGGAATAAGCCGGGACAACAGTTTCCTGTAACTGAGGCCACAGACCGTCCGTATAACCATTCGTCGCCAGCACAACCTGTTTGGCGATCAGATTGCCCTGCGCCGTTCCAAGCCGCCATCGGCCAGCCGACCGCAGCATGGTTTTGACAGCACTGTTAACAAAAATATCCGTTCCCTGAGAGGCGGCAGCTTTCGCCAGCCCGAAAGCATACATCAATGGCTGAATTTTCCCGCCTCGTGGATCGAGCCAGCCACCGCAATAAGTCTGCGCTCCCGTCAGATCAGCAATACGTTTCGCATCCAGGATCTCGGTTGCCGTTCCCCGGGCAGCCCACTGGGCCGCCTTGATCCGCAATTTTGCCAGGGCCTTTTCACAGTGGGCGGCCTGAATCCAGCCGTTATGCACCGCATTGCAGGCAATGTGATAACGCGCAATCAAATCGAAAACGGTATTGGCGGCACCCCCAGTGCTCCTGATCATGGCATTGCCGAGATCAGTGCCGAAATGTGCAATCAGGTCATCCGGATCATACTTCAGTCCTGCGATAACCTGACCGCCGTTTCTCCCTGAAGCGCCCCAGCCAATGCCATGACTTTCCAGCACAGCGCAGCTGATACCTTTTTCCGCAAGATGGAGCGCAGTGGAAAGCCCGGTATAGCCGCCACCCACAATCGCTACATCATAATGACGGTCGTATCCGGTCAGTTGGTCGAAAACCGGTACCGGTCCTGCAGTGTCATACCAGAGTGACGGTGGGTAGGAGTTCTGGACATCATGCTGCATATCAGCTCCGTCTTGCATCCAGAGAGCATGCGCTCTCACAGGTCAGCCTGATATTACATGTTTTTTTATTTCCTGCACGGAATGGAAAGCTTCAATCCATCATGCATTTATGAGCATATAATATTATAAAAATCAGTTACTTGCCCGCGCCGGAAACAGCTTCCATGCCTGCTCCATGACCTTTTTCTGATAGGCCTCATTCAGCATGGGCGTATGTGAATGATAATTGCCCACCGCCTTCATCAGATCCCCATGCGTTTCATTCAGATATGTTCGCATGATCATGGCGGACGCAGCGATATTGAAACATCCGTCCGACACCAGACGCGCCGCCACCTGAACGGCGGGCATGCGGGTCAGCTCCATGATCGGCTGTATCCATCGGGTATTGATCTGCATGAGCCCCATATCCGAGGAGCCATCCTTGTTGCGGCTAACCACGCCGTTCGCGCCTCGTTCCACCTCCCATATGGTGGGCAGGACACGGGGAGGAATGTCATAGCGGATTGCAGCGGCAACCATACACGCAAGCAAAGGGGCGGGCATGAAGACCTTTCCTGAAACAGGCCATAGCGAACGCTTGCAGCCCAAATTTCATTTTTGTTTAATATACCGACGCTGTTCCGAAGATAGCGAGTGCGTCTACTAACGCATCATGATCGAACAGCGAAAGCTCTGGCACAAAAATGTCACACGTTGAAAACCATACCGACCGGGATGATGCCGGCTTCACCCTTCTGGAAATTCTGGTCGTTCTGGCGATACTCGGACTTCTTGTCGGACTTGTAGCCCCTGCCGCCCTGCGCCAACTCGGCGGAGCCAGACTGTCTGTCGCCCAGCAATCCATAGCCCGCATCGGAACGGTCCTCGACATGTACAAACTGGATGCCGGTAGCTATCCTTCAACGGAAGATGGTCTCGACGCTTTAATCCATCGCCCGTCCGGCGCTGAAAGCTGGAATGGCCCCTATCTGAAGGGTGGAACCGTTCCACTGGATCCCTGGAAACACCCTTACACCTATCGTGCGCCCTCGGATCGGGAAGGCAAGGATTACGATCTGTGTTCGCAGGGTCCGAAAGAAGGCGATCGCAGCGGAGAAATCTGTAACCCGTAGACCGATGCACAGGTGCGCTTACGCAGAATACTCAGGTCACAGCACCCTGTGATTGCACCTTGAAATGCAAATGCCGTTTTTCCCTGTTAGGGGAAAAACGGCATGAAGCAAACAGAGAATGACGGACGTATCAGCTGACTGTAGATCTTAGCCAGCCATACTGATGATATCCGAAGATACGAGCTTCACTCCCAAAGCCTGGCTGAAGCAGCGATCGACATTTGCTACGGAAAACTGTTCACGGATCAGACGCAGTTCCGTGCGCCCAAGCTCATCGGATGTTTCCGGCTCATCATGAAGCCTGAGAATCTGCTCCGCAATGCCCTCGACACTGTTTTGCCCCAGCCCCTTCAACCGGCCCGGCAATACCAGACCTTCTGCAGAGACCGCGCTCATGACACAAGGAACTCCTGCAGCGAAAGCCGACAGAACCACGCCGTCAACGCCCGCCCCGAAATTCAGCGGCACAACACCGGCAAGAACCTGCGGGAAAAGAGCTTTCGTCGGGTTATCAATTCCCTCCAGAATCTCAACACCACCACAACCCGGCTCGACAGGCATTGCGAGTGTGCTGACGGCCTTTCCCTGACCAGGACCGGCCAGGAGGCACTTGATATCCGGGCGGCGCGCCCAAACCAGAGGCATGATCTCGCGCACCAGCAGAATGGCGGCATCCAGACTGTCTGCCCGATCATAATAACCAAAGAAAGCGACGCCGGACCGCGTGGATGAAGACTGCGCAACAGCTTCAGGCTGTATTTCCCATGGAACGACATGCACGTTCAACGCTGGCACGAGATGCTGCAGACGGTTCGCTTCGGCCTGCGAATGCACGATGACCTGATCGCAAAGAAGCGCTGTAGTGACCTCATATGTACGCATTCTTCCGATTGCGCGAAGCAAGTCTACACGTGCTTCTGTTTCAGCCTGCCGTTCCAGACGGAGATACTGAAGCTCCCGCGTGCCATACACCACAGTGGCCCGCCCCATGTAACGGCGCGCCAGACCGGCATAGGAAGACGCCGCATTCAGTCCCCGCAGATAAACCAGATCAAAGCAGCCAGCCTGTCGACGCAGCACTTCTTCCGGCGACGCGTAAAGCGGAGCCCGAGCGATAGAAATACCGTCTGTTTCAAGAAGTTTTTCTGTTTCCGGCACTGCGACATGGTCTACTGTCGAGACCGTTACGTCATACCCCAACCGCGCAAGTGATCGGATATGGGACAGAAGCGGAGCGGCATCGGGGTCATGTCCGATACGCGGCATCGCCTCACAGATCACCAGCGCCCGCCGCATTACCGGCATGTCCGCTGCCGCCCGGCCAGCCAGTTGCCGCTCATGATGAAGATCTGCCCGCTTCTCCCGTTGCCCGTCCAGATCCGCTTCCTTCTGCCGAAGATGGGCAGCCTGTTCCAGAATGAAGGAAAGCACCTTCCGTCGCTCGGTCGAAGTGGACAGATCTTTCACGGCGCGACCAATGACATTGCGCAAAGTTTCGTCAAACTGCTCCGGCACAGAAAGCTGTGCCGGCGAACCGGGCAGGTGAACATCCGTGCCGCTGAAAAGAACCGCGACTGTATGCGATGCCTTCCAGTCAAGCGGCTCTTTCAGTGTCATCCTGAAGCCGGACCAGCCATTCCCCATTCCTGCCGGGATGAGATCCGCCCGATAATTGACGGCTGGCACAGTGCCGACACGTTTCCCGTCAATGCAGATATCCAGACTGGCTTTTTCCCACGGGCGCTTTTCGTTCCAGATCCAGCCGCCGATACAAGTATGGGAAACGTGATCGACTGCTCCGCGATAGTCAGCAGGTTCGAAGGGAGTTTTACGTTTTCCATCTGCCTGTTTGGTGGGTGATGCTTCTTCCGGTGTTTCCGGCTGGACACCCGGAAACAGATGAAGACCATCCTCTGCGCGTCTTATGACCACATCACGCGACGCCAAAGCCTGAGGATAGACCATTCCAAAATAATGGCGCTTTTCCGAACCGTTTTCAGTCGGGATAATCTGCCCTTCCTCAGTCATGAAGTGCGCAACGACCTCGCCATCAAGAACCAGCTCGACAGCAAAAGGCTTCGCATCAGCAAGCCCGGCAAACCATCCGGAAACGCCGTGAATGCTCGCAGCGGCAACCTCACCCGACAGATGCTGCGTTTTTAAAGCCTGCGCTCGGGCATTGATGCGCTGCCAGATTGCAACCAGCGCTTCTCCCTCTTCGACACGGGGAGCACAGTGAACCGCTTCCATCGTTACAGCATCAGGATAACGCGTGTAGAATTCAGCAGCATTGTGGAAAATGCCACGGCCGCCATCTTCAACATAACTTTCCGAGGGTGCGCCTTCCGCCAGCAGAAGATCATGCGTGTCTAGCTCGATATTGAAATAGTCAATCTGTTCATTCAACTCGCACTGAACGACTGTCTCACCGTTGATAAGTGAGCTGGCAGCGACAAGCACGCCATCCAGATACATGGCGTGTAGAGGCGAGACTTTCAGATCACGTTGCGGTACATTGTCGGCAAGGGCATTGGCCTTGATGAGAACAGGCAGAAGGCCACAATTATTACTCACAAACTCGGCGGCATAACTGCGATAGCCAATCCAGCGGATTTTTTTCAGAGTGCCTGATGCAGTGCGCACCATATCGCCAATTTTCAGCTGCTCGACCGGGACCTCGCCATCTTTCGTGGCGATCAATGTGCCAGTGCAGTAGCAGGCGGCATAATTCACACCTGTTCCGTTTACGCCCTGCACCAGACTGAATTCGTCTGGTGTGATGGTCCCCGCAGTGCCGGCAAAAGAAAAAGCCTGCGTGACGGCGTTACCATCCGAATCATATCCGGAAACGGTAAGTGTATCGCCTGAGACTGAATAGGTTGTCTGCTGGGCACCAGAGGCTGAATATGAAATGGTATCAAGCTGAATGTCAGCCCCACTATACAGTGTCAGACCGGTAACGGTGATACCCGCGTCTTTTATCTCCAGCGTGCCGCCGCTGAGGACGGTCACATCGGATACTGTTGTAGTGGAACCGACGGCGCTGGTCGCTTCCAGCGTGCCTCCACTGGAAATCGTGGCTCCTGACAGGAAAGCCCCGCCATCGACCTGCAACACACCGCCACTACTGACCGTCGTGCTCGTCGCAGAACCGCCGCCCTGAATGTCCTGAACACCACCATTCGTCAGGGTCGTGTCAGTGGCGGATCCGTTACTGCGGATCTGCTGATTACCATATTGCGTGACGAGAGTGTGCGAGGCATAACCGCCTGCATTAATATTCTGACCGCCGCCATAAGCAGTATCATCAGCGCTGTCACCGATGACTGTCGTGGAAATCGCCGTGCCACCATTACCGATGTCCTGCGTACCCAGTTGCAGTGTAGCGCCCACCGCACTGCCACCTGCCTGGAGCGACTGATCGGCGTTTGCCTGCACGGTCGCGCCGGAATCGATACCGTTAAGAAGTTCCGTAACACCGGAAACAAGCGTCATGTTGCTGGCAACAGCGCCACTGGATACCGTGATCTGCGAGGCAGAGACCGTTACGTCCTTGACCAGACCACCCGCATAAACCGAGAAAATACCGCCTGAAGAAACAACACCTCCGCTGACGATTCCTTGTGTTCCCAATGGGTCAGATGTATCGGCCTGTTTACCGATAGCGACTTTAGCTCCGCTCAGAACCGCAATGGAGGAGATCACGCCACCGGATGAAACGAACAGCGTCCCTCCATTCTCAACCGTTACCGTATCTGCAGGCGAGTTAGAGGATGTTATGCTCGTTACACCTGGTCCGGTGACATTCATGTCGGTCATCTTTTTCCCCAGTCACAGTGCAACCTTTTGATTGCACTCAAAAAGAAATTCTCTGGGGTCCAATTATTGGTTTGAATAGCTAATTTTTTGGATACATCCCTTTCCAAGCCCTTAAAAACCAAGGACAAAAAGCAAAAAGCCACCCCTTTCCGTGGGGTGGCTTCCTTGCAAAAACATATGATAAAGAAAGACTTATTCGCCTTTCAGTCGTTTTATACAGGCACTGTAATAACCACCACCTTTCGGATTCCATTTCAGACCACCATTACCCCCGGACGCTTTGTTAGCCCGATATTGATCACCGCAGGTCTTTATGCGGGCCTTGCCTGCGGACAGGGAGGCGTATTTCGGGGAGATCTTGCTGGGGAACACGGCATTCCCTGTGTAGGTCGAAACCTTGGAGGCTGTTTTGGCCTTGCTTTCGGGCTTGGCCTCACCAGCCGCCTCTGTAGCCGGAGTCGCTGTGGGCGCAGCTGCCGCACCTTCAGTCTTCTCCTCGGGCTCGGCCTCAGCACCGGCACACTGCGCCGCCTTGAAGTCCTTGTAGCTCTGACCGGCCAGAGTGCCGCCTTCCTTAGCAGCCTTGAATTTCGCGTGGCACTCCTTGGCCGTCACGGCGGCATGCGCCTCACCGGGGAGCGCCACGGACCACGCTGCACCTGCTGCCAGAAGAGCAAGCGAAGCAGTCACCGTACGAACGGAACGATTGAAGCCCATCGGCTATCCTTACATCACAAATTTGACGGTGATACCGCACCCATGCGGCACAGCATCCATCCTCACAAGAAACCAGAACGGCCAATCATACAAGCCTGCACCGTCTGAACAAAAAAGGGGCGGATCGGCCGATCCGCCCCTTCCAAAGAATGTCTGATCACTTGGGGATCAGTTGATACGCTCACCATGCAGCGCAACGTCCAGACCTTCCTGCTCAGCCTCCGTGGAGACCCGCAGACCGACCACGAGGTCGACGACCTTCAGCAGGATGAACGTCATGATGCCACACCAGACAATCGTCACGCCAACGGCCTCGGCCTGCACCAGAAGCTGATGCAGGGAACCCGATGTTCCTTCGGGGTTGGCATCCGTCGCGGACAGAGGACCATAGGCGAAGATACCTGTCAGCAGAGCGCCAACGATACCGCCGACACCATGCACACCAAAGGCGTCGAGGCTGTCGTCATATCCCATCATGTGCTTGAGAGATGTCGCACCCCAGAAGCAGACGACGCCAGTGATCAGGCCTATGGCCAGGGCACCGCCCGGCAGCACGAAGCCCGCAGCTGGCGTAATGGCGACAAGACCACCGACCGCACCGGAAATGATGCCGAGAACCGTCGGCTTGCCCGTGCGGAACCACTCGGCGACCATCCAGGACACACCGGCCGCAGCTGCTGCGATCTGTGTGGTGGCCATCGCCATGCCCGCACGACCGTTCGCGCCGACAGCGGAACCTGCGTTGAAGCCGAACCAGCCAACCCACAGCAGGGATGCGCCGATGACGGCATAGGTCAGGTTGAACGGCGCAAGGTCTTCCGTGCCATAGCCACGACGCTTGCCGAGGACAAGCGCACACACCAGACCGGCGACACCCGCGTTGATATGGACGACCGTACCACCGGCGAAGTCCAGCGTGCCCATGCCGGCAAGCCAGCCGAGCGGGCTCCAGACCCAATGAGCTACTGGAGCGTAGACGATCAGCGACCACAGGATGCTGAACAGGCACACCGCCGAGAACTTCATGCGCTCGGCATAGGCACCCGCGATAAGAGCTGGCGTGATGATGGCGAAGGTCATCTGGAACATCATGAAGATGCTCTCAGGGATCGTCATGGTCGAGGCTGCGTCAGTGCCCGCGCCGATCGTGAAGGGAACGTCCGCGCCCTTGCTGATATGTTCGCCGAGTGTCGCAAGGAATGCCTTGGACAGACCACCGACATAAGGCGTGCCGTTCGAGAAGGCGAGCGAGTAACCCGCCACCATCCAGACAATGGTGATGATACAGCAGATGGCGAAGCTCTGCATGAGCGTCGCCAGTACGTTCTTCTTGCGAACCATTCCGGCATAGAACAGGCCAAGACCCGGAATGGTCATCATCAGCACCAGGGCCGTGCTGACGAGCATCCAGGCTGTGTCACCGGTATCGATACTCGGAGCCGGTGCCGGTGCTGCAGCCTCCTGTGCAAAGGCCGGCATGGCGGCGAAAAGTCCGACCGTACCAGCAGAAACAGCAGCCAGAACCCCGGAGGAGCGGGATTTCAGCGGCCCATCCACCTCACCCTGCCGATACGGGGCATGCCCCGCGAACGAGGAAAACTGAATATTCATAAACGCTCGCTGCCCCCTGCCTCATTCACGTCTGATCGTTGCCGTATGGCCGTCGCACAAGGCCCGCGGGGACACCCTGGCAACGACACATACCTCAAGACGCCCATCTCATGATGAGATGACACTGATCTTACCTATACGTAGCTTATTCGTAACGAATTACTCAAGCCCGTCAATCGGGAAAGAATGCGCCTTCAAGCAGGAAAAATCCGTCAATCTCCAGACACACGCGTCCGCGTGCGCATGGTGACAAACTCTTCGGCGGAGGACGGATGGATACCAATCGTGCGGTCAAAATCCGCCTTTCTCAGGCCAGCCGTCACGGCAATGGCCAGACCCTGCATCAGTTCCGGCGCATCTTCCCCCAGCATGTGCGCGCCAACGACCTTCTGGGTGCCCTGATCCACAACCAGCTTCATCAGAGTGCGCCGCTCGCGACCACTCAGCGTGTGACGCATCGGACGGAACTTCGAGACATAGACATCCACCGCGCCCTTTTCCGCCGCTTCGGCCTCTGACAGGCCGACACTGGCGAGCGGCGGCGTGAAGAAGACGGCTTTCGGCGTGGTCTCGAACGACCACTCACGGGAACGATCCGCAAACAGCCTGTCGGCAAGGATGTGCCCCTCGGCAATGGCGACAGGCGTCAGATTGAGATGATTCGTCACGTCGCCAATGGCGAACACACCGGGTTCGGCGGTCTCGAAGTGACGATCGACCTCAATGCGCCCCTCCTCCGTGCGACGGACGCGCGTGTTTTCAAGCCCGAGCTTCTGACTCTTCGGGTGGCGTCCCGTGGCCATCAGCACACAATCAACAGTCAGTTCCGTGCCGTTATCCAATGTGACGACCAGCGCCTCGCCTTCCTTGCGGATACGCTGCGGGCTAGCCTGTGTGTGCTGGATCACGCCACGCTGGTTAATGGCCTCATGCAGAGCTTCGCGGAGGTCTTCATCGAATCCGCGCAGAGGAAGCGCCTGACGGTAGACCAGATCAACCTTTGCTCCGAGCCCTGCGAAGATTCCGGCGAACTCGATGCCGATATAACCGCTGCCAATGATGCAGACACGCCTAGGCATCTCTTTCAGACCGAACACTTCATCAGAGGTGATGGCCAGATCAGACCCGACAATCTCAAGCTTTGAAGGGGTCGATCCTGTCGCAATGACAATCTGCTTTGCCGTGATCCGTTCCGGCTTTGCTTCCGGGTCCAGTTCCGACGGTGTGACGAGAATGGTGTGTGCATCCTCGAAGCTGGCGAAACCTGTGAGCAGTTTCACGCCGGCCTTTTCCAGCATCGACACATAGATGCCGTTGAGACGTGAGATTTCCTTGTCCTTGGCGACGATCAGCTTGCCCCAGTCGAACGCGCCTTCCTGCGTATTCCAGCCAAATCCGTGGCTGTCCTCGACATAGTCACCGTATTCACTGGCCTGCACCATCAGCTTTTTCGGCACGCAGCCCAGATTGACGCAGGTGCCGCCCCAATGGCGACTTTCCACCACTGCAACCTTGGCTCCATGTCCCGCCGCAATGCGTGCGCAGCGAACGCCGCCCGATCCCGCGCCGATGACCAGCAGGTCAACGTCGTACGATGTATTCTCGGACATGCGGTCCACTCCATTCGGTTTCATCAAACTGTTGGAGCGAAAATGCCTTGAGTGGGCACAGGAAACAACCACCCCGCATGGAACCGTTCCCGATGACGGTCAGAGCATGTCCACAAGCGCCTGCGCGGCGCTGCTCAGCGGGCGCTCGCGATGACGCAACATATGGAAAGTGCGTTTCTCAAGCCTGCAGTCCAGCGCCTCGACCAATCCGGCGCGCACGCGCGACGCGGCAGCCAGATCGGAAACGGCCGAGATCAGACCGCCGCTTGCAACACCTTCCAGAACCGCCTCGTTGGATGGCAGCACCAGCCGGATATCCAGATCGGTCAGCTCAATCTGAAAAATACTTTTCAGACAGTGGGCAAGATGGTCACGCGTGCCAGAGCCTTCCTCGCGCAGCACCCAATGCGTCCGAAGAAGTTCCTCCCGTTCCACAGGATGCCCTGCCAGAGGATGACCGGGAGCCGCATACAGGCGAAAATCATCGCCTCCCACAGGCTGCTTATGCAATGAGAAGGCCTTGTCGATCCTGCCCTCAACAAAACCGAGATCGGCCTCACCATCCATAACGGCAATCGCAGCCTGCGCCGTATTGCTGACGCGAAGATCCAGCCTGACGCTTGGATAGCGTGCGGCAAACCGGGTCAGAAAACCCGGCAACCAGTAGGTCGCGACTGTCTGACTGGCGGCGATGCGAAGTTCGCCACGCACCAGCCCTGACAGATCATCCAGCACCTGCACGGCTTCGGCGGCTTTGGCCAGAACGCTGCGAGCGGCTGGCAGAAACGCCCTCCCCGCCTCATTCAGTTCAAGGCCACGTCCTATGCGGTGGAACAGACGCGTTGCGTGCCGTTCTTCCAGAGCCGCGATGGCGGCGCTGACAGCAGGTTGCGACAGGTGAAGCCTTTCTGCTGTCGCCCGCATGTTCAGCAATTCCGCGACCGTCACAAAGATACGAAGCTGTTCGAGCGTCATTCAATAGATTTCCCTTATTGAAATGACTACATCAATCCATTGGATTTGTCATTCATGCAGAGCGATCTTCGCAGCATGAAACGGACACCTCGCTTTTTTCGCATCTTTCCCGGACTTCTGCTCAGCGTAGCTGTAGCCGGAAGCGCCATGCTACTCGAACAGGCCGAACGGTCTTTCACAGGCGCTGCCTGGGTCGAGAGCCTCGTGCTTGCCATCCTGATGGGAACCATTCTGCGCACCTTGTGGAAACCTCCGGCGCCATTTGAAAGTGGCATCCATTTCTCCGCTCACACTCTGCTGGAAGCAGCCGTCGCCCTGATGGGCGCTGCGGTCAGTGTCGAGATGGTGATGAAAGCCGGGCCCATTCTTGTTCTGGGCATTGTAGGGACCGTTGGTATTGCAATCGGAACCGGCATTCTGCTGGGTCGCGCCTTTGGCCTGCCTTCCAAACTGGCGGTGCTGATCGCCTGCGGGAACGCAATCTGCGGCAACTCCGCCATTGCCGCGGTCGCCGCCGCTATTGACGCAGACAGTGATGAAGCCGCGACCGCCGTGGCCTTCACCGCCGTGCTGGGTATTCTGGTGGTCCTGTGTCTGCCCTTGCTGGCTCACACTCTTCATCTGACACAGACCGCCGGTGGCGTACTTGCGGGCCTGACCGTCTATGCCGTGCCGCAGGTGCTTGCCGCTGCCGGTCCAATGGGCGCGACAGCGGTGCAGATCGGCACGCTGGTCAAACTGGTCCGCGTGCTGATGCTGGGGCCGGTGGTCGCTGTGAGTTCGCTGATCTATGCCCGGCAACTTCCGGTATGCGATGCAAAGCCCCGCTCCTGCCTGAGCCGGTTTCTTCCGCCGTTCATTGTGATCTTCATGGGGCTGATGACGGCCCGTTCGCTGGATCTGGTGCCGCATGTTCTGCTTGCCCCGCTTCGCACGATGAGTGGCCTGCTCACTCTCGTCGCCATGGCGGCGCTTGGACTGGGTGTTGACCTGCGGAACGTGCTGGCCGCGGGACCGCGTGTAGTGGCGGTTGTTACTCTTTCGCTGGGGGTGCTGGGTGACGTGGCTCTGCTGGTTGCTGGGATGTGTTGTCAGGGGTGAGAGTGGGGAAATGCGCTGCGTAACCTTATTCAATTAGGTCAGCAATGGGGGAGAGCGGAATGTCTGCTGGCGCTAAAAAATTCCCGAAAGCCGACATCGCCTAACGACGCATTGACGATGATAGCACCTGCTTAAACGGGTCAAAGATCGATTTATTAGGTAGAGCGTAACTTTCAATACCGTCAAGGAAATGATAATAACGGACAGATATTGGAAAGAGATAAATTTGAGATGACTCAGAATAATTTAATTGCGTTATTCGTTACTCAATATCGTCGCGAATACGATTTTTATTATGAGCTAGCTAGATTGGTTTCACAAGAATGCGATGCACTTGCTGCCGAGAATGGCATAAGAGCCATTGTTACCTTTCGAGCGAAATCTCCAGATAGACTGGAGGGGAAACTTCACCAGCGGGACGTTACAAAAAAATATCAGACCGAAGAAGATATTCGGGCAGATATAGTTGACCTATCCGGTGTTCGGATTGCTCTTTACTTTCCTGGGGACCGCGCAAAAATTGCAGTGTTACTCCGCAACGCTTTTGTAATCGATCAAGAGAAGCAGTTTCCTGATAAACCTAAAGCGACGGCCGACCGCTTTGACGGCTATCACGCTGAACATTATCGAATCAGACTTAGACCGGAATCACTCCCGGAAGTGCAGCGCCGCTACGGTGGTAACCTTGTTGAAATTCAAGTTGCATCAGTTCTAATGCATGCATGGTCAGAAGTTGAACACGATTTAAATTACAAGCAGCTTAGCGGAAAAGTGTCGCAGGAAGAGCGTAGCATTCTTGACGGAATTAATGGCATTGTTCTTGCAGGCGAAGTCTTCCTTGAGCGCCTGCAGGCGGCATTTGAAGCGCGGGTATCACGTAGTGGAAGCACATTTTCAAACCGATATGAACTTGCGGCGTTTCTTTACGAGCGCCTGCGAGTATCAGCGCTACCAGAAAGCAAAGAAGAACCGGTCATGGGTAGGCTGGATATCCTATTCGATCTCCTTCAGTTGGCTGAATTAAACAGTCCGGAAAAACTTACTACCTATATACAACACCTAGACTTAAATACTGAAAAGCAGCCCCTTGCAGACCAAATAATTGATCGCGTACTTATCTCAAGAGCAGATCTGTATGACAATTATCTCGAAATGCGCAGAACTGCGAACGGAAGAGTGAGAACATTCTTTTCCGGACAAGACTATCCTTCTCCGGAAATCGTAGGTAGTTTCTTGCATAAATGGATTATCTTAGAGCGTTTCTTGCGAGGGCTAACCCAAGCAAGAAATCTTACAAGTAAGTATTCCGTTTTTCCTACCCGTCGTCTTGTTCGTAAATTAGGTCTTTCCGAGCTCTTTCAAATACAGTTTGATGTACTAAGTCGTTTACGAACCGAATTAGTACATGGGGTAAACGTACCCGAAGAAAAGACTCTCCGCGAGGCTGATGCCGAATTGAATGAAATGCTAGTAAAACTATCGTCGCTTGATGACAAAGATATCCGCGAAGCTATGCAATGGGCGCAGTCCGGTGAAGCAGACCGTCGAGATGATTAAAATTACACTGCCGAGGGTTCCAAAATAGGAAACGTCGTGAAAGACGATGGTCGTCTCCAAAATCTACGCTGGTCTTGACAACATCTAGGCGAATATCCGCTTTAGATGCGCAAAAAGGACACACGGAACGACTGGAATGAGGCGTAAGCGGCCATCAAACAAAAAAAGGCCCCGAACAATCTGTCCGGAGCCTTTCCTCAAACCAGTAATACCAGCGCGTGTTACCGCTCGGCGAACGCCTTCTCAACCACGTAAGCACCCGGCTTGGAGTTGTTGCCCTCGTCAAAGCCACGTGCCTCAAGCATCTTTTCTGTATCAGCCAGCATTTCCGGCGACCCACAGATCATCACGCGATCCAGTTCTGGATCGAACGGCGGCAGGTTGAGATCCTTGAAGATCTTGCCGTTCTCGATCAGCGTCGTGATACGGTCGGTGACTTCAAAGTCCTCGCGTGTCACGGCCGGGTAATAACGCAGCTTGTCCGCAATCATCTCGCCGAGGAACTCGTGCTCGGGTAGCTCGTGACGGATGTGGTTGAAGTAGGCCAGTTCTCCAGAAATACGCACGGTGTGCGTCAGGATGACGTTCTCGTAGCGCTCATAGCACTCCGGGTCCTTGATCAGGCTCATGAACGGCGCAAGGCCGGTGCCCGTGGACAGGAAGTAGAGGTTACGGCCAGGACGCAGGTTGTCGAGCAGCAGCGTGCCGACTGGCTTGCGACCGATCAGAACCGTGTCACCCACCTTCACATGACGCAGACGTGAGGTCAGCGGACCATCCGGCACAGCGATGGAGAGAAACTCCATGTGCTCTTCATAGTTCGGCGAAGCGATGGAGTAGGCGCGCAGCAGCGGCTTGCCGTCCACTTCCATGCCGATCATCGTGAACTGACCGTTCTCGAAGCGCAGGGCCTGATCGCGTGTGGTGGTGAAGCTGAACAGGCGGTCGGTCCAGTGATGAACCGTCAGCACCTTGGCCGGGAACAGATGACCGTATTCCTTCTCCGGAGGCGCAAGGTGCCACACACCTTCCTGTCCTTCGACCGGCAGAAGACCGGAAGGAGCTTCTTCAGGGGAAACGCGTGGCAGAATATCGGACATAAGCCGGAGTTCTCCGTATCGGCAGCGGTGCGCATGTCCGGTTCCGCCCCATCGAGAGGACGCAGAACCATTCAGGCGGAGCCACCGCCGGGTTGCTGACGAATTTTGGGAGGGGGTTTTAAGTGGAAGCGGCGCTTTGCACCAGAAATAATTTACAACGTCTGAATTGATCCACAGGAAACCCTGTCATTCCAGCCGCTTGCAAGGCGGTTCCAGCGGGCGAAAACCCGCCGGAACCTGATGAACCTCAGCGCATGATGCCTGTATGGCCCACGGAATACCGGCCGGGCTGCGGCCAGACGGCCAGACCGTGCGGCTCGGCACCAACAGGAATGCTGGTCATCGCGCCGGTTGTCGTGTCGATGGCATAGACCACATCATCGAAACGACCGGACAGCCAGAGCAGCTTGCCGTCTTCGCTGACATTGCCCATGTCGGGGCTGCCACCACCGGGGATCGGCCAGGTCTTCACAACCTGATTGGTCACGAAATCGATGACGGAGACGCTGCCTTCCTTGCTGTGACGCGGACCATGCACCTTGTGGGAGCCACGGTTCGCCACATACATGAACTTCGCATCGCGGCTCGGGTAGATGCCGTGCGTGCCAACGCCGGTCGGAATGAAGCCTGTTTCCTTGAACGTGTCGCCATCGACGATGAACACGCCATCAGCATGCATGTCGGCCACATAGAAGGTCTTGCCGTTCGGAGCCGTCAGGATGTCCTGCGGCATGCCGCCCTTGGACAGCTTCAGATAGCCGATCAGCTGGCGATTGACCGTGTCCACCTTGGCCAGCATGCCACCGAACTCACAGGTGAAGATCGCATAGCGTCCATCGATGGAGAAACCGGCATGGTTGATGCCGCGGCACTCCGGCGCTTCCACAGAACCCTGCATCTGCATGCTGTGCGGATCACGGAAGTCGAGGCGCTTGCGGGCTTCCGCCACGACAATCGCCGACTTGCCGTCGGGCGTGAAATACATGTTGTAAGGGTCATCAACCGGAATCGGTGCGCCCGGCTTGCCTGTGCGGGGGTCGATCGGCGTCAGGCTGCCAGCGGTCGTTCCTTCAGCGTTGTTCGTCGCCCAGAGCGTGCGCAGATCCCATGACGGCACGACGTGCTGCGGGCTTTTGCCGACCGGGAAACGGTCCACCACCTTCATCGTCGCAGGGTCGATGACATACACATCGTTGGACCGCAGGTTCGGCACGTAAATGCGGGCCGGGTCTTTCGCGACTTCCGGATTGAGGTTTCCGGGACGGGCCTCGGAATAGATATTGCTGGCGTTGATCACCGGAGGCATGCCGGGGATGGTCTGCACGGCAGCGGCCGTTGCAGCCGGAACCAGACGGGCCGCGTCAGAAGCAGCCTGAGAGGGAGCGGTCTGGGCCCGTGCAGGAGCCAGACTGGCAGCGCCAAACAGTACAACCACCGCGGCGCCTGTCAGAAATCGATTTTTCGTCATGTTTGCGTCCGTTAACCTCGGCAAGGCGTCGGACATAGCACACGAGACCTCAGCGACAAGCGATCTGCGTCAATTCCCTCGTATTCGCCGCCATTTATCGTGAGACGATTTCAGACGGCCTCCCTCTGCACTGCAAACCGTTCCTGCATTTCAGACAGGGGCCAGCGTGGTCGTGGCCGCACAGCGCGGTCATCCGGCATGGGCAGACCGCGACGCGCCGCTTCATGACAGACTTCCAGCGCAGCCCAACCGACCATCACGGCATTATCCGTACACAACCGCAGAGGCGGCGCTACAAACGGCACATCATGCTCGGTCGCGATACGGGTCAGAGACTCCCGCAGCACACCGTTGGCCGCCACGCCGCCTGCCGCCACCAGCGTGGTCGGTGGTTCCATCATGGTGAAGGCGTGACGGACCCGATCCTCAATCACATCCGCGACGGCCTGCTGGAAGCTGGCGGACAGATCTGCTGCCACCGGGCGAGGAAGCGCCGTATTGCCATAGGGTTCGATCTGACGGGCCAACGCGGTTTTCAGGCCGGAAAACGAGAAATCGCACCCCGCCCGGCCCTTTAGTGGACGTGGAAAAGCGAATGCGGCCGGGTTGCCCTCTTTCGCCAGCGCTTCCAGTTGCGGGCCACCCGGCCAGCCGAGGCCAAGCATCTTGGCCACCTTGTCGAAGGCTTCTCCCGCCGCATCATCAATCGTGCCGCCGAGACGGCGATACTGTCCGATCCCTTCCACCGCGAGACACTGGCAATGGCCGCCGGAGACCAGAAGCAGCAGAAACGGGAAGGAAATATTTTTTTTCGAGACGCCGGGCAGCCTTGCGGACAGCGCATGGGCTTCGATGTGGTTGACCGCGATGAACGGTTTGTCGAGCGCGATCGCCAGCCCCTTGCCGAAGTTCGCACCGACGATCAGCCCCCCGATCAGGCCGGGTCCGGTGCTCGCGGCGATGGCTCCCAGATCATGCAGGGCGAGGCCTGACGCCTGCACGGTTTTCCGCGCCAGATCGGGCAAAAGCGCCAGATGCGCGCGGGCCGCGATCTCGGGCACTACCCCCCCGAAAGCGGCGTGCGCCTCCTGCGAAATCACCTTCTCCGCCAGCACCTCACCCTCCGGTGAGAGAATGGCACACGCGGTCTCATCGCATGACGACTCGATGGCAAGAATTGGCCCTCTGGGATATAGAGCCTGTCCATCGGAAGCGTTTCTGTCGGTCCTGTCTGGCGTCACGTCACCTTTCCTTCATCCGGTGCTGGTAATAAACACGCCCAATGGTCTCCGCACAGCCATCACAAACGTCCCCGTCGCCGACCCTGCAGAAAATTGCAGCCGAGGCAGCCGCTCGCCAGAAGGCAGCGCCCCCGCAACATCGGCGGCAGCTTCCGCTGCGTGTCGGCACGCGTGGGTCGCCGCTCGCATTGTGGCAGACGCGCGCGTTCCTGACACGCCTGACGCGATTCTGTCCCGTCCTGCGCGACATGAACGCGTTTCAGGAGCACCTGATCAACACGACAGGTGATCAGGTCCAGAATCGCGCTCTGGCCGAAATTGGCGGCAAGGGACTGTTCGCCAAGGAAATCCATGAGGCGCTGCTGGACGGTCGGATCGACTTCGCCGTGCACAGCCTCAAGGATCTTGAGACTACCCTGCCACCCGGCCTTGTGCTGGCCTGCACCATGCGCCGCGAGGACGCCCGTGACGCCCTGATCCTGCGCCCCGGCTTTACGCCCGGCAACGACCCGGACGACCCCTATTCCGCTCTGCCTGAAGGCGCACTGGTCGGCTGCGCCTCCGTCCGCCGTCAGGCGCAAATGCTGCATGTGCGCCCGGATCTGCGATTCGGTCTGCTGCGTGGCAATGTGCAGACACGCCTCGACAAGCTGGCGGCCCGTCAGTGCGATGCGACACTGCTGGCTCTCGCCGGGCTGCGTCGTCTCGGCATGGAAGACCGCGCTTCCATCGTGCTGGAACCCTCCGTCATGGTGCCGTCAGCCGGACAGGGAATTGTCGGCGTCACGGTTCGTGAAAGCGATATTGAGCTGCGCGAACTGCTTTCGGCCATTGAAGACTATGAAGCCCGCGCGGTTTCGACCGCCGAACGCGCCCTGCTGGCCGAACTGGATGGTTCCTGCCGCACACCAATCGGTGGTTATGCCCGCCTGCTCTCGCCTTCAATCGGAGCCAAGAGCGAACTGCATCTCACCGGACTGGTCGCTTCCGAAGACGGCACGTTCCTGCTGCGTCGCGATATTGTCGGTCAGGCGTCGGATGCGGAGCGGATGGGTCATGAACTCGGTCGCAGTCTCCGTGCGGACAGCCCCGCGTCGATCTTCACGGACTGACTCCACTGACATGAACAGGGACACGCCTCTCCCTCGCGGCGTCCTTGTGGTACGTCCTGAACCCGGTCTGACCGAGACACGCGAAATACTGGAGCAGCTTGGCTGGCATTGCTGGGGGATGGAGTCGCTCGTGATCGCCCCCCGCACACTCCCCGCCCAGAGAGGGATTGCCGGTGTGCTCATCACCAGCAGCCAGTCGATTCCTGCTCTTTCCTCCGCTGTGCCCCACGACATTCCGGTGTATGCCGTGGGCGACGCCACAGCGGAGCGCGTGAAAAAGCAGGGCTTCCAGACCGTTCTCAGCGCCAGCGGCAATGCCGCGAAACTGGCGGAACTCGTTACAGAACGACTTTCTCCCGCATCCGGCCCTCTTCTGCTGTTGTCTGGCGAGCATCAGGGCGTTGAGCTTGCCGGAACGCTCCGGACCAGCGGATTTCGTATCCGTCGTCGGGTCGCCTACACCACCGCACCAGCAACAACATTGCCACCTGATGCACTTTCAGCCCTGCGCGACGGGCAGATTGAAACGGTCATGGTGTTTTCCGCCGCCAGTGCACGGGCTTTCTGCGCTGCCCTTGCCCAGACGGGCTGTGCCGCAGGCTCTCTGCGGGCCATTGCGATTTCACAAAACACGATGAAAGAACTGCGCAAAGCGGGCATCCAGACCGTTCTCACAGCGCAGTCGCCGGATATGGCCGCCATGCTCGACAGGCTGGGGCCTGCTCTCTCGCCTTCCTCACATTGACCCGACAATCCGTGTCTCAGGAGACTTCATCATGACCAGCACCGATGCCCGTGATACGGAACTTGCCGCCCAGTATGAGGCCTATCCTTACCCAGAACGAGACCCACGCGAGGAGACAAAGCGGCTCCTGATCGGCAGCCCCAGTCATCTGCGGGAAATCGATTACTGGGTTTTTGGCGCCCGTCGTTCCCGCTCGCAGCCCTTGCGCGCTCTTGTCGCCGGATGCGGCACCGGGGATGGCGCGATCATGCTCGCCACACAGATGGCCCGCAGCAATCGTCCAGGCGAAGTTGTCTGCGTGGACCGGTCCGAACATGCGCTAAAGATTGCAAAATCTCGCGCGGAAGCCCGCAACCTGAGCAATATCAGCTTCATTCAGGGCTCCCTCACCGATCCGGAAACGCTGCCGGGCCAGTTTGATTACATCGACTGCTGCGGTGTTCTGCATCACCTGCCTGCCCCACTGGAAACGCTGAAAGTCCTTGAGCAAGCGCTCCTTCCCGGCGGCGGCATGGGACTGATGGTCTATGCGCCCTATGGCCGGACCGGCGTGTATATGATTCAGGAAGCACTTGAACATCTCACGCCCTTTTCTGAATCACCCTCGACACGGCTCGATATCGCCAAGCGGGTCATGCGCACACTTCCCGCCACGGCATGGCTGCGGCAGAACGGCAATTTCGGTGATCATCTGACCGGTGGTGACGCCGGACTTTACGATCTGCTGCTCAATCCCCGCGACCGCGCCTATACGATCGGCGCGTTTCTTGATCTGCTGACGGAAGCCGGTCTTGAACCATCCTGCCTGATGGAACCTGCCCGTTACGATCCCGCGCTGTTTCTGCCGGATCCGAAGTTGCGTGCCCGCGTGGAGAACCTGTCATGGCGGGAAAAGGCCGAGGTCGCGGAATCCCTGACCGGTAATATGGCGACGCATGTGGCCTATGTCGTGCGGAACGGATCGCGCCCCATGCCGCCAGACTGCTGTGATCCGACGACTGTGCCTGTCATGCGGGAAATACCGGGGGATGAGCTGGCAAAACAGATTCTTCCCAACAGCACTCTACCTTTTGCATTCGGCACCCTGACGGTTCCGGTTCCGCTGCCCACTCAGGCACGCAGCATTCTCCCTCTGATTGATGGTGCGCGGACTGTGGGAGATATTGCCGCCATCATGCAGGAACGCGGTCTTTCAGAGCGGAAATTCTTCACGGTGTGGGCAGAGCTTTTCTCAAGACTGGAAAGCCTGAACCGCGTTCTGCTGCTTCCTCCACTCTGACAACAGACACTTTTAACATCTGTTTACTGAGGCAGAGGTATCAGAAAAACTGCCCAAGATACTTCTCTTCCCGTCAGCATTTCCCAGACATGAAGCCAGGACCCAACCGGATCGGTCGCGGCGCTCAGGACCGTCAAAACATATATATGGACAGCGTGTTCTGATTGCCTTTTTATATTGATTGCGTAATGTTCACCCTGTTTCTATAAAATATTTTTAATCTTTTTAACCGTTCCGTCGTAACTGGCTGCATCCTATACCTGTTTCAGTATCTTTGCTGTTCTGTGAGGGACTTTTTTGTTTCCAGAGTGTGTCACGCGTCTTTCGTTTTGTCTCTCGCTGATCCGCGTCCCTCGCGTTCGAACAGCGACGATATGCGGACTGTTTCTTGCCTCGGGTGTCCCTGCGCACGCAGAAACCCTGCGTGAAGCCATCCAGTCGGCCTGGACAATGGACCCGTCCCGTAAATCCATCTCGACGGACGCCCTGTCGGCGCGCAAGCGCGCCTCGGCCGCACGCTCATGGTTCCCTGACGGGCCGACCGTCTCCGGCCTCTACATGGATGATCATTTCATCGGCAGCCATGTAGGCTACACAACCTATCAGGGACAGATCAGCGTGCCTCTCTGGCTGCCGGGACAGGGGTCGGCCACGGAAGAGGCGGCGCTTGCCGATGAGAAAGTCGCCGCACACCAGCAGCAGGTGCAGAAGCTGACTGTCGCCGTGCATGTTCTTGATCTTGCCAGCGAAGGCGCGGTCCTCAGCGCCCGAATCAGCAATCAGGAAATCGTCAGCGACGTGCTCGGCAGGACCATGTCGGATGTTGAGCGCGCCCTTCATGCAGGAGAAGTCTCCAACACGGATTACGAGGCAACGGTCACCGAAAAGGAAGACGTGGACGGTACGCTGGCGGAATCCCGACAAAGGCTTGAGAATATTCGCGCTGAACTGGAATCCCTGACAGGCACAGACACCCTTCCCGATCTTTCCGGCATTGACGGCCGGGGGCTGGGGCCAGTCGGCTCGCAACTCGACCCCGAGCATGATCCCCGTGTTCAGCTTGCGGAATCCGCCCTGAAACAGGCGCAGGCTTCCTATTCCGTCGCCCGCCACTCCTACATGCCCAACCCGTCGCTTGGGGTCATTCTCAGCCGACAGGAACAGTATCAGAGCCCTTGGGACACACAAATCGGCGTTGAATTTCAGGTGCCGCTGCCAAGCGAAGCCAGAAATGTTCCCATGGTCATGAAAGAGGTCCAGGCTGTCGGTCGGGCGGAGCGCGACGTCACGCAGGCGCATCGCCAGATCAAGGCCGAATATCGCCAGTTGCATAACCAGTTGACGACCTCCACCCAGATTCTTCAACATGCACGTCAGTTACGCGTCCACTCGGATCGTCGCGCCGCAGATCTTGCCGAAGCATGGCAGGTCGGCGAGATCCCGGTGATCGAGTATCTGCGTGCCAGACGAACTGCTCTTACAGCCGCTGAACGCTATGCCCAGGCAGACATTGTCATGCGAGCCACGATAGCCCGGATGATTCTTATGAGCGGAAATATTCCATGATCGAAACGAACAGGGTTTTCTCGCCTTCTTTTGTGTCAGCTCTGCTCAGCACCCTGCTCGCCAGTTCCGCATTTCTGCCTTCCGCCCATGCCGCGCCGCCTCTCCCAACAGTCACGATTTCCGATGAAGCGCTTGCCGCAGAGGATATCCACACGGCAGTCGCCCATCCAGGAGCCCTGCCGCATCACATGGATGTTCCAGCCTATATCGTCGCCGACGCCCGGAAGGTGGCGCATATCCGCCCCGTCGGCAGCGGACGTGTTCTTGATGTGGCGGTGGTCGCCGGACAGATGGTGACCAAGGGCCAGCCCCTGCTCACTTATGAGAACTTTACGCTGAACGACGACACGCAACAGCGCCTGTCCGCGGAGGCCGCCCTACAGGAAGCCCGCGCCAGACGTGAAAATGCCCGTCAGCTTTATGATCGCGCCCGCACCCTGAAGGGGGGCGCGGTTTCGGTAGGAGAACTGGAGCGACGGGGCGCTGCCTTGCGGGAGGCGGATGCGCTCGTGCATGGCCGGGAAGCCGCACTTCGGAGTATGGCCGAACATCTCCGACGCTATCAGTCCAGTATGGAACATCCCGATGAAGGGAAATCAGTCGTCGTGTCTCCAATCAGCGGCATTGTCACGAGCATCAATGTCGCCACCGGGCAGGAAATGACTGCCAGCGGTGTCGCGCCGGTGGAAATCGAAAACCTGTCTCACGTCTGGATCGTCTCACAGGTCGATGAGGAGGCAGCGCCCCGTATCCGCCCCGGCGACCGCCAACTCACATGGCTTTCACCCGGCGAAGCCCCTCTTTCGTCACGCATTGACGTCATCGAAGGCCACGTCGATACAAAAACCCAGCACATTCTCGCCCGCAGCCTTGTTGAAAATCCGCAGCAGCAGTTGCGCCCCGGCATGCTGGTAAAAACGCGTCTGTTCTCCTCCGACAAGGTCGAAGGCGTTCTGATCCCGAGCACGGCTCTTCAGACCTTTGCGGGATCGCCCTGCGTTTTCGTGCTGACAGCTCCCCATCGCTACAGTTTGCGCATCGTGAAGACCGGTCCCTCTCTTGAAGGACAGACCATCATCACCGCAGGCCTGCAGGGTGGCGAAACCGTGGTGACACAGGGCAGCTTCACCCTGAAATCACAGGCCATCCTTGCTCCTTCCGCCGAGGCCAACGGCTGACCTTATGAAGCTTCTGCACTGGCTGATCGAAAAGCGCCTTTTCCTTTTCTGTATCGTCACACTTCTTATGGTGGCCGGACTGGCAGACATCAGGAGTCTGCCGGTGGAACCGGTTCCGGATATCTCGCCGCGTCAGGTGCTGGTATCCGTGCAAGCGCCCGGCCTGCCGACGGAGGAGGTTGAAAAACTCGTCACCTCGCCTGTGGAGAAAGCCCTGTCCGGCGTCGTCGGCCTGACCAGCATGCGCTCCGTATCGCGCACCGGCGTGGCCGTTCTCTATCTCCAGTTCGACGATTCCACCGACATCTACCGCGCCCGTGAACTGGTCTCGCAGCGCCTGCCTGAAGCCCGCGACAGCGTGTCCGTCCATGGTCTGTCCATCGACATGGGGCCGATGTCCACCGGCATGGGCGAGATCCTCCACCTACAGATTCGGGGTCGGGACCAGTCGCTTGAAGACCTGAACCGGCTAATGGTCTGGAACGTCGTGCCGCGCCTGCGCCTCGTTCCCGGCGTGGTGGATGTCAACATCAACGGCGGCGCTTCCGAGACCTATGAAGTCGCGCTCAATCCAATGGCCATGCGACGTTACGGCGTGTCTGTGTCGGATGCTTTCGACGCCATCGATACCGGCAATGAAGCAGCGGGCGGTGCATGGATCGAGCATAATGACGAGCAGCACATCATTGTCGGCCGTTCGCTGATCGACGATCTCGCGGAACTGGGTGAAGTGCAGGTCCGCAGCGGTCCGAATGGTGAAGTCGTTCATCTGCGCGACATCGGCATCGTGCGGAAAGGCAGCCGTCCGCGCATGGGCGGCGTCACCCGAGACGGACAGGGCGAGATTGTCAGCGCCGTCGTGCTTCTGCGGGAAGGCGCGAGCGCGCGGGCGACATTGAGCGATCTGAAAACCGAACTGCCGAAAATTCAGGCGTCTCTGCCCATTGGCGTCACATTGGAACCCTATTACGGACGGGAAAGCCTGACTGAAAAAACCGTCGATACGGTCAGGGAAAACCTCTCACTCGGCGCCATTCTGGTTCTGGTGGTCCTGCTGCTGGTGATCGGTGACTGGCGGGCCTCTCTCGTCATCATCTCCGTGATCCCCTTCTCGCTTGTCGCGGCCATGGTCGGCATGCGGCATCTGGGCATCTCCGCCAACCTGCTCTCCCTCGGCGCGATCGACTTCGGCATGGTCGTCGACAGTTCGCTCGTCATTGTCGAGAACGTGCTGCACCGCCGCCGTTACGACACGCCACTCCCGACCACCATCCTGTCCACCGTGCGCTCCGTCATCCGCCCGGTCACCTTCGCCGTGCTCATCATCGCCATGGTGTATCTGCCAGTCCTCACGCTTCAGTG
Source organism: Acetobacter aceti NBRC 14818 (assembly GCF_000193495.2). Lineage (NCBI taxonomy): Bacteria > Pseudomonadati > Pseudomonadota > Alphaproteobacteria > Acetobacterales > Acetobacteraceae > Acetobacter > Acetobacter aceti. The sequence goes on along the minus strand of NZ_AP023410.1, from coordinate 3,284,813 downwards.
CGTCGAAGGCCGGATGTTCACCCCGATGGCGGAAACGGTCATTCTGGCGCTGATCGCCTCGCTTGTTTACTCGCTGGTCTGCATTCCGGCTCTCTGTATTTTTCTCGGACGCGGCAAGAAACCCGATGAGCATGCGCAGGATAAGCACGAAGATCATCACACCCGCTTCATCGCCTTCATGTGGCGTCTTTTCCAGCCTGCCTCCCGCTACTGCATGACGCATACGAAACAGGTCATGTCCGTGGCGGTCATTTTCCTGATTCTCTCCGTGTTTGTTGCCAGCCGTCTGGGCGGCGAGTTCATCCCCCAGCTTCAGGAAGGTGATCTGGTCGTCACCTCCACACGTCTTCCCGGCATTTCCCTTGATGCGTCGTTAAAGGCGGTGCAAGCCATTGAGAGGACACTCCGTTCCTTCCCGGACGTGCGCACGGTTGTCAGCAATACCGGCACGTCGGCTATCCCGACCGATCCACAGGGTGGAGAGCAGAGCGACACCTATGTGCTGCTCAAGCCTCATTCCGAATGGAAAACCGCCAGCACGCAGGAAGGTCTGGTCAAGGCTTTCAACGACGCATTGCAGAAGAACAATCCCGGCTCCCTGTTCAACTGGAGCCAGCCGATCCAGATGCGCATGGACGACCTGCTTTCCGGCGTGCGGTCACAGATTGCGATCGGCATCTATGGTCCCGACATGACTGTCCTGTCGAAGCTGGCGACGCAGGTCTCCGACGTGGTCGCCAGAGTTCCCGGTGCCGCCGACGTCGCGCCGCAGGATGTCGGCACCATCCCGTATCTTCATATCGACGTTGATCGCACCATGACGGGACGGCTCAACACGGAGACGTCCTCCGTCATGGACGTGGTGGAGGCGCTGGGCGGTCATTTCGGTCCACCCGTTTCCGTCGATGACGCGCTGATTCCGACTGAGGTCCGTTTTGCGGAAGATGCTCGGGAAAATATCGATGATATCCGCGCCCTCCCCGTCATCACCCGCGACGACCGCACTATCAATCTCTCTCAGGTCGCGCATATCGTGCTGACAGATGGACCGCCGACGATACGCCGCGATCAGGGGCTCCGCCGCACCATGGTGCAGGCCAATGTGCGAGGGCGGGACCTGAGTTCTTTCGTCAAGGCTGCTCAGGACGCTGTAGCGAAGAACATCAAACTCGCTCCGGGTTATCGTCTGGAATGGAATGGCCAGTTCAGAAATCTTCAGACAGCCGTGGCCCGTCTTGAAATTGTCGTGCCGATCATGCTGGGGTTGATCTTCCTGCTGCTCATGATGGCGCTTGGGCAACTGGGACTGGCGGCGCTTGTGTTCGTCAATCTGCCGTTCGCCGCAACGGGCGGTATTCTCGCACTCTACTTCCGCGGCATGCCGTTCAGCATTTCGGCCGGTATCGGCTTTATCGCTTTGTTTGGTGTGGCCACCATGAACGGTCTCGTGCTGGTGTCCTACATTCACGATCTGAGAAAGGAAGGCTTCCTTCCTTTTGACGCTGCGATCGAGGCTGTTCGCGAACGCTTCCGGCCCGTCATGGCCACGGCGACTGTCGCCTGCCTGGGCTTCTTCCCCATGGCGTTCTCCATGAGCGAAGGCGCGGAGGTTGAAAAGCCGCTGGCGACGGTTGTCATCGGTGGGCTTGTGTCCTGCACGATGCTGACATTGCTGGTTCTGCCATCGCTTTATGCTTGGCTTTACAGGAAGAAGTCCTGCTGAGTGCGTTATCTGCTATAGATGGTTGGATATTTCTTAATATAGAGCAATGAAAGATTATTCAAATAAGATCAAATCTCTTGAAAGTTTTTAAACTCATCACAATCGTAGCAAATACAATAGCTTTCGCTTTCATATGAGACATCCGTTTGGCAGTTGATCTCTTGCCCAAGCAGGCAATATGCATCGGTTTTCCTTTTCGGTATACTTCGATTTCTGCCGTTCAATATACTCGCATGTGCTCTGCAAAATACGCATATTTATGCGTCGATAAATTTCGAATAAATTCAAATACTGTTTTTTAAATATGCTGAAGACTGATGACACAAAATAACCCTGATAACGTAATTAAAAGCTTTGAGGATTTCCTCAGGGTAATATCCGGAATAGAACCCGACAAAGGATATTTTTTCCGTGGCGAAAAACGAAATGATTGGCAGTTGATCCCAAAAATTGGACGAATCACTCCAAAACCACCAGAAAAAACAGGAAAGTTTCACTTCGATCTGGAATATAAAAGTGAAGTCGTTGATGAACGAGGTGCACTTGCTCGGTTTAAAGCAGCAGCACGGCCCTTTTTGACTACTATCCCAGATAATGAATGGGATTGGATTGCTCTTGCGCAACATCACGGTTTACCCACACGGTTATTAGACTGGACCACGAACCCGCTAGTCGCTTTATTCTTTGCTATTGGTGATAAGGTTAATGAACAGTGGCTCAGTCATGAGTGTATAGGAACTCCTAAATATGACGGATCAGCTGTTTTCTATATTTGGCGTGTTAAACAGCCAGCAATTGACACTCGTGACGCTGATCTTTTCAACAGTTGGGGTTATTTCTTTCCAACCCATGTAACTTCGAGAATTTCAGCACAAGGAGGTCTGTTTTCCATTCAAAAGGACCCACATGAACCATTTAGCAGTCGCATCACACGCTACTAGCAGTCGCATCACACGCTACGTTATTCCTTTTGGCGTAAGGAATCTTATCCGTGATCAATTGAGAATGTTTGGTATTAATCAAGCTTTTATTTATTCTGATCTGGATGGACTGGCTCGTGACATACAGGAAAGGATTACACGTCTTTAGTTTTAATAATTATAAATTATATTTTTTATTAATGAGAAAATGATCGATGTTTGGTGTTTTATTTATACAGACATTACCGCACATTCCGCTCTCCCCGCATAGCTGCCTGCCGGCTTCAAGAACATGTCGGTCATAAGCGGAGCCGTTCGGGCTCCCGGAAAGCGGACAGTCTGCCACAGTCCTCGTTATCCGCCGATATCCTTTCCAGACTTCTGATTGCTGCATGTGCTGCTGATCAGGAGAACATATCATGGAGAAGAAAACTCGTTTTCCATCGCCTACGCTGAAGGCGTCCGTACCTTGGAATGCAGGAAAAATGGTTGGCGCCAAGGGGGCGCTCAAAGAAAAGCACGTCTGGGCTATTCGGTTCTGGCTGGGGAGCGAACAGCGTATCAGAGACAGAGCTTTGTTTGATCTAGCTCTCGATAGCAAACTTAGAGGCTGTGATCTTGTCAGCCTTCGTATCGGCGACGTCGTTACCAGCGGTCAGGTGCGCCACCGAGCCATGGTTGTCCAGCAAAAAAAAACCGGCGGCCTGTGCAGTTTGAGATTACGGAAACGACGCGAGAAAGCGCGCGAACGTGGCTGGAGCATAGCGGTGGTGGCCTGAATGAGTATATTTTTCCAAGTCGCCTAAGCGCCAGAGTTCACCTGAGCACAAGGCAATACGTCCGGCTTCTGGATCAATGGGTTCAGGCGGTAGGACTAATCCCCGGGGAATAATGGAACTCATTCGCTCCGCTGGACTAAAGTCGCCATGATTTACAAACGAACCGGTAATATCCGGGCCGTGCAGATCCGGCACACGATATTCTGGTGAGTATCGTATTATTATGGGAGATTGCGATCAAAATCCGTATCAGAAAACTGGATGCAGATATGAACGATATTCTGGCAGCCATTCCTGCGGAAGATTTCTCTCTGCTGCAAATACAGTCCGAACACCTGCAGATGTCTTTGCCTCCGCATCATCATGATCCGTTTAACCATCTCCTGATGGCGCAGGCTGAACACGCCACATTCCTTTCGGAAGACGGACAAATGGATCAGTATTCTATTGAAAGAATCCGTTGCTCATGAGTGTATAACTGTCATCAGAATTCATCTCACTTCAGTCATTCAGGCTACCACAACGTTTCCATAAAAAAGAAATCATTATCATTTAAAATATCTAATACTGATCTGGATCTTCGGCTACTCTGTTGCAGATTAATGAAGATATTCCAGAAGCACGTCTGCGCCTCTGACAGCACTGACGTGATCCGCGCTCAGATGCAACGGGACCACCGGATGGTCCTCGCCATCAGGGCGACGAAGATCTGGTCAAAGGCCGAGACGGCTCTACCGGCTAAAGCGATTATATAAAGTCCTGCGCCGACCATACGCTTTCCGAGCGTCTTTCCACTGAAGGCCGTTCCAGATCATATATGCAAGCCCATTCAAAACATGATGGCCATCTACATGCGACATACCACGCGCCAACGGAAAATACGGCTTAATCCGTTCTATCTATTACTCAGACAGCAAAAACACATCACTGACAGTCCCCTCCACCGCAAGCTCGTGAATCACGGAACATAGTTCAATTCAATAAATTAACAGGTTCTCAGCCCAGCTGGTTGTTCACTGGATTTCCGGTCAAGTATGCAGGGCTTTATTTCCTTCTCCTCTATGGTAATCCTAAAACTTTCAGTAAATTGTACAATACCTTGTATGGCCCGTATTCTCGGAGTGGCAACCCGTTACGGTTCACGAAGGTGACTCTGCTCAGCATGTGGATCGTCAACTCGGGAGCGATCATAGCTTTTGAAACAGTTGCGGACGAGCCATCGGCTCGTCCGTCAGCCAGAAAAGATTACTCGCCTTCAGTCTTCTCACAGAGCCTGAATCAAAATTTCTTCCAAAAAATAAATGGTACCTGAATCTAAAATGAGCTCGAAAATGTTGCCATCATGGTAAACCCGTATCCAAGATAATATGTTGGAGCCGATCCTTTAACTACATAGCTATTTTTACTAATAACATCATGTGCATTTGATGTAACGGAAGCTGGACCGGCAAGATGATGAAGATCACTAATATTTAAAAAATTCAATTTTATCTTCGGCGACTTCATATATGAAAATGACGGCAAATTCGCACCGACCGCAATGTCACCACGTAGCTGTGAAGGCATGTGCTCATCATTTACGAAAGTAGTATACTGTTTCCCAGTATACCGAAGATCAAAATTACCAAAAAACAATCCGTCATTATAAGATAACCCAAACGACGCTTGATATGCTGGCGTCTGCGTTGCGTATTTTCCTTTCGTATTTAATGCAACAGACTGACAGACTCCCGCATTGCTACATCCTTGAGTTAAGAAATTGCTATCATTTATGGCGTGAACAAATTCAAAGTTCGCATAGGGGCTAAAATGCCAAAATGGGTGAGTTCCCACCTCAACGTCGACACCACGGGTTGTCTGAGATCCTACGTTAATAGTTGAACTAATCAAATCTCCATTGTAGTTTTCAAGCGTGGATACCTGCCTGTTCTTAAAATCATAATTGAACAACGTCGCGGACGCATGAAATAGATTTGATTGGTAACGGTATCCTAACTCTTCCTTTATTGCATACTCAGGACGTTCATTGCTTGTTCCCTTCTGAGAAACATCTCCGGTTGAGAGATTATAAGAATTAAAAAAACTCTGCCCCAACGGAGCTCGCATACCTGTACTCACATTAAAAAACAACTGATTTTGTCTATCAAATTTATAAAGTGCAGAAAATTCTGGCAACGGTTCTGTAATATTTTGGCCTACTGCATATTGTGAACCCGGCAAATGATTCGCCCCGAAACGGTCAAGCATGATAACTTTAATTCCTACATTAATTGTAAGCTTTTTATTTAGAAATGTAATTTTATCTCCAGCAAATAGTGAATTTGCTTGAGTAATCAAATTCCAGTCTAACGCACGCAGCTGTGTTCCATTACTGTAACGCAACGCAAATCGGGATGCTTTCCAAATATTTACAGGATCCCCTGTTTGACCAAGGGGTACCATATCAACATAATTGGTATTATCATCGTATTCGTACCAGTCTCCAAATACAAAATCATGATTATGCCATGAGTAGTTTATTTTTGCTGTAATTCCTGCACGAGAATCAAGGAACACATATCGCGATGCTACCGGCGCGACACCTGTAGCATCAGTATATGGTATTGCTCCAGGACCATCCATATATGTAGTACCATAATAAGAGCCTGACGGATTAACGGTGCTACCATAAGTCACGTTACCCCATCCTCTCCAGACATAGGGAAGAACATTGAGCTTCAGATGATCTGTCAAAGTAAAGCTTGAAGGAAGCGCGGCGTTTACATCCATCCATTCATTTCGTTGATTTTTCCAATATGATGCATTATCCGCTGCACTTCCTGATGGATTGAACGTTGCTCTGTAATAATTTGAATTTCCTTTTTCCTTCCAGTCTGACATTGTCGGATTATAATATTGAGCTAAATCTGCATCAGACCATGAAAATATTGCGGAAATACGATTACCATCCCCCCACTCCTTGAGAGCTTTTGCATCGATATGTTTTCTATGATCAATTCCTGGACCGTTCCAATGATGGTCGAAGAAATTGGAAAAAGACACCCATGACCGAATACCTGATTTGCCTATCTCTCCAGTCTGGATTCGACCAAATTCTTTCTGAGCATTATATTTCCCAATCATATATTCAGCATAACCACCCGCTTTCTTAGAAGGATCAATCGTTGTATAGGACAACACACCACCAAGAGCACTAAAGATAGGCAAATCGAGGCTTGAAGCTCCTTGACTTAAACGAACTTGATCAAGGTTTTCGACGTCAACTAACTGAGTAGGATAAATCGCGCCCGCAGTCGTATCATTCTGCGGCGTACCATCCGAAAGGTAACCAATCTCGGCCGAATTAAGTCCTCGAACGGTAAAATTCACATTATTAGTGACACCATACGGATCTGCTGCTGTAACATTAGCTCCCGGCATATTCTGGGCTATTTGAAGTATATTTCCTTGCGGAGGCCGCATAGTGATATATGCACGATCCACAACACTCATTGCGCTTGGAGTTGACAGATTAATCATACGCCCCCCCCCAACAGCGCCATGCCGGACGGAACTAACATGAACTTCTTCTGATCCTATTGCAGCAAACGATTTTGTTTTCTTTTTTTGTGATCGCTTCCCCCCTATATGATCCACAAGAACTGTTCTATTATTTTTGTTATTTTTTGCATAACCATTAGAAACAGACCTTTCGCGATGAATTTTTATATCGCCAGCCAAAGAACAACTTGAATATAAAGTAAACGATGAGGCTAACCCTACACACAAACTTACTCTATAAAATTTTTTCTCAAAATAATACATAAAAATTTTTTTATTTACATTTAACATATTGAACAAAAGAACACTTTCCATTTTTTCCTCCATACATACAGAAACAACCTGACGAATAAACAAAAATAAAAATATATTTGTATATAATAACATTAAATCTATACTTATTTTTACTGAAATATATTCAATTTTAACTATAAGATCTCAATGGATTTTTATGTATTTATATTTCGATATCGCAACAATAAGCTGATTAATCAAGATTTGGGAATTGACAAGATAACAGCCTGTAATGCGCTCCAGGCATCAATAGATCATCAAATGACCTATATCGATTTGAATCATCCATTCTTAGATTTAGGCTCAGGACCTTTTAATTTATTGAGCTGAGTATATTGTTGTGATTCACAGGCCTGTTGATGGAGGATGGGTCTGTGAGTGACGTGTTTTTCTGTTCGGGCATCAGATGGAACAGATCAGGCACTTTTCCCACTGGCGCATGGGGTTCCGTGCGTGGGTGACCGCCGTGTTCTGGACGGAATTGTTTACGTGATCTGCAACGGTCTTCAGCGGAAAGATGCCCCGAAAGCGCATGGTCCGCACAAGACTTTATACAACCGGTTTATCCGCTGGAGCCGCCTGGGTGTCTTTGACAGGATCTTTGTCGACCTGACAGAGCAGACTGGCCGTTCGAAGCGTCTGATGATTGATGAGACACATCTCAAAGCGCACAGAATGGCATCGTCTTTGCTCAAAAAGGGGCTTTTCCCCGCCATATCGGACGAACCAAAGACGGACTGAACTCAAAGCTCATGCTGTATGTGATGGTCTGGGACGGTCGGTCCGTCTTCATCTGACAGCGGACCAGGTGAGTGACTTCAAAGGCGCAGACCTTCTTCTGAGCGATCTTCCCGATAAGACAGAAGAAGTCATCGGGGATCGGGGATACGACAGCAATAAAATCAGGCTGTCTCTCGCAGACCGGAATATCACCGCCTGTATTCCGCCGAAGAAGAACCGGAAATCAAAGCCACCTTACGACTGGCATCTCTATAAAAAACGTCACCTGATTGAAAACATGTTCGCAAAGCTCAAAGACTGGCGGCGCGTCGCCACCAGATATGACCGCTGTACTCACACCTTCATGTCAGCAATCCATATCGCAGCAAGCTTCATCTTCTGGCTCAAGGAATGAGTATCCGTCTTGGTCAAGTGTGACGTGGTTCCCATAACCTATCATTACGTAACAGGACATTCACCAGAATAACGAGACGTCGCATGAGAGCGGTCAGAGCCACTTTTGCGTGCTTTCCCTTGCCCGTCAGACTAGGGCTTGTGGGGATTCACCACGAATGGATGATGGCTGCGGCGAGATAGGTCATGGCGCTAAAGCTTGCGTCTATTTTGTCGGCCCGCATTGCGATGCGTTTGAATTCCTTGAGCTTACAGAAGAAATTCTCGGTCAGATCCGCCATTTATAGATTTCCCGATCCAGCAGCAGCGGCTTTGAACGTCGCGGATGCTGGGAAATAACGACTGTTGCGCCCCTTTCATTCAGTTCGGCAATGATGGCGTTGCTGTCGAACGCCTTGTCGGCGATGAAGGCATCGAATTCGAGACCGTCAATCAACGATGGCACTTCCACACTGTCGAAGCGCTGTCCGGGCATCAGACGGAAACGAACGAGATTGCCCAGAGCATCCGTAAGCGCGAGAATCTTCGTCGTCATGCCGCCTTTCGAGCGGCCTATGGCTTGGCCCTGAGACCCCCTTTAGCGCCCTGACCATGACGATGAATCTTTACGATCGTTGCATCGACCATTGCATATTCCATATCCGGATCACCGGATAATGCATCGAAAATCCGTTTGAAAACATCAGCAGTGCACCAGTCGCTGAAGCGACGGAACGCCGTGCTCCAGTTGCCGAACAGGGCAGGCAGATCACGCCATGGACTGCCAGTGCGCACAATCCACAGCACCTCTTCCATGAAAAGACGGTTGTCGCGACCGCTCCTCCGACATGATCTTCACGACCGGGGAGAAAGTCCTTTATCCGCTCGCACTGGCTGTCGCTCAGCCCATACCGGCGCATTCCCATCGCTCCCAGAAATCGGGGAGAAAACGTCACAGATCATATGAAATTATAAGCCTTATAACGCCAGGCGCTAGTTGACGACACGTCCCAATTACCAGCCACGCGCCGCATCGATTGTCTTCTCATTGCCGAGATATAATGTCGAAACAGAAGGGAAAGACGTTGAAATTACCTGACCTTTCCGCAGCACATACAGCCGCTCCGGACGGAGACGGATCGCATCCATAACTGAGTTCGCCTGAAGAATGATAAGATCAGCGTCTTTACCGACCTCCAGCCCATAATTCTCCAAATGCATAATCCGTGCTGGCAGCGTGGTAATACCGGCAAAACAGTCCGAAATCTGGTCAGCGCCGGTCATATGTGCACCGTGCACTGCCATGGAAGCCACTTCGAGCATGTCGTGACTACCGAGCCCGTACCAGGGATCCATCACACAATCATGGCCGAGCCCTACTGGAATACCCGCAGCCAGAAGTTCTGGAATACGTGTCATGCCACGACGACGGGGATAGGTGTCAAAGCGTCCTTGAAGCGTCATGTTGACCAGGGGATTGGCAATAGCCGCGACGCCTGATTCCGCCATCAGGGAAATCAGCTTGTCGGCATAGGCGTTATCCATCGAATGCATGGACGTCAGGTGTGACCCCGCCACGCGTCCCTGCAATGAAAACTTCACGCTGCACGCAGCCATAGTTTCTATATGACGTGACTCCGGATCATCATTTTCATCGCAATGCATATCAACGAGCAGATTGTTTTCTGCCGCAAGACGGAACAGTTCATGAATACTTCTGTCACCTTCATTCCGGGAGCGTTCATAGTGCGGAATTCCACCGACAACGTCCAGTCCCATACCTAAAGCCTGCGTAAACAGTTTTTCTGCATCAGGCTTACGAAAAAAGCCATCTTGAGGAAACGCCACAAGCTGAATGGTCATCCACGGTTTCAGATCCTCCCGAAGACGCAGCAGCGCACGCACTCCCTTGAATTCAGGGTCTCCAATATCTACATGACTTCTAATAGCCAGAATCCCTTTCGTCAGTGACCGCTCGCAAAGGCGACGAGCACGTTCGTAAATTCCTTCTTCTGTCAAAGATGGTTTGATAGAGCGCCAATTACGGATACCTTCGAATAACGTGCCGCTCTGGTTCGCAGGAGCCAGTCCTGACGTCAAAGTATAGTCAAGATGAAAGTGACTATCGACGAAAGGTGGTGACACCAAATATGATTTTGCGTCTATCTCTTGCCCAGCGTCACCTTCAAGGTGAGGCTCCATCACTGCGATGAGGCCATCACGCACACCGATGTCGACGTTACGTCCATCAGGCAGAGTTGCGTTACGAATAATCAGATCAAGCATGGAAATGTTCCTTTTCAGGAAGTATCTCTACTCCGTGACGCTGGCGTAAAATCAGAATCTGACCGAGACCACCGAGAACGAAACCCACCAGATAGCCAAGATCAGCTCCATCCAGAAGTTGCGCAACCGGGCCAACAAAAATCGGAGTGGACGAGAAAAGTGCGATTGTCAGAACGGTGACCAGCACAAAGAGTGAGGCCGACGATGTCCATCCCTCTTTGGTCAGCATCCGCATTGATCGCGCATGGGCAGGACGGCAATACCAGTCCGCCATGACAATGCCGCACCAGGGAGCAATCCAGTAAAGCGCCAGCAACAGATAGTTTTCATACAGGGAAACAAAAGAACCTTCTCCCATCACGGCAAGAATGTAGGCCGTTCCCGCGGTGACAGCCACGCTGAGCATACGATTGACACGCACACCAGCTGAAATCAGGGCATAAGACGCTGTGTTGTCATTCGCCGCATTAATGGCAATCGATGAGAACGCAACAGCAGCGAGAGCTACGGGTGCAAAAGGACCTGACCATTGATTGAGCGCATCAATCACCGCCCCCGGTGACGGATCTTTTATTGCGGCACCGGTCAGAAGGCCAAACAGCTCCATGATAAAAGAGGACAGAAATGTTCCAAGAAAGGTCAGCAAGAAAACAGTTTTCGAGGATGTGTTCTCCGGCACATAGCGTGTATAATCGGATGCATAGGCTGCCCATCCCATATTGAAGCTGCTGACAGTACCCAATGCGATGGTCACTGAGGCAAAACTGAGTGTCGCGACCGAGGCTGAAGAAGGGGCCACACCTGCATGTGAGACAGCCATACAGCCCACGATAGCAAATGCCGTCAGCAAGATCCATCCGAGATATTTCTCGATCACCTGAACCAGATCATGTCCACCGAGACTGGCCAGAAGTTGCGCAGTCGCCAACACACCTAATGCAAGCCAGAATGGCGTATTCAGTCCAGCCATTTTCAACAACAGCATGAAAGCCAGAGCCGATGGCACGTTGTTGACGGCATCCCACCCCACGCAGTTGACCCAGTTGATCAGCGAGGGCAGACGTTTGCCGGCTGTGCCCAGCGCAAAGCGTGAAGCCTCCATTTGTGGCAGGCCTGTACGCGGGCCCATAACTGCACATAGGGCCACAGGTAATGAACCTAACAGGTTGCCAATCACCAACACCCAGAAGCCGGCCCAGCCAGAGAGACCGAGAAACACGACAAGTGTTCCAATCACCCAAGCGGCAGGAGCCAGATTGGGTGAAAAATGACTCCAGAAAATCTTTTCAGGCGTGGTGGTCTGAAGATGGGATGGCACCCGCTCCAGAACGGCCGCAGCGCCGCCTTGTTCTACGCGCATCCTCGAACATTCCTTGACTGTGCTTTTATTTATTAAGTTGAAGACATCATGAGGTGGCGTCGGGCGTTCGTAGCGGCTTCATCCACCACTTCGCGTTCGAGATCCAGAACGACCCCATAAATATCATGCGCCACTTCCACAGAGCAGAAGCCGTCAAGCACGTCATCCAGCACCTTGGTGGGGGTGCGTTTCAGAGGATTCCCATAGCCGCCCCCATTGGGACTGAAATAGGTCATCATATCGCCGGACTTGACGATCTCCCCTGAAAATTTCGATGGCATGTCTCGTATTTTTTTATCCTGTTCTGACGCGATCGTGCATCGGCCAACAGCGCCATCATGCCCAGCAAAGAGTCCCCAAGGCGCATCCGTATGGCGTTCCGATTCATGGGTGATGAAACCGTCTGACAGCATCCGTTGAGACTTGACTACACCAATTCCACCACGAAACTCTCCTGCACCCGGAAGAACATCGTCACGCAGCTCATAGCGCTCACAACGCATGGGTAGGTGCATGGCAAGGTCCTCGATCGGATTGTTGCGTGTATTTGCCATGAGATTATCGATTGAATCCGGACCATCCGATTTAGGGCGACCACCATACGCTCCTTCATTTACTTCAAGAAACACCCAATAATTTCCATCACTTTTCAATCCGGAATAGGCTGCGAACGAGATCGACGCCGACGATCCCGCAATAACCTGTTCCGGCATGACAGGCGCAAGGGCGCGCAGGATCAGATCGATCAGCCTGTTACACTGGGTAAACCGGGCTTCCGCCGAGGCCGGAAAGACCGGATTGTAGATGGACCCGAGCGGGGCCGTAACCGTAATAGGCCGGAACGAACCTTCATTGGATGGAACAGGAACATCCTGACACGCACTATCCAGCAGCAGCTTTCGAAAAGCAGCATAGACTGCCACTTTCGTCGAACCCTCGAACGGAACATTATAGGCTGTCGGTGTTTGAGAAGCCGATCCGGTAAGATCCACTTCCAGACTGTCCCCGGTCACACGGACAGTCACCACGACTGGAAGTTGCTGACCACGGTTACGACCATCGTCATCAAGATATCCCTTTGCGGAATACTCACCATCAGGGATGGCAGCAATCTTCTGCCTCATCATGCGTTCGGCATAATCCATGAGTTGCTCAGAGGCAGCCAGCACGGTCTTTTCCGAATACTTCTCAATAAGCTCCAGAAAACGGGTCTTGCCAAGACGAACCGAGGCAATCTGCGCCTCGATATCAGCGACAAGATGCTGGGCCGCGCGGGAGTTGTTGCGAATAAAATTCCACAACGCCTTGTTCGGCTGCCCTTTACGATACAGCTTGTTTCCAGCGAACAGCATTCCTTCTGCGAATACATCTGGAACATCAATGATCAGACCTGGCGTCGCCGCACCGATATCGACGTGATGCGCCGTGTTGGCGGCAAATCCGATCAGTCGTCCCTCATGGAAAATCGGCATGACGATCGCAAGGTCGGGGCTGTGTGAAGAACCGTGATAAGGATGATTGTGTACAACGATATCCCCGTCATACCACTCACCATCCTCCAGCGTATCCTGAATACCTCTTAAATAAGCCGGAATGGAACCAATATGCATTGGTGTCGATTCTGATTCACAAAGAGTATTGAACTGTGAATCAAAAAGACCAGCGCCCAGATCCTCGCTTTCACGAATGATCGAAGAAAAGGACATGCGATGGAGAACATGCGCCATTTCATTGGCTATCGTCTCAAATGCTCCTCGGATGACCTGCAGGAGAATAGGATCCAGAACGATATTTTCTGAGGATTTATTCACAGCCTGATCTCCGCTCATACCGCATATCGTTTCAGACGTGTACCACCATGTGATAGCATTTCTGCTGCATATCCAGGAGGAACAAGCGTCGTCGCATCTTGCTGAATCAACAGGGCAGGTCCCCGTACCTGTTCGCCACGATATAACCGTGTCCGGTCATAACGCGGTGTATCCAGGATTTGGCCGTTATCGAAAACAGTCTGTTTTGAGTAGAGAAAAGCCCTATCAATTCCCTTCTCATCAGGAATCTGCAGCTCTCTTGTTTTTTCTTCTCCAGGTGGAATTTTCCCCGTCGCCCGGAGCGATACGACCTCCACAGGAGCATCAGGATAGGAGTAGCCGTAGTCCCGATGGTGGATGGCATGGAAATCTTTCAGAAGATTTCCTGTATTATCCAGTGAGATTGAGTCACTTTCCAGTGGAACACGTAACTCAAACCCTTGCCCTGCGTAACGACATTCCCCAAAAAGGGTAATCTCGTAAGTCGCGTTTTCCTCACCCAGAGAAGAAAGATCTCTCAGCAGGTTAATCTTCAAACGCTTTGCTGCGCCTTCAAGACGTCCGACCACATCGGCAGACTGGGCAGGAAGCATAACGAGCACCGGCTCGACATATTCATATTGTACACCAGTCCTGAGCAGTCCGACAGCAGCTGTAATGCCGGGCGCCACAGGCACGATCACTTCCGGAGCACCGACAGCTTCCGCCAGAGCAACGCCGTGCAATGGACCTGCGCCACCGAATGGCATGACGGCGAATTCACGCGGATCAAGGCCACGGGCGACTGTCGTGGAGCGGATTGCCAGTGCCATGTTGTTATCAATGACACGAATAATGCCCAGAGCTGCTTCCTGAACAGAAATACCAAGTGGTTGTGCAATTTTTTCAAGAATTGCTTTTTCCGCCAGATCGCGGCGAAGCGCCAGACGACCATCCAGTGCCTTGTCCGGATCAAGCCGACCAAGAACGATATGAGCATCGGTGACAGTCGGCTCCAGCCCTCCCCGCGCATAACATGCGGGGCCAGGCATCGATCCTGCTGATTTGGGGCCAACATGGAAAGCGCCGAACTCGTCCACTCTTGCAATAGAACCGCCGCCAGCACCTATCGTCACAAGATCGATCATCGGTGCCATGACAGGATAGCCGCCAACCTCTGTATCACGAGGGTTCTTGACCTTCACCTCACCATTGACGATGGCGGCAATATCAGCCGACGTGCCACCGATATCGACGGTAATGATATTGGAAACATCAGCAGCAGAGCCTTCCCACAGACCGCCCATCACACCTCCGGCGGGCCCTGACATGAGAATGTTCACTGGTCGTTCACAGCAGTCTTCAACCGATGCCACTCCGCCGTTCGACTGCATGATGCGGAGCCGGGCCTTGATGTTGGCGGCCTCAAGTCCTCTCTGAAGACGCCGAAGATAAAAGGACGTGGGCGGCCCGACATAGCTGTTCATGGCAGCTGTCGAAAAACGCTCATATTCTCGCATTGTATTCGAAATTTCTGATGAAATTGATACGAATGCGTCTGGTATTTCCTCCAAGACGATCTCCCGGGCACGCACTTCGTGGGCATCGTTGAGAAAGGAGAAAAGGAACCCGATCACCACAGCCTTGATCCCACGCTTGCGAAACAGGGCGCAGGCTTGCCGCACGGCAACCTCATCCAGAGGTGTTTCAATTTCTCCTGTAGGGGGAGAAATTCTTTCTACAATGGGGATACGGTTGCGTCGCCGCACAAGGGGCCGTGACTGCCACGGCACATCAAAATGCAGAGAAAAATTATATGGCCGCTTGTGACGGCCAATATGAAGGATGTCGCGGAATCCCTCCGTTGTCAGCATCCCGCATTCGGCACCGTTGTGTTCAATCGTGATGTTGGTTGCTGTCGTCGTGCCGTGGAGGAGTGTCTCCACCTCCTCCACCCGGATGCCGGCCTGCTCGCACAGAGTCAGAATTCCCTCGATCACGCCAATAGACTGATCTTCAAGTGTGGTCGGCAGCTTATGGTAGAACACGCCCTTATGACATTCGAGCACCAGATCCGTGTTCGTGCCACCTACATCGACCCCAATCCGAGCCATTCTGTCTCTTCCCTTGTCTTACGTCACAGCCTGAACCGGCAACAGGACCGATGTATGTTCACGTGCCCTGACAGGCTAGCTCAGCCAGCGAGTGCTGCAATTTTCTCTACACATTCATCAACTGTATGAACGTCTGCAAATTTTGCATCGATATCAAAAAGATTCCACGCGACAGCGCCTGGCACCCGATCACCGATACATTCCTTGACGGCAATTGTCCGGAATCCGTCAGCCAGCCCATCACAAATCGTCGTGCGAACACAGGCACAGGCAGTCACACCCGTCACGAGGATCGTATCAACGCCAGCCGCACGTAGAATTCCTGCCAGTTCTGTTCCATGAAAAGCCGAAGCCCGCTTTTTCAGCAGAGTATATTCGCCCTCGATCGGCGCAATACGACTGTCGATTGCCCACAGATCCCGATCTTTCAGATTAACGACATCTACCGGGATCTTGTCATGCCAGAGTCCCATGTCAGTGAAAGACGCATTGCGATCCGTAATTTCGTATGCTGTCGTAACATGCACGACCGGCAGCTTATGAGCACGGAACGTCCGAAGCAGCTTCTGCATGCCGGGGATGATTTCACCATCCATTTTTTCCTGATCGCAGGTGAAGGGATTACCGGGACGCGTCCACGCATTTGCCAGATCGACGCTCACGAGAGCAGGTCGTGACCCAAATCCTACCCGACGCTGGAAACCACGTTCCTGATAAAGACGTGTGCCTTCGTTAAAAGCCTGCTCAAGCAGGCGATCCAGTTCTTTTGCATCAAGGGCCATCAGAGCCATCCTTCATCGAGAGACATCCATCGCCATGCCCACGTTATCGAGGCAGCGTCATTGCGATACCAGAACAACATGCACAGAGAGAAAGCTGCAGGGAATTGGCAAATGAACACCCTTTCTTGCGTGAAATGCATCACCGCTTGCAGGCTGGTTCTTAACTACTGTATCCTGAGGATGACATGGATGATCCGCATCCTTATTGCCCTGTGCAGGAAAGGTAGAAATCGTGGCGCGAGCGGAAAGCATCGGCTTACTCGATACATTTATCGTGGTGGCTGAGGAGTTAAGTTTTAGGCGGGCAGCAGCACGTCTGAACATCGACCAGTCAGCACTCACACGACGTATCCAAAAGCTGGAAAATCAGGTAGGAGTGCAACTTCTTGTGCGTTCCACGCATAACGTTCGCCTGACAGACGCCGGGCTGTATTTTCTGGAAGCCAACTGCAGTGTTATCGACCGCTATATCTCCTCGATCAAGAGGGCACGGTCCGTGGCGGAAGGACTTTATGGGCATCTTTCAATTGGTTACATGAATTTTGCGGGGGTAGATTTACTGCCAAAAGCAGTAAAAACCTTTCGCGAAGCATTCCCTGATGTTCTGATATCTTTACTTTATGTGCCCAGTCAGCTTCAACAGATTCAGTTGTCACGAAATGAAATCGATATTGGTTATACTATCGGTCCAATTCAGAATCAGGATATCGATTTTGTCACCTTGCGGCAGGAAGATCTTTTCCTCGTCGTGCCTGCTACCGCCTCTTTAGCAAACAGGCCTTTCGTTCAGGCATCAATGATCAACTCGTTAAAATTCATCATGGGTGACGACGATGAATGGAGTTTTTATCGATGGAAAATTGAAAGCTTATTGAGAGAAAGCAACGTATCTCTTGATATTGCGTGGAAGATATCAAACATCACAGCCATCTTTGGTATGGTCTCTGCAGGATGTGGTGTAACAATTCTGCCAGAATGTATGAAATGCGCCATTCCCTCATCGCTCGCCGCCGTGCCGATCACTGGCCTTTCGCAGGGGATCGAGCTGCAAATTGCATGGAACAAGGCCACTCATTCCCCACATATCCATAAGTTTCTGTCACTTATCAAAGATACAGATTTATGAACCATTGATTTGACGGCACCAATCTGTTCTGGCTCTGCGCGGACGTTAGAGATGTGAGATCTGTCTTGATTACTGGATAAGCGAACAGCTCAACTACAGGT